>CP048838.1:2202156-2516749 GCA_012317185.1 [Clostridium] innocuum | reverse complement strand
AAGTGTTATTAGGTTTATCAGGTGGGGTAGATTCTGCTGTTGCGGCATATCTGCTGAAGGAGCAGGGATATGATGTGACCTGTGCGTTTATGCGGAACTGGGATTCCTTTGCAAATAATGATATCATGGGAAATCCTACGATTCAGGATGATGTATGTCCGCAGGAACAGGATTATCTGGATGCCAAGGCGGTTGCGGATAAGCTGGGGCTTCCATTGCTTCGCGTGGATTTTGTAAAGGAATACTGGGATCATGTATTCACGTATTTTCTGGAGGAATATCGGAAAGGAAGAACACCAAATCCGGATATTTTGTGTAATAAGTATATAAAGTTCGATGCCTTTATGGACTATGCAAGAAGGCTTGGCTTTGATACCCTGGCAACGGGTCATTATGCTCAGGTGGATCATAGCGCTGAGGAATCCCGCATGCTTAGGGGTGCTGACAATAATAAAGATCAGACATATTTTCTCTGTCAGGTTTCGCAGGATGCACTGCGGCACTCCATGTTTCCCGTCGGACATATGGAAAAGCAAGAGGTGCGCGAAATTGCAGAGCGCATGGAGTTGAACAGTGTTGCAGAGAAAAAGGATTCTACAGGTATCTGCTTTATCGGAGAACGCAATTTCAAGGAATTTTTAAAGAACTATTTGCCGAGCCGGGATGGAGATATTATGGATATTGAAACACTGGAGGTCGTTGGAAGACACAGTGGTGTGTTGTACTATACGATCGGACAGCGAAAGGGTCTTGGCATTGGAGGCAATCGCGGACCGTGGTTTGTGGTTGGCAAGGATGTACAAAAAAACATTTTGTATGTGACAAACGGGAGTGAAAGTGACTGGCTGCATTCCGATAGCTGCATTGTATCCGGTGTCAACTGGTTCTCCTCTGAAAGGCCGCAGGGGGATTATGTTTGTACGGCGAAATTTAGGTACCGGCAGCCGGATAATGATGTTATCCTGCGCTTCATAGATGAAACCACTGTGTTTTTGCGCTATCCGCAAATGGTCAGCTCTGTGACAGCAGGCCAGGAAGCGGTATTTTATCAGAAGGAAGAATGCCTGGGCGGGGGAGTGATTGAGGATGTATTCAAGGAAGGGATCAGCTTGCAGCACCGTATCGCAGGGAGAGTCAATAATGGAAACTAAACCAGCTGTTTACAGCTTATCCATTGGGCGTATGCTTGCCCTGCTTGTGCATTATTTTGCAGGCTATCTGTATGTATACCGTATCGTTGCGACAAAAATTACGCTTGCCGTTCAACCTGGGGCAACGATTCTGCTGCCATGGGTGCAGCTCCTGATTTACGTATTTACTGCCGGTGTAGCCATCTTGCTTGCGTGGCCGGTTCTACGGGATTCCTGGATGAAATTTCGCAGGAATACAGGGGCGAATCTGAAAATGAGTGCCTATCTGATTGTGGTCATTCTGGCTGTAAATATGCTGCTGTCTTTGCTGATTGGACTTTTGACGCAGACTGGAAACAGCGTCAATCAGGAAGAGATTCGCAATGCCAGTACAGTGTTACCACTGATGACAATTTTGTCAACGTGTGTATTTGCGCCGATTATTGAGGAAACGGTGTTTCGTGCAGGGGCTTTTTCCTGCCTGCGAAGCAGAATCGGATTTTGGACAGCTGCAATCATCAGCAGTATCCTGTTTGGGTCCATCCATATCGTGGATTCACTTCTTGCAGGAAATCTGGTGGATGTCAGCTATCTGCTTGTATATGCCGGAATCGGAATGGTTCTGGCCTACGGATATGAAAAAAGCTCTTCCTGTCTGGTACCCGGTATGGTACATGCAGGAAATAATATCATATCCATGCTTTTTATGCTTTTATAAGAATAACTGAGGTAAGTGAATGGATGAAGAAGAAATCATATTGAAAGCAAAGCATCTGCATACAATTTTTCGCAATGATACCAATGGATATACCGTTGCGAAATTTGTTACCTATGATGCAAATGAAGAAGATTTTACAGCAACCGGATATTTCAGTGAGCTGAATGAGGATGTGCTGTACAAGCTGCATGGGGATTATGTGGATCATCCCCGCTATGGAATGCAGTTTCAGGTTGCGGCCTATGAGAAAATGATGCCGAACGATGAAAGTACACTGATCCGTTATTTTTCCAGCTCTCTGTTTCCCGGAATAGGAGCGCAGACAGCGAAGTCCATCGTAGAAGCGCTTGGAGAGGATGCCATCGAAATCATAAAAGAAAATCCGGAGACTTTGAAACAGATTACAACGTTAAACGCAAGAAAGCGTGCCTCCATCATTCAGGGAATCATGGAGCATGAAGAGGCAGATGACTCTGTTGTTTTCTTTACGCGAATGGGAATCAGTGTCAAAACCATCATGAAGATGGAGGCTGCCTATGGCGAAGCGATGATTTCCATGGTTAAGGAAAACCCATACCGTCTGATTGAGGAAATCGACGGGATCGGCTTTAAAACTGCGGATAAGCTGGCAAAGGAGCTGGCGTTTGCGGAGGATCATCCCTACCGCATCAAGGCTGTCATATTATCCTGTGTGCTGGATTTATGTATGGCAAGCGGGGATACCTATACAACGCTGGAACAGATACAGAAACGGTTCTGTAAGGAATTTGATGCATCTGTGGAGATTGCTCCCTATCTGGAGGAGCTGGAGCTGGATCGCCTGATCATGATTGAGGATGGCCGCATATATCATCATACACAATATGATGCGCAAAACGGCATTGCTTCCTTTCTTGCTGGGTTTCCTTATCGTGAGTCAGAAGAGGAAGTTTCATTTGATGTAGAGGATATCGGGATTATGGAACAAAAATTTCATATCCGCTATGAAGATAAACAGAAGGAGGCGATTACTGCCTTTTTCAAAGAGCCCTTTCTGATTCTGACAGGCGGACCGGGAACCGGAAAAACGACGATTGTAAAGGGTATCCTGGATTTATATCAGCGCTACTATCCATCCGATACAATAGCGCTGTGTGCTCCGACCGGACGGGCAGCCAAACGGCTGAGTGAGCTGAGCTCAACGGCGGCAACGACGATTCACTCCCTGCTGAAGTGGGATTTGGAAACGAACACCTTTCTGGTGAACGATAAGGACCCGATTCAGGCTGATTTACTGATTATTGACGAATTTTCCATGGTGGATCAGTGGCTGTTCTATCACCTGTTGAGAGCCTGCCGCATGGTGAAAAGAATTGTTGTGATTGGAGATGAGGATCAGCTGCCCAGTGTCGGCTGCGGGTGTGTTTTGAAGGATTTGATTGAGAGCGCCTGTTTTCCGCTGGTACGTCTGAATAAGATTTTCCGTCAGAGTGAGGGAAGTGATGTCGTGACACTGGCACACCAGATTCGGGAGGGCTCGGCTGATATTCTGGACCATGCAAAGGATATCGCATTTTTCCCCTGTCAGAATTATGAGGTTCGGGATCTGATTCTGAGTGTGGTATCCAATGCACTGGACAAGGGCTATGATCCAAAGGAAATACAGGTGCTGGCGCCGATGTATGGCGGTGTTGCCGGTATTGATGCTTTGAACAATGCCCTACAGAAAATGATGAATCCATCCGATTCATATAAAAAAGAGCTGAAGGTAGGCTATCGTCTGTTCCGTGAGCATGACAAGATTCTGCAGCTGAAGAATCAGCCGGAGGATGAGGTGTACAACGGAGATATCGGAGAAATCATCGAAATCAGCTACCGCGATGACAACGTGCATCAGAAAAACTGCATCACGGCGGATTTTGACGGTGTTCTTGTTGAATACAGCGGGGAACAGATTTACAATATCACGCATGCCTATGCGACCTCCATCCACAAGGCACAGGGCAGTGAATATGCAATTGTCATTATGCCGATAGTAAAGGATTATCGCTATATGCTGCAGAAGCGTTTGATTTACACCGGTGTTACCAGAGCAAAGCGAAGTCTGGTGCTGCTCGGTGATAAGGAGGTGTTCCTGCATGCGCTGCGCGTGGAGGACCGCCATGTGCGTAGGAGTACACTGCAGGAAAAAATAAAAGAAATGATGGGATAACAGACAGGACAGTATCCATACTATCAGTGATAGGAGTGATACTATGAACAAGTGTGTTGTCGCAGGCCTGATGGGCCTGGCTGTCGGTATGTATATCGGTTACAGTCAGGAAGAGGGCATTGAGGATCTTTGCCGTGAATCCAGAAGGAAAAAGAAAAAAGTTATGAAAAAAATGCATAAGACCTACGATCACCTGTGTGATTGTATGGATCTGGATTAACCCCGTCGCGGGTTTTTCTTTTATGAAAGTATCGCATGTTCTGGATTCACTGGCACGTGGCTGCCGGAAGCTGCTTGTTCCTCTCGCCGCTTTTCTGTTGCTGGTTTTACTGTTGAAGCAGCTGCAGCTGTATGATTGGATTGTTGATATTTATAAAAGCTGTCTGCCGGTCCTGATGGGGATTGTCATTGCCTTTCTGCTGCAGCCTCTGATTGACCGCTTGCAGCAGCATGTTTCTCAAAAGCTTGCCGTCATGCTCGTATATATTGGAATTGCGCTTGTTCTTGCTGTCTTTGTTATCGGAATGATTCCCATTATTTATAAGCAGGTTATGGATTTTGCAGAAGTGGTGCCGGTGTGGATGAGACATCTGGAGGGATTTCTGGATCGCTATCACATCGCTATCGGTAATTTGGAGACTTTGAAGGAGAAATATTTGCAGGAGGGCTATATTATCGTTATCGATTCTTTGCGTAATACGATGCATACTGCTACGAATTATGGAATTGCATACATCACCGCATTTTTCATATCCATTGATTTGGATTTCTGGAAGCGTACAGCAAAAAAGGTGATTCCCAACCTGCATCAATTTTCCACCTTTTATCTAACAATGAGTAATATTGTATACCAGTATCTGGTTGGAACCTTTCTCGATATCCTGTTTATTGTTGTCACGGTGGGTATCACGCTTTATATCTTTACCTTTCCCAATGCATTGCTGTATGCAGTCATTCTTGCATTACTGAACCTGTTTCCCTATGTGGGGGCGACGTTCGGTCTGATTCTGATTGCTATTGTCGGTGCCCTGAGCTATCCGGTTTTTCCGTTTCTGGCCTTTACTATCGTATGGACGATACAGCAGATTGAATCCAATTTCATTCAACCGATGATTTTCAACCGTACGATGCATGTGCGTCCAATCCTAACCTTTGTTTTTATCTTTCTATCCGAAGCTCTCTTTGGGGTTGTCGGTGTTATTTTATCACCGATATTTGCGGCAATTGCACAGATTGCCTTTCGCAGCTGGCTGCATTCCAAGACCAGCGATAAGATTGGAGAATGGGAGGATATCTGGCAGGATTTTGATGAGGCGATGCAGGAGGAGAATTATGATTAAATTATGCTTAAATTATGATAAAAGATTTGCACTGTCTTTTGGATTTTGTTATAATGATAACGTTCATCAGGACGATGAAAAAGAGGAGTACATTCGGATAACCATTCAAGAGAGGAAGCGGCAGGTGTGAGCTTTCATGGTGAAGAATGGAAGCTGCTTTGGAGTTCTGCGCGTATCTGGCGTTAAAAGAGTAAGTGAGTGTGCCTGTGGAATTCTGTACATGGGTGAACTGGGATGGTACCGCGTATACTATACGTTCCTGGATTCGGGAGCGTTTTTTTATGCTTATAAGGAGGATGCAAATATGAAACAGTTGACAGGAAGTCAGATTCGTCAGATGTTTCTGGACTACTTTAAAAGTCAGGGACATATGATTGAGCCAGGAGCAAGCCTGGTTCCTCACAACGATCCAACGCTGCTTTGGATCAATGCCGGAGTTGCGGCTTTGAAAAAGTATTTTGACGGAAGTGAAAAGCCGAAGAACAATCGGATTGCGAATGCACAGAAGTCCATTCGTACCAATGATATCGAGAATGTAGGAAAGACGGCACGTCACCATACCTTCTTTGAAATGCTTGGGAATTTCTCTATCGGAGATTATTTCAAGGAGGAGGCGATTCCTTTTGCATGGGAGTTTTTAACTAGTCCGAAATGGATTGGTTTTCCAAAGGAGAAGCTATATGTTTCCGTGTATACGGATGATGCGGATGCTTACCGGATCTGGACCGAGGTGTGTAAGGTGGATCCTTCCCACATTTTGAAGACAGATGATAATTTCTGGGAGATTGGAGAAGGTCCGGGCGGACCGGACAGTGAAATCTTCTATGACCGCGGTGAGGCATATGATCCGGAGGGTCTTGGAGAACGTCTGTTCTTCGAAGAGCTGGAGAATGATCGCTACATCGAGGTATGGAATGTCGTGTTCTCACAGTTTGACTGTAAGCCGGAGCTTGACCGTAAGGATTACAAGGAGCTGCCGCAGAAAAACATTGATACCGGTATGGGACTGGAACGTCTTGTTGCGCTGGTACAGGGTGGAGAAACCAATTTTGATACAGACTTGTTTCTGCCAATCATTCATGCGACAGAAGCGTATACCGATGCGCGTTATGCAGATGCCCAACATAAAATGGCATTCCGCGTGATTGCCGATCACATCCGAACCGTAAGCTTTGCGCTGGCAGATGGGGCGCTGTTCTCCAATGAGGGCAGAGGCTATGTATTGCGCCGTGTTCTGCGCCGTGCAGTACGGTTTGCGAAGAAGCTGAACATTCAGGGAGCATTTATGTATAAGCTGGTTCCTGTCGTTTATGATATCACGAAGGATTTCTATCCGTACATGGAGGAAAAGCTGGATTATATTGCGCGTCTTGTAAAGGCTGAGGAGGAGCGCTTCCATGCAACACTGGCAGATGGGGAAAGACTGCTGTTACAGGTAATGGAAGAAATGAAGGAAAGCCGTGTCATTGACGGCAAGACTGCGTTTAAGCTGTATGATACCTATGGGTTCCCGTTGGAGCTGACTGTGGAAATCGCGGAGGAAAGCGGCTATACAGTGGACAAGGACGGCTTTGACGCCGAGATGCAGCAGCAAAGAGAGCGTGCCCGTGCTGCCCGCGGAGATGCGGAGTCCATGGGAAGCCAGTCCATTGATCTGATGGAGTTCACGCAGGAGAGCAGCTTCATCGGCTACGATGTGCGCCATACCTCTGCGAAGGTGATTGCACTGTTTCAGGACGGTGTGAAGGTGGATGCCATCAGTGATGAAGGCGATGCGGTGTTTGATACAACGGTCTTCTATGCGAAAAGCGGCGGTCAGGTTGGTGACAGCGGTACGATATGCGCAGAAGGTGTACAGGCTGTCGTGGATACGACAATCAAGGCTCCGCATAAGCAGCATTTGTCCCATGTCATCATTAAGGAAGGCGAGCTGCGTGTAGGGGATGCAGTAAAGCTGCAGGTGGATGAGAAAAAGCGCGATATCATTACGAGCAATCACTCCTGTACGCATCTTTTACAGAGTGCTTTGAAGCAGATCGTGGGTAGTCATATACAGCAGGCCGGCAGCTTTGTCAGTGAGGAATATCTGCGCTTTGACTTTACGCATTTTGAAAAGGTGAACGAGGAACAGCTGAAGGAAATCGAGCGCCTGGTAAACCGGTATATCAGTGGACATTATGCGGTCAGCAAGGTGGAAATGCCGATTGAGGAAGCAAAGAAAAGCGGAGCGACCGCACTGTTTGATGAAAAATACGGAGATGTTGTCCGCGTTGTCAGCATGGGAGATGTTTCCAAGGAATTCTGCGGCGGCTGTCATGTGAATAACACACAGGAAATCGGTGTCTGCAAGATCATCAGTGAGGAGAGCATCGGCTCCGGTATTCGCCGTATCACGGCCAAGACAGGGTATGATGCCTATGCGGAATTCGCGAAGGAGGATGACACGCTGCATGCGGTTGCGTCCGATCTGAAGCTGAAGGGGATTTCCAAGGTGGAAGAAAAGGTTGCATCTGTTTTGGAGGAAAATGTACAGCTGAAGAAGGAGCTTGCGGCGTTGCAGGCATCCATGTTTGCCTTGAAGGCGAATGATCTTGTCAATCATATGCAGGAGCTGAATGGACGCCAGGTGCTGATTGAGCGCATGGATGGTGCGGATGCAAAAGCGATGAAGGATATTGTTTCCAATATTCGCTCCCAGAGAGAAAACTGCGTTGTTTTCCTTGCGAGTGTCCATGGCGATAAGGTCACCTTTGTTGCCGGTGCGGATAAGGCTGCTGTAAGTGGCGGTATCAAGTGCGGTGATCTTGTCCGTGAAGCGGCTCTTGTCTGTGACGGAAAGGGCGGCGGACGTCCGGATATGGCGCAATCCGGCGGAAAAGATGCTTCTAAGGTGGAGGAAGCACTGCATTTAATCAAAAATATGCTGTCATAAGGCTTTCAATTTTGTATAAAGTAGGATAAAATAAAGGAAGAAAACAAAAGGAGGTAATACTATGAGAGATATCACGGAAACCATGTCTTTTAAATCGGATGATTTAAAAAGAGACAATATCAAGCATGTATTACGCTTAGTCAAAGAGGCATTGGACGAGAGAGGGTATAATTCAGTGAATCAGCTGGCAGGCTATCTGATCAGCAACGACCCGGCATATATTTCATCTCACAACAATGCACGTACGATCATTCAGAGTGTGGAACGCTATGAGATCATAGAAGAGCTGGTAAGAGCTTACCTGGAAGAAGATAAGTGATGCGCATACTGGGTCTGGATCTTGGCAGTAAAACACTGGGTGTCAGTGTGAGTGATGCACTGGGCATGATCGCACGCCCGGTGGAAACCATCCGTTTTGAAAGTGATGATTATGAAGCCGCATGCGAGCAGGTACAACCATACATAAAGGAATTTCAGGTGAAAACCGCGGTTCTCGGTCTGCCGAAGCACATGAACGGGGATGTAGGCATACGGGGAGAGATTTCCCTGATGTTTAAGGAAAAGCTGGAAGCTCTCGGACTTGAAGTGGTATTGTGGGATGAGCGCCTGACAACGGTGGCGGCGGAGAAGATTTTAATCTCTGCGGATGTATCGCGCAAGAAACGTAAAAAAATCATTGATCAGATGGCGGCAGTACAAATTCTGCAAAGCTATCTTGACAGTAAAAACTAGGGGCTTGCAAGAGCCCCTTTATAGGAGGAAAAAGCGATGTTAGATTCAAGCAGTCTGTATGTGACAGATGAAAACGGAAACGAAAAGCGGATGGAAATTCTGTTTACCTTTGAGGATGACAACCACGCTAAGAAATATGTGGTATTCATGGATCCTGAGGAAGAGGAGGGAGAAGTGTTTGCTTCCGCCTACGATGATGATGGGAATCTTATTCCGGTAGAAAGCGATGCGGAATGGCAGATGATTGAAGAAGTGATAGGAGCCTTCCAGGAAGATGAAGAAGCAGTTGAAGAATAAGAAGGTGCTGATTGCCCTCGTCAGTGTGTGCATTGTACTTGCGGCAGCACTTTCCGTATTTATATACTATAAGACCGGATTGAAGGCGGTGGCCTCCAGGGAAACGCCAACCTCTTTCCAGGTACAGCCGGGAGAAACCAGTGAGGTGGTATTGGATAAGCTGCAAACGCAGGAGCTGATTCGTAATAAAACCGTTGCCAAGCTGTATATGAAATTCCATGGACTCAGCGATATCAAGGCCGGTAATTTCAAGCTGGATGCAAGGTGGGACACTCCGAAAATACTGGAAACGCTGAATGACAGCAAGCAGGCGAATGCGGATGATATCAAAATCACCTTTAAGGAAGGTATGTGGGCAAAGGATGTGGCTGCTCTGATTGAAAAGCAGACAGGCGTCAAGGCCAAGGAACTGCTCACACTGTGGAACGATGACGCCTATCTGAACACGCTGCTGAAAAAATATTCATTTTTAAGCAAGGATATTTTGAATGCACAGTATAAGGTGAAGCTTGAGGGTTATCTGTATCCGGAGACCTACAGCTTCCATAAGGATGCGACAGCTAAGCAGATAACAGAAACCTTCCTGGATCAGTTCCAGAAAGCGATTGCCCCGTATGCGGCTGATATCAAAAAAAGCGGCATGAGCATGCAGGAGGTTATCACATTTGCTTCCATCGTACAATACGAGGCAAGCACGAAGGAAGATATGGAAATGATTGCCGGTGTTTTCCAGAATCGTCTGAAGCAGGGAATGACCCTGGACAGCAGCGTTACGGTTTGTTATGCACTGTATGATGATATGACATCCGGTGAGGACTGCGAGGTCAATACGCACATTGACTCTCCATACAATACATATAAAAATGCCGGGCTGCCGATTGGACCGATTCTGAATCCGGGGGCGATGGCAATCCAGGCTGTGCTTCATCCAAAAGCGAATGATTACCTGTATTTTGTAGCAGATATCTATGGGGACGGTAAGGTGTACTATGCAAGAACGCTGGATGAGCAGGAAGCGAATATCGATAAGTATAATCTGCGTAAGTAGGTGAAGACCATGAAGAAAACCATACTGATCGGTATTGCGGGAGGAAGTGCTTCCGGTAAGACCTCCATTTCCGCACAGCTGAAGGAGCATTATGAGGATACAAATTCTGTTGTGATTATCCGTCAGGACGATTATTACAAGGATCAAAGTGAGAAGACGATGGAGGAGCGTGTCAAGACGAATTACGACCATCCCTTCGCCTTTGATAATGAGCTGCTCGTGGCGCAGCTGAAGCGGCTGCTACAGCGTCAGCCCATCTGTAAGCCTACGTATGATTTTGTACATCATACCAGAAGTGAGGTCATTGAGGAAATCGAACCGAGTGATGTTGTCGTTATTGAAGGACTGTTTGTACTGGAGAATGAAGATCTGCGTAATCTGTGCGATATCAAGATCTTTGTGGATACCGATGCGGATATCCGCTTTATCCGCAGACTGCTGCGGGATGTGAACGAGCGGGGAAGAACGCTGGAGTCAGTGGTGGAGCAGTATACCTCCACTGTCCGTGATATGCACAATCTGTTTATTGAGCCGAGTAAGCGCTATGCGGATGTCATCATTCCCGAGGGCGGCCACAACGTGGTTGCCATTGATTTGCTGATTACGAAAATCAGTAGTATTATTTCAGAAAACGTGGTATAATAGCGGACGAATAGGAGTTGAAACCATGGCTGATGAGAAATTTTTAGTAACCAAGGAAGGCTTGGACGAGCTGCTTAAGGAACAGGATAATCTGATTCATGTCGTACGTGATGAAGTCATCCGTGAGCTGCAGGAAGCCCGTGCACAGGGTGACCTTAGCGAGAATGCGGATTATGATGCTGCCCGTGACCGTCAGGCGCGTGTAGAAGCAAGAATCCGCGATCTGGAGGCTATGATTGCGAATGCAGAAATCATTTCCGAGGATAAGAAGGCAGCGACCAAGAAAACCGTATCACTGGGTTCTACGATTACCATTCTGGACATGTCTACCAATGAAGAGGAAACCTACAATATCGTTGGTTCCATTGAGGCAGACCCGCTGAATGGAAAGCTTTCCAATATCACACCGCTGGCAACATCATTGATGGATCACAAAATCGGTGATGTCGTTGAGATTGAAACAGCGGAGGAGCCTTACCAGGTAAAAGTCATCGATTTGAAATAGAGGAAGAGAACAGAAAAAATTCTGTTCTTTTTTTAGGAGTTTTCGTGCTGAATTTCGTATAGATAAGTGGAGGTGTTTGTCTATATGAAAAAAGTACTGATTGTATGTTGTTTGCTTCTGCTCTTTTACGGGCGTTATGAACCGGTGAATCTCACCACGACACAGCGTAAAACAAAACAGATTGAGGTGAAGGGTGAGGTGAAGCATCCCGGTGTGTATACGGTGGATATTCATGCGGATACCGGGGAGGTTTTGAAAAAAGCAGGCGGATTGAAGAAGGGGGCGGATGTGTCCGGAATCAATCAGACACAGGATTTGAGTGATCACAGTGTTCTGGTTATTGGGAAGCAGCAGGAGCAAAAGAAGATTTCCATCAACAGCGCTACGGAAAAGGAGCTGCAGACGCTTACGGGAATCGGACCAAGCATGGCACAGCGTATTATTGCATATCGTTCGCAGCAGCCCTTTCAAACCATCGAGGATATCATGAAGGTGAAGGGCATTAAGGAAAAGCTGTTTGCGAAAATAAAGGAACAGATCACGCTATGAAAAACAGTTGGCTGCTGTGCGGATGGTGCTGTCTGCTTCTGCTGTGGGCACACTGGATTTCCATCTGGTTTTCTCTGGCGCTGATGCTGGGGTTGCTATGGTATTATCGCAGCCATTACCGCATACATCCGCTGTTTGTTTTGCTTTTGCTCCTGCTGCAGGGGCGGATGCTGCTGCTTCTGCGGGAACCGGAAATGCCAACGGATACCGTATTGCAGATCAGGGAAATCAAGGCAGGCTATGCAATTGCTCATACACAGGGGCAGGATGTCATGGTCTATGGGCTAAAGCATGCAAATTTCAATGATATCGTACAGGTAAAGGGTACCTATGCTCCAGTTACATCTCTGCATAATTTTCATCGCTTTTATTTTCCTGACTGGCTGAAGAGGCGTGGAATACGCTATCAGATACAGGCACAATGCTATCAGCTTCTGCAGGAGGGAAGCGGAGTGCGCCATACCCTCTATGCACATGTACAGGGGATAGCGGACAGGAAGCAGCGCAGCTGGCTCAATATGCTGCTCTATGGTATTCATGAGGAGGATGTATCCTATTTTCTGACCTCCAGCGGATTACATATCGCAACACTTGCGGCATGCCTACAAAAGCTTCTGCTTATGATCTGTTCGCAAGCCAATGCCTCTGTGATTGCATTGCTGCTTTTGGGACTATGCGGACATGTCACCGTGTTTTCTTCCTCTCTGATTCGCATACTGCTGTTTCGCCTTGTTTCGCTATGCTGTCACAGCAGGAATCCGCAGGATCGGCTGGGTATCAGTATGGCAGCTGTTCTTTTGCTGTTTCCCTATATGGCATGGGAGCTGGCGTTTCTTCTGCCACTGGGCTTTCGCATGCTCGCACTTTTCAATGTCAGAAGGCGAAGCAGGCGTCTCACCGGCTTGCTGCTGCTTATTCCGATGCAATTTCTCTTTTTTCAGTCCTGTAATCCCCTGCAGTTGCTGCTGTTTCCCGTTTTTCGCTATGTCTATGCGTTTTTGTATGTAAGTTGTCTGCTGAGTGTGCCATGTTCCTTTGATGCATTGTTTGCGTTTACAACACGGCTTGCCGACCTGCTGGATGCACTTCAGCAGTGCGGGATAACGCTGTACTATACTCCACAGCTGTTCTGGCTCTTTCTATGGGGGAAGGGAGCTGTGTGCTATATCAGCTATGCACAGAAAAAGCCGCTGGCTGTTTTGTGTCTTCTATTCTTGTATGCGCCCTTTTCTTCGTGGTTTGATCCCTTTGGGGAGGTGCTGATGATCGATGTGGGACAGGGGGACTGTACCCTGATAACGCTGCCGTTTCATCAGGGGGCTGTTATGATCGATATCATGGGAAGTCGCTACCGCAATATTCCCAAAGAGGTGGTTGTCCCGATTGTAAAGGCAAAAGGCTATCAGAGACTGGATGCCCTGATACTCACGCATGATGACTTCGATCACAGTGGTGGAAAGGAGGAACTGCTCAAGGAGCTGAATGTAACACGAATCATCGATCATAAGGATAAGGCAGAGCCGATTAAAGGACTGCCGCTGGTGTTTTTACTCAGAGACTATAAGGGAAAGGATACCAATGATAACAGCATTGTCACCTATATGCAGACAGATCAGCTGAAGGCGCTGTTTATGGGGGATGCCGGCACAGAGGCGGAGGCGGCCCTTTTACAACGCTATGACCTTGCGGTTGATGTGTTGAAGGTCGGTCATCATGGCAGTGATACCTCCAGCTCCCTTTCCTTTCTGCATGAACTGCAGCCTCAGCTGGCGCTGGTGTCTGCCGGAAGAAACAACCGCTATCATCATCCCAGTACAACAATCATGCAGCGTTTGAGGCAGGAGAATATCCCTGCGCTGGTGAGTGCTAGGGACGGTGCTGTTTCTATTCGATTCAGCCGCTATTTCAGTTATTATGTAAGCGCAGAGGGGGCAATCGGTATTCTGCACGGATTGTGGGAATGAGCAAAGCATGAGACAGAATAGGAAAAAACTTACATAAGGTGGACAAGGGCTGTTATGAAGGAAAATATACAGGAAGTTATGTCGAAAAGTCATGGTAATCTATGCGGGTTTCGTTTATAATATTCTCTAGGTGATGAGAATGAATTATGTGTTATACGGAGAAGAACAATATCTGCTGCAGGAATCACTGACAAGGATCGTCAGGAATCATGTTCCGGATGCCAATGAGTTGAACAAACTTGTTTATGATGCGGATACGACGGATTTGGATGTTATTCTGGAGGATGCGATGACGATTCCGTTTTTCTCAGACTGCAAGATCATTCTTGTTTATCATGCGAATTTTCTAAGTGCGGCAAATGAGCATGCAGTGGATACTGCAGCGCTGGAGCGTTATCTGGACGAGCCGCTGGAGTCGACCGTACTGGTGCTGATCGGTGATTTTGAAAAGCTGGATGCCAGAAAGAAAATCGTAAAAAAGGTGCAGAAAACATGCAAGGTGCTGCAATATCGAAAGCTGGATGAGCAGGGAAAGCAAAGCTATGTGCAGGAACAGGTGAAAAAGCGTTCTCTTCAGATAGAGCCCTCTGCCATGCAGGCGCTGCTGCGTCGCTTACCGCTGGATATTCGCACCATACAGATGGAAATGGAAAAGCTGGAGCTGTATGGCGGCGTGATCAGCAGTGATGTGGTGGAAAGGCTGGTGACCCGACCGCTGGAGGAGGATGTCTTTCAGCTGGTCAATGCAGTGGTGGACCGCGACCTTCGAAAATCCTTTCATATGTGGCAGGATCTGTGTGTGTTGAACAAGGATGCCATATACCTGATCGCCCTGCTGGCCGCACAGTTTCGATTTCTGTATGAGGTGAAGGCGCTGATGCTGCATGGGAAAGGGAAGGATGCCATCAAGGATGAGCTGAAGGCGCATCCCTACCGTGTACAGCTGGCGATGAAGACCGTGCAGCGGCTGGGTATCGGTTATCTGATGCATATTCTGGAACAGCTGGCAACGCTGGATCAGAATCTGAAGGCCGGGCGTCTGGATAAAAAGCTGGGCTTTGAAATGTTTTTGCTGGGAATACAAGGAGTGCGACAATGAAATCACTAAAGGAATTATACAGGATCGGTCCGGGGCCGTCCTCATCACATACGCTGGGGCCACAGCGCGCCGCCAGCTTGTTTAAGGAGCGTTATCCAAACGCACACCATTATGAGGTGGAGCTGTTTGGATCACTGGCGCTGACAGGAAAAGGGCATTTAACCGATTACATCATCATCGAAACGATGAAGCCGAAGGAATGCGTGGTGCTTTTTAAGAATCGCAGGGAGCTGAAGCATCCCAATACGATGCAGCTGTCAGCCTATGATGAAGAAGACCGGCTGCTTGGAGTATGGACGGTCTATTCCATAGGTGGCGGTGCTATTCAGATTGAGGGTGAAAAAAGCAAGGAAGGCGCGGATGTCTATCCACACCATCTGATGAAGGATATCGAAGCTTATTGCAAGACGCACTCCATGACGCTTTGGGAGTATGTGAATCACTTCGATCCGCTGGATGATTATATGGATACCATCCTGCAGCAGATGATGGCGACGGTTGACGGCGGTCTAGCCAGGGAAGGAGTGCTTCCGGGAGATCTGAAGCTGAAGCGAATTGCAAAGGAATTGAAGCAGAAGGCGGATACGGCAAAAAGTGCCGCCGAGCGGGAAAAACTGCTGCTGTGTGCCTATGCCTACAGTGCAAGTGAGGAAAATGCATCGGGAAGTATGACAGTCACCGCTCCAACGCTGGGAAGCAGTGGTATTCTGCCGGCTCTGGTATGCTATTATCACCGCATTCTGGGAGTGTCCAGAGAACAGCTTCGCAACGGTTTGAAGGTGGCAGGTCTGTTTGGAAATCTGATTAAGGAAAATGCCACGATTTCCGGTGCACAGGGCGGCTGTCAGGCAGAAATCGGTGCGGCGGTTGCGATGGGTGCTGCTATGGTTTCCTATCTTCGCGGACAGACGATGCGCCAGATTGAATATGCAGCAGAAATAGGGATCGAACACCATCTGGGTCTTACCTGTGATCCGGTAGGCGGTTATGTTATGATTCCCTGCATTGAACGAAATGCTGTCGGTGTGCTGCGGGCCATGGATGCCGCAGTGTTAGCGGAGGGCATCAGCGATTTAAGAGAGCATAAGGTCAGCTTTGACATGGTTGTCAACACCATGAATTATACCGGCAGGAAAATCCCAATCGAGCTCAGGGAAACTTCACTGGGCGGACTGGCAAGGGTTGTTCCATTGAAATAAGAAAGAAGGATTGTTTTTATGAAGGGTCTGATTGTATACTCCTCGCTCAGCGGGAATACAAAAAAAATTGCAGAAGCAATCGCAGAGGTCGCCGAGGACAGCGAGCTGATTTCCATCAGGGAATTTCAGTCTTCGATGCTAGCGAATTTTGATCTGTTTTACATCGGATACTGGGTGGATAAGGGAGATTGTGATGCTGCCGCTTTACGTCTGCTTGCTCAGCTGAAGGATAAACGAATCGTTTTGTTCGGAACGCTGGGTGCTGCAGAGCAAACAGAGTATTATAACAGGGTGAAGCAGCAGGTGGAGTCACACGCCGTACACAGTCACATACTCGGGCATTTTCTGTGTCAGGGTGCTGTCGGTGAAGCGGTGATTGCACGCTATCAAAGCATGCTTGCTGAGCATCCTCAGGATGAGCATATAAAACAGCAGCTTGCCAATTATGAAAACGGAAAGTCCCATCCGGATGAACAGGATCTTGCCAATGCCAGAGCTTTTGCGAAATCCATCGGCTGAGATACCATACACAAAGGGCTTCTATGTCTACATCCTGCGCTGTCAGGATGATTCACTATACACTGGATGGACAACGAATCTTCGCCATCGCTTCCATCAGCATGCGATTGGAAAGGGGGCACGCTATACCCGTGCCCGCCGACCCCTGGAGCTGTACTACTTTGAAAGCCATGCCGACAAGCAGGCTGCCATGCGTAGAGAATATCAGATCAAGCAGCTCAGCAGATCGGAAAAACTAAAACTGAAATATCGCAGCGAGGATGTTTGACCGCATTGCTTGCTGCATTTTTCATTTGATGATCTACTATCAGTCGGGGAAAGAGTAGTAAAGCAGGCATATTCGAAAAAGTGCTGCAGCAAGGAAAAACTCACCATGTTGGGCATTCTCAATGGTGTGTAAGAACAGCTTTCTTAATTGATCCTGTACAAGACGTGGCTTCTTCCAACTGTCGGATATGAAAAAAGATGCAAATACATTCACGGATGGAATGCCCTTGCATCTTTTAAGCTTTGTAAGCCGGTAAAGGAGTGCCCTTGGTGTGATTTTTTTGTTTAAGACCTGTGCGCACTTGGGAGTTCACATCACGAATACGATGGCGATGAAATGCAGAATACTTGCCAGATTGATACAGACATGCCAGATGGAATGAAAGTATTTTTTTTGTGGCTTTCCATAAAAGAAGGCGCCAATCGTATACATAACACCTCCACCGACAATCAGTACGAGAAACATTGAACTTGCCTTTGACAGCAGCGTCGGCAGAAAGAAGACAGCCGTCCAGCCCATAATCATATAGATGGTCATGGAAAGCTTGGGATAGCTTTTTGAGCTGATTGCCTTTAACAGCACACCGCCAAGCACTGCGCTCCATTCGATTGCCAGAATCAGATAGCCCTGCCAACCGCCGATCAGCGTCAGTGCAATCGGTGTATAGCTTCCTGCTATTGCAAAGTATATACAGATGTGATCCAGCTTGCGAAAAACATATTTATGTGTGGTACCAAACGGCATGCAATGATACAATGTGGATACCAGAAACATCAGAAACAGACATAGAATGAACACCGACACACCGGCCGCCAGTTCGCTCCCTGATTTGTTATAGGAATATACGGCTGCTGCCGGAAGAGAGCATATACATAAAAACGCCATGATCCCGTGAGTCACACAGTTGGCGACCTCTTCTCCAAAGCCCAGTCGGAACATATCCCGCATGGATTTTTCCTCCATGAGTATCACCTCCGTAAATCTTATGCCTGTGGTCAGTATAATACAATCCCAAACGGAATGCAATGCTTTTTCCTGAATAAGGCTCATTTTGTGATGATAACTTAATAATGTGGTAATCAATACCGCGTAGTGGAATATTGATATTTCGAACTGCAATATGCATGTGGTATGAATAAAAGTTTAAAAAGACTGAATTCTTCACAAGTTTTAATGCGAACAGTATAAACTTATGCTATAATAACCATTGGTATTTGCTGTTGCTTACGGCAAATGAATGGAGGCATCTATGTTTTTAAAACGTATTGAACTGCAGGGCTTCAAGTCCTTTGCGGATAAATCCATCATCACCTTTGATTCCGATGTGATTGGAATTGTCGGTCCGAATGGATGCGGGAAAAGCAATATCAATGACGCAATCCGCTGGGTGCTCGGTGAACAGAGTGTGAAGTCACTGCGTGGAAATAATATGAGTGATGTCATTTTCAGCGGCTCTACAGCACGCAAGGCAGTCAATATGGCGGAGGTTACGCTGGTGTTTGATAATTCCCGTCATATCATGAATGTCGAATTTGAGGAGGTAGAGGTGACCCGCCGTCTGCACAGGACGAGCGGGGAAGGGGAGTATTTCATAAACAAGGCTCCCTGCCGTTTAAAGGATATCGTCAATCTGGTAATGGATACCGGTCTAGGCAGAGATTCTCTTTCCATTATATCACAGGGAAATATTTCTGCGTTTGCCGATGCGAAGCCGGAGGATCGTCGTGCTTTGTTTGAAGAGGCGGCAGGAGTTGCGAAATATAAAAAGCGCAAGAATGAATCGCTGTCAAAGCTGAACCGGACACAGGATAATCTGAGTCGTCTGGAGGATATCATCATGGAGCTGGAGCGACAGGTGAATCCGCTGAAGCGTCAGGCGAAAAAGGCAGAGGTCTATCTGGAAAAGAAAAAGCAGCTGGAGGTTATTGAGGTCAGCGTGCTGGTGGATGAAATCGAGAAGCTGAGCGAGCAGATCGACATGCTGAAAAAAAAGGCGTTTGATCTGGACAGCCAAAAGGCCATGCATGAAACCACCATCCAGGTCGAGGATGTAAAAAACAGCGAGCTGCGTAACGAAATGTATCAGCTGGACCGCGAGGTGAACAAGCTGCAGGAGCAGTATGCCAAGCTGAGCGAGGAATCCAGAATGCTGGAAACCCGGAAAATTGAAATGGATGAAAAACGAAAGTATGCGCTGGAGTTTGCGAGCAATGCCGAAAAAGCCAAAGAGCTGAAGGCAATGATGGAAGAGGCGCATTATGAATATGAAGACCGTTCGAAGCGATTAAAAAATCTGGAAACGGATATTGCTTTGCAAAAGGAGGCAGCGGCCAAGCTGGAGCATGATGTATCCTACTGCACGCAGGAGAATGCGCAGGCAACCTCGATTCTGAACCGTCTGGAAAACCGCAGGGCGGTACTGGAAAATCTGGCAAAGCAGCCGTTTAATCATCAGCAGGCAGTAAAATCCGTATTGGATGCCGGTCTGAATGGAATTCTGGGTGTGGTATCTCAGCTGTTTAAACCGCTGATGAATTATGAAACAGCAATTTCCAACGCGCTTGGCGGTGCGCTGTATCATATCGTGACCGTGGATGAGGAAGCAGCACGGCATGCCATCACCTTTTTGAAAAAGAATCAGTCCGGACGTGCAACCTTTCTTCCGCTGCCGGTTATGAAGCCGCGCTATATGCAGAAGGAGCACCGTATGCTGGCGGAAAACAGTGTCGGTTTTCTGGGCGTTGCCAGCGAATTTGTAGAAAATGACACGCAGTTTGATACCCTGCGGGATGCATTGTTCGGCAATGTTGTTATTACGGATAATCTGATCCATGCGAATGCGATCGCCAAGCTGCTGCGTTTTCAGTATAAAATCGTTACGCTGGAAGGCGATATCGTCAACCGCGGAGGAAGCATGACCGGTGGTAAGGGAAGAAACAATTCCACACCGTTAACGATACAGAAGGAATTGAATCAGGTGCTGCAGAGTCTCGAAGGTCAGCAGATGAAGGTGGAGGGATTGAAAAATCAGCTCTATGCGCTGCAGGCTAAAAAGGAGCAAAACAGTGCAAATCTGGTACAGATGCAGATTTCCAGTGCACAGCTGGATCCGATTGTAAAAGCCAAATGGGCAAAATATGATCGCTTGAAAAGCGATTATGAGCAGATTGCACCAAAGGAGGATCTGGATAAAGCCGAGCTGCTGGAGGATGATATCGTCGTTAAGCTGAGCAATGTGCATTCCCGCATTGACGAGGTCAGCTCCTCAATGAAAAGCAAGCGGGAGCGCCGTATGAAGGCCGGCAGCGAAGTGGAACGCAAGGATGCCCAGATTCGCCAGCTGCGAAGGGATCTTAATATATTGCAAAATGAACAGCGCGAGGTGGAGGTGGCACAGGCGAAGGCGGAAACAAAGCTGGAAACCACGCTGGAACGTTTAAGCTCCACCTATGAGATGACCTTTGAATATGCGCAGAGTCAGAAGGCGGAGATCGATATCGTGGAGGCACGCAAGCAGGTTGTGATTCTTCGTCAGGAAATCTCCTCCTTGGGGAATGTAAATCTGGATGCACCGCAGGAATACAAGGAGGTCAGTGAGCGTTTTGAATTCTTAAGCAGACAGCGGGATGACCTGATGGCTGCCAAGGATAAGATTTTGGAGGCCATTGATGAAATGGATGATATCATGGTCAAGCAGTTTCAGGAGATGTTTGATAAGATCAACGCACAGCTCAATGATGTCTTCCGTGCGCTGTTTGGAGGCGGTAAGGCACGCTTGTTCATGGTGGACCCGGAGGATGTGCTGAATACCGGTATTGATATCGATGTGCAGCCGCCTGGAAAAACCGTACAGAATATCCGTCTGTTCAGCGGTGGAGAAAAGAGTCTGATTGCCATCTGTGTCCTGTTCTCCATTCTGAAGGCAAGAACGATGCCGCTTTGTATTTTTGATGAGGTCGAGGCTGCGCTGGATCAGGCAAATGTGGAGCGCTTTGCGAAATACATTGCACAGTTTCGCGGGGAGAGTCAGTTTATCGTCGTGACACACCGTCCGGGAACCATGGCGCAGTGTGATGCCCTGTATGGGGTAACTATGCAGCAAAACGGTGTTTCCCAGCTGCTGAAGGTGAAGCTGCAGGATGCAATCAACATGATTGATAAGGAAGAGGTGAAGGCATAATGGGTATTTTTTCAAAATTAAAGCAGACATTTTCATCCAAAAAGGATGGAGATCGCTATCTGAGCGGTCTGGATAAATCAAAAAAGTCGTTTTCAGAACGCATTCGGAAGCTGGCACTTGGCTTTACCGGTGTTAATGAGGGGTTTCTGGAGGATTTGATGGTCGTACTGCTGGAAGCGGATATCGGCATTAAAACAGCACAGAAAATCGTGGATGAGGTCGAAAGCCGTGCGATGGATCAGAAGCTGAAGAGCTTTGATGAAATCAGTGAGTGTCTGATTGAGGTTATGCATGAACTGTATGCCAGTGTTGAGGACGAGGATTTCCATAAAAATGAAGATGGTCCGACGGTCATTTTGATGGTCGGCGTCAACGGCAGCGGGAAAACGACAACGACGGCAAAGCTGACAAAGCTGTTTCAATCAGAGGGCAGCAGCGTTGTACTTGCGGCAGCGGATACCTTCCGTGCCGGCGCGATTGACCAGCTGGCAAAATGGGCGGACCGTCTGGGTGTGACCTGCATTAAGGGAAGAGAAGGCGGCGATCCGAGTGCTGCACTGGTGGATGCCTGCCGCTATGCGAAGGAGCATGGCATGGATTATCTGATCGGGGATACCGCAGGACGTTTGCAGAACAAAGCAAATCTGATGCAGGAGCTGAGCAAGATGCGCAGAGTTATCGAACGGGAAATTCCGGGAGCACCGCATGAGGTGTGGCTGGTGCTGGATGCCACAACCGGACAAAACGGAATTTCACAGGCACAGATTTTTCTGGAAACAACGAAGGTAAGCGGTATTATCCTGACCAAGATGGATGGTACGGCAAAGGGGGGCATCGTCATTGCGATACGCGATCTTTTGGGACTGCCGGTAAAATACATCGGACTCGGTGAGAAGGAGGACGATCTGCGCCCGTTTGATATTGATTCCTATCTGTACGGTCTGTGCGAGGATATTTTACAGCATGATTGATCAGATGGAACGGATGAATGCGCTTCTGGATGCCTATGAACAATTGCTGACAGAGAAGCAGCGGGAAATCCTGAATCTGTATTACAAGGAGGATTTGTCGTTTTCCGAGATTGCGGAGAATCTGCACATCAGCCGTGCGGCTGTCAACGATCATATCAAGCGCAGCACGCATATTCTTGCGGAATACGAAAAAAAGCTGCATCTTGTGCAAAATTATGAAACAAGAAGCAGGATTTATGATAAAATGAAAACAGTCGGAAACGATTCGATACGAAAACTGGTAGAACAGCTAGAAAATTTAGAATGACTTTAGGAGGATAACATGTCAAAAATTATTTCAGTGAACGCAGGGAGTTCATCATTAAAGTTTCAGTTATTTGAAATGCCGAGCGAGGAGGTTCTGACAAGCGGAATTGTTGAGAAAATCGGATTTGAGGATGCCATCTTTACCATCAAGGTGAACGGAGAAAAAATTAAGAAGGTACTGCCGATTCCGGATCACACAAAGGCAGTCAGTATGCTGCTGGAAGCGCTGGTGGAGTATAAGATTGTAAACAGTCTGGATGAAATCACCGGTGCGGGACACCGTGCTGTACACGGCGGGGAAATTTTTAAGGAAAGTGTACCGGTAACGGAAGACGTTGTAGAAAAATTTGCTTCCTTAAACGATTTGGCACCGCTGCATAACCCGGCAGGTCTTGTCGGATACAATGCATTTAAAAATAATCTGCCTAACTGCAAGCACGTCTTTGTGTTTGATACGGCATTCCATTCCACAATGCCGAAGGAATCCTATATCTATGCATTGCCGATGAAGTATTATGATGAATACAAGATTCGCCGCTACGGCTTTCACGGAACAAGCCATAAGTATGTGTCCCTGCGCTGCGCAGAGCTGATGAACAAAAAGGTGGAGGATACGAAAATCATTACGTGTCATCTGGGAAACGGAGCAAGCATTACAGCAGTTGACGGTGGTAAATCCATCAACACCTCCATGGGCTTCACACCGCTTGCGGGTGTTATGATGGGGACACGCTGCGGTGACATCGATCCTGCAATCGTAACATACATTATGAAAAAGACTGGTGCAACTCCGGATGAAATGGATGATATCATGAACAAGCAGTCCGGTATGCTTGGTGTCAGCGGCATCAGCTCCGATGCACGTGACATCGAGGATGGCTGCAAGGAAGGGAATCCGGCAGCACTTCTGACAGCAGAGGTATATGTAAACCGTGTCATCAATGTTGTCGGCGGCTACTACGCACAGCTTGGTGGTGCGGATGCCATTGTCTTTACCGGAGGAATCGGTGAAAACGACACCAACATGCGTAAAATGATCTGTGACCGTCTGTCAGCGGCATTCGGTATCCAGCTGGATGAAGTATTGAATGGAAAGACAAGAGGCAAGGAAGTCCTGCTGTCCACTGCGGAAAGTAAGGTAGCGGTATGGCTGATTCCGACAAATGAGGAACTCATGATTGCCCGTGATACATACCGTCTGATTGCGTAATTATGAATACCGACATTTTATTTGAGCTTGTCGAACAGTATGATATCATTACGATTTACCGCCATGTGTCTCCCGATGCGGATGCCCTTGGTGCACAGTTTGGACTGAAGCAGTGGATACAGGAAACATATCCGCAAAAGCAGGTGTATGCGCTGGGCAGGGATGCCGGCAGCAAGCAGTCCCTGTTTCCGCAGATGGACGTTGTCCCTGATGAAACCGTCGCTGCCTCTCTTGCCATCATTCTGGATACGGCAAACGGTGCCCGTGTGGATGATGATCGCTGGAGTAAGGCGGTACGTACCCTGAAAATCGATCACCACATCGTCGTTGAGAGCTTTGCGGATGTGGAGGTTGTCGAGGATTTGTTCGGGGCAACGTGTGAAATGCTGGCCTATATGTTTGAACAGAAGCAGCTGCGGCTGTCAGCAACCTGTGCACAATATCTGTACGGCGGCATTATTGCGGATACCCTTCGCTTTTCCATTGCGACCATAAAGCCGAGAACGCTGCGTACGGCAGCCTATCTGCTGGAAATGGGCGTGGATGTAAAAAAAGCCAACGAGGATAATTTCTCCACCTCCTATCGGCTCTATCGCTTTGAAAACTATATCCGCAGCAATGTTTCCCTGCTGGAGGGACATGTTGCCTATATGATCATTAACCGCGAGGACTATGAGCGTTTTCAGCTTACCTTTAACGAAGCAAAGGAAAAGGTGTTTGTGCTTGGCGGCGTGGATGAATTTGAAGCATGGGCGCTGTTCACGGAAAAAGAACGGGATGAAAACGGCAGACGTATTTACAATGGCAGTCTTCGTTCCAAGAACCGCACGATCAATGATATCGCAAACCGGTATCAGGGCGGCGGACATCGCTTTGCCTGCGGAGTAAAAGGTTTGTATGAGGAAACGATACAGGAGCTGCTGCAGGAGCTTTGTGAGCGTGTAAACGAATAGAAAACAGGCAGTGTACGAGGGTATGCTGCTTTTTCTTATTTGCTTTTGGAAAGTTGACTATAAGAGGTTGTGAAGATGGTGCAGGCTATGGTAAAATTTAAGACAAAGAAAGAGGGATTGGATGGATACGATATTTTCATATGAATTGCGAAGAGAGCAGCCGCTCAGTACAGAAGAAAAACAGAGGATTCGTGTGATTCTGGACGCATACCGCATCCCAGAGGAACAGCTCTCTTCATGGAACGGGGATTCCTGCTCTTTGCCGTTGTTTCGCTGCTTTGAAGTGCCACTGCTGTATAGCGAGCATATTCGAATAGCAGATAGTGAAACAGCATATACAGCGGCAGCCCACTGGTGCTGTATGCTGGATGCCCTGCAGGAGGCATTGTCCGGTGTTGTTATATCCGCAGTGATGCAGGAGGCGGTTGTGCACGATGCAGAGAATGGCTTTCTGATTCCCTCTATGGACAGGGAAGCGTTTCTGCGATGCAAAAGGCAGGAGCGTGTGGAAGCTGCTTTGGACAGTCCGCAGTCGGAAGAACCGGTTTTGTTCACAGAGCAGGCACCTCTATATGCAACCAGGCTGTATCTTAAGCCTCTTTTACAACAGAAAATTGAACAGCAGGTTGCTGCATTTGAAGCCAGACTGCAAATCCTTCTGCCTGCCTGCTATCGTGATTTTTTGATTCGCTACAACGGAGGTGCTGCAACGGATACATATTTCTATATGGAGAATGCAGGGGAAACCGTATATTGTCTGGATCAGTTTTACGGCTTTCATGAGGGGGATACAGGCTTTCCTGCTATGTCAAGGTGCCTATGGTTTACAGAACTGCTGGAACAGGGCTATCTTTGTATTGCAGGGGATGCCTTTGGCAACCATATCGTGCTGCGTATTCGTGAAAATGGCTATGGCGGGGTTTTCTTTTACGCGCACGACAATATTCCCCGTTTTCATGCATTGAGCAGTGATTTCTTTCATTTTATGATGCAGGTGCAATCGCATATTGATGTACTCCAGCCATCGGCTGCACTCACACAGGTATATATTTGCAGGCTGGACGATGACAGTCAGGATGCACGTGTACAAAAGCGCCCGCTGGATGTATTTCTGGAGGGGGAGATGGCAGCGGATAAGGCAGAAAGTGTGCAACAACTCATGGAAGAGGCAGAGCCGCGTATAGAGGGCTTCCTGCATTTTGACACCTTTGCATTCCGCCTTGCTGTAATAGAGGAGCTGATGTATGTGCAGAAGCTTCTTCCTTCCTTTGAGCTTTATGACAAACTGTATGAACTGCATGTGGATCCGGAAGGGGATTTCCGTTATCACGGTCCCTTGCTGTATGCGCTTCGTTATTTCAAGGAGCTAAGGATACCCGTGGCATTGGCAGAGCATGTGGAATCTCTGACACTGGATGGAGGAAATGAGATTTATGGACAGATCATGCTGGAGTGGGACGGCGAGTATTCCCTGTTTGATATCGCGGACGTGAAGGAGCGTGAGCTGAAGCAGTTTGGAAATCTGAAGCAGGTCGCTGTAAACGGGCTCGCGGAGCCTGCCTTTGTACGCAGTCTGCGTATGCAGGGAATTCGCGTAACCGATCGCTTTGACGAGCAGGATTATGCTTGTGAAAAGCTGCAGCACCTTCTGACAAACTGGGAAACCTGCTGTGTTTATGCTGAGCGAAGTGATGCGGCAGCACAGCTGCTTGCTGCCCTTCGCTATTGCATGGGAGGTTACTATAAAGAGCTGTTTCATCCATCCTTGCAGCACTGGGAACAGCTGCATGAGCCCGGTGTGGCGAAAGATACGCTTTTAGAGCTTGCGAAACAGCTGCAGACGCTCGGACTCACCCTTATGCGGTATGAGCCGGGTATAGAGGGCTGCTGTCTGCTGGTCACAAGAAATATTACGGCCTGCATTGCTCTTTTGAAAAAAGAATCTAGGTATACACTTGTTCAGCATTGCGGTGTATGGAGCATCAAGGAAACGAATCAGCCAACCTTGACACGGACGCAATCCGATACAGATCCGGGGGTTTCCCAAAGACAGGAGGAAGACGGACAGATATGCAGACCGCAGCCAGAAATGAGAAAGCAGATGAGTCGTATGCAAAAGCGGGTGCTGTTTGCCGTCTGTGCTGTTGTGCTGGGAGGTATTGTCCTTTTCATCATCAATTCCATTCTTGTATCCAATCAGGAAATGATATGGGATGAAAATTTGAATTACGATTATCAGGTGGTATGCAAGGGCAATGACGGGAATTGTCAGCTGCGCAGCAGTGATGGAGCCCTGTATTTCACGCAACCTTTTCAGGAAAGCGAGCCGACCTATTCTTCACTGCTTGCCGTAAGAGAATATAATAACAGGAGCTATGACCGCATCTATGATGTTACGCAGAGGAAATTTCTCCACGGAGATTTTCTGCATGTGCGTATTGTAGAGCTGAAGGAGGACGGGGAGCCTATGGAATACAGGGGATTGCTTGCGACAAAGGATAAGAAAAATTATATGCTCTACAGTGAAAAGCATAAAAACGGCATCAGGGTAAAGCCGGATACCTATGGTTCTGTGGGCTACGGCCCCTTTGATGTTGATACAGGAGTTGAATGGAATGACTGAGAAAGGAGGACGCGCTCATGTCCATACTTGGGATTGATCTGGGCACAACCAATTCACTGGCCTGTGTATGGAAAGGGAAGGAAGCGATATTGATACCGAATGCATTTGGAAGCTATCTGACACCCTCTGTTGTCAGCTTTCTGGAAAACGGAGAGGTGCTGGTTGGGGAGGGGGCTAAGCAGCGGCTGCATACGCATCCTTCACTGACCTTTGCGGAGTTCAAACGCTGCATGGGAACGGATACGGTGTATACGGTCCATGGAAAAACGTATTATCCGCAGGATTTAAGCGCCATGGTGATTCGCAAGCTGGTGGAGGATGCCAGTGTATTCTTGAATGAGAGGATTGAGGAGGCAATCATCAGTGTTCCGGCCTATTTCAATGATGATCAGCGCTGGGCAACCAAAATTGCCGGACAGCTTGCCGGTATCCGCGTGGAGCGTATCATCAATGAACCCAGTGCGGCAGCCTTATCCCAGCACATCCAGCAAACGGAAGAGGATATGCTTGCGCTCGTTGTGGATTTCGGTGGAGGAACACTGGACATTTCCATTGTCGAGGCTTTTGATAATGTCGTGGAAATACGGGCCATCAGCGGGGATAACCATCTGGGCGGCAGTGATTTTGATGAAGCAATCATGGATTGCTTTCTTGAAGAAAACGGGTTGCAGAGAAAGGAGCTGCTCCCGCAGGAGCTGGCACTTTTGAAAACCGGGGTGGAAAGGGCCAAGATGCTGCTGAGTGTCCGTAAGGAATACAGCCTGCAGCTTTTCCTGCATCAGAAAAACTGCTGTATGGAATTAAACCGCGGGAAAATGACAGCTATCTGTATGCCTCTTTTACAGCGCATGCAAAAACCGCTGGAGCGGGTGCTGAAGGATTCTGAGATATCCCTGCAGGAGCTGCAGAAGGTCATTCTGGTTGGCGGCAGCTGTCGTATGCCGGTTGTTATACAGTATCTGGAGTTTTTGCTGAAGCGGGATGTAGAACTGGTGCATGAGCCGGATCAGGCTATTGCAATCGGCTGTGGGACAGCGGGAGGCATCAAGGAGCGCTGCTCGGATATACGGGATGTATTCTTGAGTGATATCTGTCCATTCACACTCGGTTTGGCTGTTTACGATGATGGAGCGAGGGATTATGTGATGGAACCGATCATTGAACGCAACACGGCCTTACCCTGCAGTGTAAACCGCATGTTTTCCTATCGCAGCACAAGCGGAGAGCTGCAAACATCGATCCTGCAGGGGGAGCACCGCAAAGCGGCAGCCAATCTGGTCGTGCGGACAGTGCGTATAAAAGTACCTAAGACAAGCGAAGAATATCAGCCGATTTCCGTCCGGTTTACCTATGATATCAACGGACTTCTGGAGGTGGAAACAAATACCTTCCATGAAGAGAGCGCAAGTCGTGTCGTGATACAGAACCGCATGAACCGGATGAGCGAGGAGGAGGTTCATCAGCGCCTGCGGGAGCTGCAGGCATATAAGCTGCCATCACAGGAAAAAGAGGTATACCGGCACTTGCTGGAACGCGGAGAGCGCATGTATTCTGAAAGCATCGGAGAGAAACGTATGCGGATTGCCGCCCTGCTGGAGGAATTCGAAGCAGCGCTGCAGCAGGAACAGCCACAGCATATTCGTGAGGTCTTTCGAAGGGTGAAGTCTGCCCTTGATGAGTGGGAAGTGGATGCTGTGAGCTTCTTCAGTTAGGAGAGCGTATGGAACTGGAACAGATTAAAGGGTTGTTGGACCTTGCGAATCTAGAGGATATTACCGCAATAAAAAAAGCCTATGCGAAGCAGGTAAAGCTGCATCATCCGGAGGAGGAACCCCAGGTATTTCAGCAGCTGCAGACAGCCTATCGTGAAGCTGTGCAGTATGCGCAGGCACAGCACGCAGGACATGCCATTAAAATGAACGTGCTGCAGGAGAAAGCAGAAGAATCAAATGACGAATCGTTTGAGGCTGTGTCTGCGGGATCCGTGTCTTCCTGTGAGGGGCTGGTACAGGCAGCACCAAAAACGACAGATGAGCGGATCGAAGAGCTGCTGCAGGCACTGCAAAGCGGCAACACGCTCGCAGTAAAGAAACAGCTGCAAACGGCCCAGCGGCTTGCGTTGTTGCAGGATACAGCATTTCTAACTGCGCTGAGTGATGGACTGCAGAATCAAGTGAATCTACTTTCCTATGCGATGCGGCAAACGCTTATCCAGGCGTTTCATCTGGATGCCGGACAGCTGCAGCCGGCACAGCAGGAGCTGTTAAGCAGTATCCGGCAGGGGATACCGGATTTTCAGTCGTATCGTTATTCCTGCAAAAGAGATACGGCATATTTGCTGGAAACATGGCGCGCGCTTTGTCATAGTAGAGAGGAAGATAGCGAAGCTTGGCTGGAATTTCTGAACCACAAACACTGGACAAAGGATACCGTGGATGAGCTGACAGCGGAAAAAATTCTGGCACTGGAAATGAAAAAATGCTATGCGCACAGCAGTGCAGTGGCGGGGAAGATCTATTCCTTTCTGCATATCCGAGATCATCTCGCACAGGACCCCGCACAAACCTATGCAAAGCTGAAGCAGCTGTTGAGTAAGGATGCCTCCTTTACACAGCAGAATTTCATTAGCTGGAGGAACCATGTACAGAAGCAGGCACTGCAATTCTTTGAGCTCTCCCATGAAGACAAGGAAGCTGAGGTATGGGAAGAATGGCTGCATAAGCAAAGCTTGGATAAAACGGATCTGTATCTGCTGGAAAGGCTATCTTATTATGCAAAACATCACCATTATAAAAAAGAGATAAGAAATCTTCTGTTTTCTTATTTTGAGCTGGAAACAGCGGAAACACCGGCAAAGCAGAGTCTGCGTAAAGCAATTCTGGAGGAACCGCCGGCATATCGCAGAAAAAAAAGGATGCTTCTGCTGCTTGTACTGCTTGCTGCTTTATCTGCTGTACTCATACCGACCCTATTAGGTCGGGCACAGGAACAGCGGGAAGCGGAGGACAGAAAACGGGAGGAGCTGCGAAATATACAGCAGGAAATGCTGGAGGAATCACAGCGGAAATCGCAGGAGCAGCTGGAAGCATTACAAAAGAAAATCGAAGCTGGCAATCAGTGAGCTGAAAGTAAAGGGCCGCTGCAAACAACGCCCATGCTGCGGATAATTATAAGGAATCATCACCGTGACTGAGGTCATGGTTTTCTTTACGCAAGCTTCCAAAAGAAATTGAGAACAAGATGTGCCTGTGGCTAGCATTGGACACGAACGCCGTAAAACTTCAGAAACCATGGTCACGCCCGTATTAAGAAACATGAAAATATGATAAAATAAAGAAAGAGACGAGGTGTTGAGAATGAGTGTCCACTTACATGTGCGAAGCTGCTATACCCTGCTGCAGAGTACCCTGACGATTTCCAAAATCGTTGCGGCAGCCAAACGCTGCGGTTATACAGCGGTCGCATTGACTGACAAGCATGTCATGCATGGTGCCATGGCGTTTTACCATGCATGTAAAAAAGAAGATATCAAGCCGATTTTCGGAATGGAAGTGGACGTGCTGGAGCAGGAGGAGCTGTATGGCTTTGTCGTTCTTGCGAAAAATGATGCCGGCTATCAGAATCTGCTGAAGCTGTCCACCTGGCTGAATACCGGAGAGGAAAGACGCGTACCGGATTTGGATACGCTCGCCTATTATGCAAAGGACTGCATTGTTTTGACAAACGGCGATCAGAATCAGATGGAAACTCTTATCGTAAAGGAGGAGCTGGATCTTCTGCGCCACTGGCTGAAGCTGTGCAGGAAGCAGTTTGCCGATTTTTATGTATCCATAGCACGCAATGATTCCGGCCTGATGGAAAAGAAAAATCCGGTCTTAAAGCAGCTGTGCGAGGAGCTGGATATTCCCTGTACGGCATTGTCCCGCGTTTATTTCGAACGGGAAGAGGATGAGGAGAGCTATAAGACGCTGTGTGCCATCAATCAGGGCGTATCGCTCCATGATAAAATGCTGAATTACAGTCCGCGCCGTTATTTCCGCAGCCCGCAGGAAATGCAGGAGTTGTATGAGGAGACGGAGCTGCAGATGAGTGATCGTATTGCAGCACAGTGTCAGGTGGAGATGCAGCTGCCAAAGGCTGTGCTTCCGAAATTTCAAAACAAGTACGGCGTAAGCAGTGAGGAATTCTTACGCAGTCTTTGTCAGAAGGGACTGCAGAAGCGTATGCAATACCAGCCGATTTCATCCGTATACCAGCAGCGTCTGGACTATGAGCTGGATGTTATTATCCGCATGCAGTATGCCGATTATTTTTTGATTGTCTGGGACTTCATCCGGTTTGCGAAAACACAGCATATTTATATCGGTCCCGGACGAGGAAGTGCTGCCGGCTCCCTTGTTGCATACTGCCTTGGCATCACCCATGTGGATCCGATCCGCTACCATCTGCTGTTTGAACGTTTTCTAAACCCGGAGCGTATTTCCATGCCGGATATCGATACGGATTTTCCGGATAACCGCCGGGATGAGGTGATTCATTATGTGGAGCAGCTGTATGGTAAGCACAGGGTATCCCATATCATCACCTTTAATACACTGGCTGCGAAGCAGGTGCTGCGGGATGTGGGAAAGGCGATGGAAATCAATCCCCGTCAGATTGACCGCCTGTGCAAGCTGGTTCCTAATGTAATCAAGGTGACACTGGACTATGCATATCAAAATGATGCGCGCTTCAAGGAGCTGATCAACAGTGGAGAAACGATGCGCCGCCTGTATGCGACTGCCCGAAAGCTGGAGGGACTGCCGCGTCATGCCTCTCTGCATGCGGCAGGTATCGTGTTTTCCGATGAAGCCATTGAGCAGGTGTGTCCGCTGATTGATGTGGATGAGGGTGTTTGCGCCACACAGTTTACGATGGAATATCTGGAGGAGCTCGGCCTGATCAAAATGGATTTTCTGGGATTGAGAAACCTTACCATCATTGATGAAATCGTACAGCATATCAATGCGACAGCTGAAAAAAAACTGGATATCATGCGAATACCACTGGATGATGCCAAGACCTATGCACTGATACGCGCGGTGGATACGGTGGGAGTCTTCCAGCTGGAGAGCGAGGGGATGAAAAATCTGATACGGAAAATGCAGCCGGACTGCTTTGAGGATATTGTCGCAACGATTGCATTGTTTCGTCCCGGTCCGATGGAAAACATTCCGGAATATCTGGATCGCAGAGAGCATCCGGAAAAGGTCGATTATATCCATCCCAGCCTGCAGCCAATCTTACAGAATACCTATGGTATCATGATCTATCAGGAACAGATCATGCAGGTGGCACAGACGATGGCCGGCTTCACCCTTGGCAAGGCGGATAATCTGCGAAAGGCCATCAGCAAGAAAAAGGGAAAGGAGCTGCGCAGAATGCAGGAGGAATTCATACAGGGGGCACTGCATAAGGGCTATGATGAGGCTCTGGCACAGAAGGTGTATGCCCTGATTATGAAATTTGCGAATTACGGCTTCAACCGTTCCCATTCCGTGGCCTATGGCATGATTGCCTATCAGCTGGCGTATCTGAAAGCGAATGCACCGCTGTATTTCTTTAACAGCCTGTTGAACAGTGTGATCGGTTCGGAGACAAAGACAAGTGAATATGTATTTGAGGCACGTAAGCGGCATATCAAGATTCTGCTGCCGGATGTCAATCGTTCGTACAATCAATATGGAATCGAGGACAATGCGCTGCGCTTTCCGTTTGTCGGCATTAAGGGGATCGGCAGTGCGGTGTCATCACTGATTGTCGAGGAACGAAATAAAAAGGGCGAATTCCGTGATTTCTTCGACTTCACCGCACGTATGAATGGGAATAAAATCGGTAGAAAAACCATTGAAATCCTGATTAATGCAGGGGCGCTGGACTGCTTTAAGGTCGGGCGTGCGAGTCTGATGGCATCACTGGAGGATGCACTTCGCTATGCGGATCTTGTGAAAATCGAGGATGTGGATCAGGTGCTGTTTGACTTTGATCTGGTATCCAAGCCTGCTATGACGATGATGAGGGATAATGCAGCGATTCGCGCGGAAAAGGAAAAGGAGGCCATCGGCTTCTATCTGTCGCGGCATCCGATTGCAGATGTACGCAGCCGCATGGGAAAGGAGCTTCCGATTTTGATTTCACTGCCCAAGTACAAGGGACGCTATGTGAAATTTGTTTGTCTGGTGGATCGCTGCCGTCAGTACCGTACAAAAAACGGCGATATGATGATGTTCGTCATCGGCAGTGATGAAACAGGGAAATTTGATCTTGTATGTATGCCGAATATATACCGCCAGCATGCGGATGATCTGGTCAAGGGGAATTATCTGTATGTGGAGGGAATCGTGGACAAGGAAACCAGCTGTCTGGTCAAGAAGCTGACAAGGATAGAAAAGGAATGAAGGAGCAGGAGTGTGCATATGGTAACCATTGATACAGTAGAGGAAGCGGATATTGCAGGACTGGCACAGCTGGAGGCGTGCTGCTTTCCAAAGGAGGAGGCGGCGGATGAAGCGGCGCTGCGCAGACGTGCCAAGGCTTTTCCGGAAAGCTTTCTGGTCATGAAAAAGGACGGCGTCATCATCGGCATGATCAATGGCTGTGTAAGCAATCAGCAGGTGATCTGTGATGCGATGTATGAGGATGAAAGCCTGCATGATCCCTATGGCGCCTATCAAACGGTCTTCGGTCTGGATGTGCACCCCGCTCATCAGCATCAGGGGTATGCAGGGGAGCTGATGCAAGCTTTGATTGAGACAGCGAAGAAGGAGCGAAGAACGGGTATGGTTTTGACCTGCAAAAAGCATTTGATAGGCTTTTACGAGCAGTTCGGCTATCGTAATATGGGAGTGAGTGCTTCTGTTCACGGCGGTGCAGAATGGTATGATATGCTGCTGTGCTTTGCGTGATACGGACCGAACAGGCATCATGGAGTTGCTTACTGCTGCAGGAAGTGCAGCTGTAATCACAACATAAAGGGGAAGGTGCGCTTTGCGTTTAAGAATTGCAGATATTGGCAGAGGTAAAGGGGAAAACAAAACTGCCGTATGACAGTGATCTCATACAGAACGGAGCGCTCTCTAGGGTATCCTTGATGAACCTGTTATTTTGAGGCGCATATAATGAATGCATGGTTACTGTTCACCGATAGAATAAAAGGTGTCAAGAGGAAAAAGCAAATAAACAAAAAAAATAATATGACATTAAAAGCAGTTTTAATGATGTTAATAAAAAGAGAGTAAAAAATGACTTGCAGCGAATATAACGATTGCTCAGAGCCTGCCAAAGCCTGATAGAAGGCTTTTAAGCAACAACGTTGATATGCAATACATATTATGATAAAAAGCTTTGAAGAAAGTTATCCACAGTAGTCGTATAAAATCATATGATATAATATCTTCAGAGAAAAGGAAGATATCAATATGATGACAAAGGATAGGATTACATTAAACAACATTTTACTGCATAAGGAACATTTTGATCATAAACTGATAGGGATCGTAGAATATCTCGAACATCAAAATGTACATTTGAACACGGAATATAAGAGAATCGTGGTCAGTAACCGGAACCTCGTAAAAAAGAATCAAGATGTGCAGGCAAAACTGAAGGATATGAAGGCGATCCAATATAATCTGAATCAAAAAATTGAAAGAAAAAAGATGAAGAGGCCAGTAATATCATCAAAGATTTTGAAGAAGAGATCAAAAAGCAGGAGAAGATTATAAAAGGCGAACTCCAGCATTCTTATAACGAAAACAATAAACTACATACTGAAAATGAAAAATTACGAAGAGAGATAGAAAAGCTGAGAAAAGAAAATAACCGATATAAAAGGATGAGCAAGAAAAACTCCTGTAATTCCAGTATTCCCCCATCAAAGGATGAATACAGAAAAGTCGCAAATTCAAGGACAAAGACTGGATTGAAAAAAGGTGGACAGAAAGGACATACGGTACATCGTATCAGCTTGAAAGATACTGCAGATAAGATCATATATAGAATCGTAAGACAAGCACCTGTAGGAGCAGAGGCTATTTTAAATGCGGAGAACGAGCTCCTATACTATAGAACACAGGAAATCGATGCAAGACTGAAAACGGAGATTACGGAAACAAGATATATAACAGCAGTACAAGGACAGGTGCTTCCGGAAAAAGAAATGCGCAGGTATCGAATCAGCAGTGTGTCCTATCATGATGATTTCAAAGCGATGATACTGTATCTGAACAGCAAAGGGACGATTCCGTTGAACAGACTGTGTACGATGATCAATGAAATGAGTATGGGGAAGATAAATCTCAGTGCATCAGTCATCGTGAAATGGGAAGAAGTATTACAACAAAAAAGTATAAACTATCAAAATGAGATTCTAAAAGAATTGCGAAAAGAAAGAATCCTGCATGTAGACGAAACAGGATGGAAAATCAATGGAACGCGTGCATGGTTACATGTGATCGTAAGTGAACAAAGAGCATTTTTTATTGTCACAGAGAAGCGGAAAGATACGGAGAAAGGACCGCTGGGAATACTGAATGATTATGAAGGATGTCTGATCCATGATCATTATAAGGCATATTATGATTTGAAAAGCTGCGACCATGGAGAATGTAATGCACATATTCTGAGATATTTAAAAGAAGGAGCAGAACTGGATAAGAATGAAGCGTGTGCAAAAATGATGGAACTGATTCAGAACATGATCCATGAAAAGAAAGAACTGGTTAGACATAGAATCATGAAGATGGATGAAAAACAGATCAGCTCATACGAAGAAAGATATATGGAGATCCTGAATGATGAGTTAGAAAAGTATGCTTCAGAGCATCCAAAAAAAGTAGCAGCCAAATATGTACCGGGATATATAAAATTGATGAAACGGATGGTGGAGTATAAAGAAGAACATCTGAGATTCATCAAGGATTTTACTGTTCCTTCTGATAATAATATAGCAGAGAGACAGATGCGGCCGACAAAAGCAAAGAAGAAGATCAGCGGACAGAGTCTCAGTCTAGAAACAGCTAATTATTTTGCGGCAATACATACAGTAGTGCAAACGTGTTCCTTACAGAAGAAAAATACACTGGAAGAAATCAAAGCCATCCTTCAATCATAAGAGGGATGGCTTTGATTTTTTATGAGTATCGGTGAATAGTAACAATTCTTTCGTGCGTTTTACATAAAAAAGCAAAAAATAGTTGAAATCCGAAAGAAAATTTGCTATTATTATTAGGCGTTGAGATGTCTACATAGCTCAGCTGGATAGAGCACACGCCTTCTAAGCGTGCGGTCGCAGGTTCGAATCCTGCTGTGGACGCCATTCGAAAATACAGGGCTTTCCTTTCATGTTAAGGAAAGCCTTTATTTATTGTAACAGTGTACACAAAGTGCCCCTTGCAGGAGGCATTTATCCTGCTAGGAAAGCGTTCGCGCCTGTAGATGCCCCAATAAAACCTGTTTCTGACAGCATCAAGTTTTTCGAAAATATGAAAACAGCGTGTAAAATTATAAAAAGCATTTATAATAGAAGCATAGCCGATGGGAGAGGATTTCTATGGATAAAAATTATGAAAGCTGTGGAGTCTGGAAGATATACAAGCTGAGATCATGCATGTACGCCTTATCGATTTGAAGCGGGAATATGAGCTGTGTATGATATTATCAGAAAAGGCAAAGCTGTCCAATGACGTTTATGCACTGGCCTTTGCCTATACCTTTATCAGCGATTTTTATCTGGCCTCAAAGAAAAATAAAGATTGCATCCGTTATCTGGAGCGTGCAAGAAAGCTGTGTGAAAGCACGGAATACACTGAGCTTCTAGCCAGAATATACAATTTTGGAATGTATTATAATTCGAATTATGAAGAAATCAAAGCCCTGGAGGCATATCTGAAATCAATGGAAGCAGCTGAAAAATGTCAGAATCTGACCCTGATGTCAAGCGCATATAACAATATTGCGACATGCTTTGAATTAAAACGCAATTATACAGAAGCAATTCATTATTATAAAAAATGCTATGAGCTCCTGCAGTCTATGGAAAAAAACAGCGCCTATTCCAAAGCTATCGTGTTATCAAATCTGTGCAACTGTGAGTATAGATTAAAGGACGCTGCAGCATTATGTGCTTACTTTTCCCGCTTTGAAGATCTGGACCGGCAGAGCTTTGAGGAATCGATGAATCTTTTGTATCTTTTCTGTAAGCTGATGTATCTGCGTCTTCATGAAGCTGTATCTGTGCAGGCTGTTATGGAGGAGCTGCTGATTGAACAGGAGAAGGTGGAGAATCGTTTACTTGTTTACCAGATCTTAAAGAATATATGCTCCATAATGCTGGAAATAAACAATCAGCCGTATTCGGAAAGGCTGCTGAAAATTCTGCAGGCTATTGAGGATGAGGATGATATCAAATCCAGAAGAGAGCTTCAGAAGCTAATTGTCAGCTATTATGAAAAATTCGGCACAAAGGAAGAGCTGCTGCAGGCATATCGCGAGTTCTATACCATTATCCTTACGATTGAGGATACCGATATGGAGGATAACAGCAGTGGGCTTACCGCGGCTTTGGAGCTTTACCGTACGAAGGAACGACAGGTATTCCTGGAAAAAGAAAATGAGCAGCTAGAACGGCTCATGAATATCGATGATTTAACCAATATCTATAATCGTCGCTGCTTTAATGAGGATATTACAGCTACTGATTTACAAAAAGAGAAAATTGTGGCAGTGGCGATGCTGGATATTGATTATTTTAAGGAATATAACGATATTTACGGACATCAGATGGGGGATCAGGCATTGGTAAAAATCGGCCGCTGCATGAAGCAGTATGAAAAAAAGGGGGAGATTCAGTTTTATCGGTATGGAGGGGATGAGTTTTCTGCTATTTTCATCGGGCAGTCAGAGGAATCCGTACGGAAAACGATGGCGGCACTTACGCATGATATCCGTGAACAAAAGATTCCCCATAAGGGCTCAAGGACAGCACAGATTTTGACCCTGTCCTTTGGTTATGCGTTCAGCCCACAGGAGCCTGTGGATATGACAGTTCTGATCAGGCAGGCAGATGAACAGCTGTATCAGCATAAAAAGCTGCGTCGACAGCGGTGTAAACATGCAGATGCAGTTACAGGGAACGTACAGTAAACCAATGGAAAAGGAAGCAGAGCGTTAGTGTTATAAATAAAAAATTTAAAGCGATAGCGACGTTTGCTCAATATAAAGGATATAAGTATAAGTACATTTTACAGGAATTGAATATACTCCTGTAAGGGGAAATTTTCTGATATGTCAGATACAGAAGCAGAGACGCTCACATTTGATAGCTGCTTCTGTTTTTTTCTTCTGTCTCAAGGTCTGTACATTTATAACAGAAAAACGATACGTTTCTATTAAGAGTAGACATAACATGTATCTATTCCCATACCATTGAAATGATTTTAAACTGTATGTAAATGCGATACATCCTTAGAAAAGCTACATCTTGTATAAGCAAAGGTAAAAATTTCTTTTCATAATAAGTAGGAACGTTTTTTTTATTTGTGGATTTGTTTCCATGAAAAGAATATAATAAAGATATAACAATAATCGCCGTTAAATATGAATCCGTAAAATTGCAGATGGAAAGGAAGAGGACCATGTATCATGAACATGTAGCTGTAACTGTTTTAACGACCACCTCTGATATACAGGCCTGTCTGGAACAGGGTATTGCCCGTGATCTTATGCATTGCCATATTCAAACATCCGGTGCACATGGTGCCTGGAATAGCAGTGACATCATTCTTTGTGAGCTTTCTCTGTCCAGTCTGCAGCCGATTCGCAGCCGAATGAGGGAGGATGCCTATCTGCTGTATATCTGTGATGCTGATGCTGCTTCCTGTGCGGATTGCTGGGACGTTGCAGATGAGGTGATTTGCCGTCCGCTGTCTATGGAATATCTTGAAAAGCGTATCCGTTGTCTATATGAGTGCTATCGGCAGAAGGAGCGTGCATGGCTGCTGGATACATATCTCAATACCCTCATTGACAGTATGCCGGATCTGGTTTGGTTTAAGGATGAGGAAGGCTCTCATGTCAAGGTAAACAGCGCTTTCTGTCATACGGTGGGAAAAAGCAGAGTGGATATTGAGGGAAAGAATCACTGTGCAGTGTGGGATGTGGATGTTGATGACTGTGCCGAGACAGAGGATATCGTACGACGGGAAAAGAAAACCTGTCAATTCAACGAGCTGGTGAAAAGCCCGCATGGACTGCGGCAGTTTCGCACCTATAAATCGCCATTATTTGATAAACAGAACAGGATTATTGGCAGTGTTGGCATCGGGCATGATATCACCGATTTGGAAAATATGAGTACCGAGCTGGAAATCCTGTTAAACAGTATGCCATTTGCCATCCTCATTCGAGATCAGGCGGGGACTGTGCTTAATGTCAATGATAAATTTACTGAATTTTTTGCTGTATCCAGAGCTTCCATCCTCGATGTAGCATATGATGACTGGTTTTCGTCCCTGCTGAGGGAAGGCAAACAGCTGAAAAAGGAGTCGAATGGAAAGGCGATTCTGACATTTGAGGGGAATCGCAGAATTTTGGAAATCAGCAATGAAACAATTTATGATATATTCAAAAGTCGCGTCGGGGATTTGTGTATCTATCGTGATATGACGGAGGAATACCTTCTTGAACAGCAGTTGAGCAGTAATTCCAATACCGATTATCTGACTGGTCTATACAACCGCAGATATTTTTATGAGTATTATGCCGATTTACGGAAATTTAAGCAGATATCCATATTGTATGTGGATCTGGATTATTTTAAAACGGTGAATGATACCTATGGACATCAGGTAGGTGATGAAGCGCTGCGTATCAGTGCAGAGGTGCTGAAGAAAATGTTTCCAAAGGATCTGATTGCACGTCTGGGCGGTGATGAATTTCTGGTATCCATGACAGCAAGCATGAGTGCGCAGGAGCTGCTGCGGCAGGGGAACCGGCTCATTCATGAGCTGCAGAAGCACTTTGAGAGGAATGCTTATTATATGAATCTGTCGGCCAGTGTCGGAATTTCGTATACTACAGATCCCGTTATGCGTATTGATGATTTGATCCGAGAGAGTGATACGGCTTTGTATAAGGCGAAGCAGCAGGGCAGGTCAAAATGTCAGCTGTATGAACGGGCCGCAAGCAATACGCGATATTTGAAAAAAGCCATCCGCTGAGGCAATGTCATTAAGTTAAAGAAAAATAGATGAGAGACATTTATACAAAAAGTATAGGTGTCTTTTTTATTTAGGCTTGACAAAATCAGAAAAATCGTGCGCTCCGTTACACTTCGCGCTTTTGTAAGGTGTAGGAGGTGATCTTATATGATCCTTAGTAATAATTTCAATGCTTGTTCTACCTTCATATCTGATAAAAGAATTGAGGGGATTGTGGTATGATTTCTATTCATAAAACACTTTTCAATTCTTTGGATAAGATTTTAAATAAGGCGGATCGTTTGAAATATGATCAACATTTTGTCACACATGAAAGTTCTGATTTCACTCGTAAATCTAGAAAGCTATCTTTTAAAGATACTATTTCATTCATCTTATCAATGGCGGGTAAGCCTATCCGGGAAGAACTACTTGATTTTTTCCATTACTCAAATAATACCCCAACTGCCTCTGCACTTGTCCAGGCACGTTCTAAAATTTCTTCACGTGTTTTTCAATATATTTTGAATGAACTGAATAAAGCATTTCCACCTGATAATTTATATAAGGGCTATCATCTTATTGCGGTCGATGGGTCTGAAATGCAAATACCACTTGATTTTAGTGATCCCGATACGTTACATAAAAGTGCATCGAAAGGAAAATTTCTATCTGCTTTTCATCTTAATGTCAGCTATGATGTTTTAAACCATCGTTATTTAGATACGATCGTTCAAGGGATTCATAGTAAGAACGAGGTCGAAGCCATGTGGAAAATAGTTGAACGTTTTCACGATGATAATGCTATTTTTATCGCAGATAGAAATTATGCAACCTGGAATACTATGGCACATATCATACAGTCGGGTAAGTCCTTTTTGATACGTGTGAAAGATATACACTCGATTTCCAGTCTTTTAAGAAAATTCAATCTGCCAGATGAAGAATTTGATTTGGATTTACATATCACATTGACAAGAAAACAGACCAAAGATATAAAATCTCAACCAGAGAGATATCGTTTCTTATCTACTACATCTACGTTTGATTTTATTGATGAACATAATCCTGAGTATGTACTTCATTTCCGTGTAGTTCGATTTAAGCTGGATGGTAGTGAAGAATATGAATCGATCATCACAAATTTAAGCCGGGATGAATTTAGTAAGGATGAAATAAAAGAAATATACAATACTCGATGGGGTATAGAATTATCGTTCCGTGACCTTAAATATTCAGCGGATCTGTGTGCTGTTCATGCGAAAAAACGAGAAAGCATCCAACAGGAGATTTGGGCAAGGATGATACTGTATCATATATCTTTTATTATGGCTCATCATATAATAAATAAAAAGCCAAAGGGAAAGGGTAAGAAAAAAAAGTATTCTTATGCGATAAACAAAAAAATGGCGATACATCATTGTCGCTATTTTATCCAGCATTATAAAAGAAAAGGCGGTCACCCGCCTGATCTTGAAACTCTCATTTCACAAGATATCTTACCAATCCGCCAAAATCGAAAATGTAAGAGGCTTATGAAATCACAAACGCTAGTATGTTTCAACTACCGCTTTTCTTAATACGATATAATTATAACTCAAAAGTTTATAAATTGCTTGAAAAATCTTCTTTTTGTCATGCATTTTTTCAGAATACTCTTAATCCTATCAGAATGAGATAAAATAAAACCGCATCCTGTTTGTTTTCATCCTCTTAACTTAATGACATTGTCCGCTGAGGTGGCTTTCATATGGAAAAAGAAGCTTAGACCGTCACTTATATAATATATAGGAAAGGCATCTGTTTTCAGAAGGTAAATTGCCGTGGATGCTCACTTGCTTTTGGGGTTAATCGTAAAAAACGTCCCGGCTGCTTCCGCATGTTTCCTGGAATGTGTGCGCTGATACGGATACAGTGGGAATCAAGACGAGGCTTCATGACTGCTCAGGGACGGCAGGCGGAATCAAGCTGTATATGCTCACACAGCAAGGTGTGCTATCGATGCGTTATGCGAACGTGCGAAACGAATGAGTGTTTTCGAAGATTTTGTCAGGATTATGTGAAACTGTAGAGAAATGTTACGAAAATGGGATCAGAAGCTACTTTATAATTGATAAAAACGAGCGATTATGCTATATTAGTGTATGTTTAGTCGTAAAGGAGAAACCATGGATACTTATTATGAGGATATTCTAAAAAAGGTGGAAACTCTGATGAAGGATGCGCAGTTTGCCGAAGCATATGCCATTCTGGATGAGGAACTCTCCATGCCGTATATTCCAAGGGAATATGAGGAACCATTGATCGCATACTATAACCAGTGTCGCAGTGAGTGTAAATGGAAAGATACCGCAGTTCGGGAAGAGGACATTGAAACTCTGCTGAAAGGTTCTCTGGAGGAAGCGTTTCTTGCGATTGAACAGCTGAAAAAAAGTAATATTCGTAATCACATGGATGCTGTGGCGGACTATCTGTCTCAAAACCCGCACTATCTGGTTCGTTCTCTGATGATCGAAGCCATGATGGAACAAAACATTACCGATGAGGTCAGTGTGGATATCGACGGTCTTGAGGTTACCTTCTCTCCGTGCAGTCTGGATGCGCCTATGGAAAGCGAGGGGGCACTGGAAGCGGTGAATTATCTGAAGGACTGGTTTGAAAACGACAATCCGACATTTACGATGATGTGTGTGGAAACTTTGGTGAAGGAGGCGTATCTACGTCTGCCCTTCAATATTGAAGAGGATGAGGCACTGCCGCTGGCTGCTGCTGTGACTGCCTATGTGTTTCATGCCTATGAGGAACATGAGGCATGGATGCTCTTTGAGGAAGAAAAAGGTCTTGCACAATACAGGGGTTATGAATTATTATTAAGGAAGCATGAAATGTAATGCTGTGTGCGAAGAGATTGATACGTAGGAGGTATGAACAATGAGTTCAACATGGGAATTAAAAGAAAAATCAACAGGTGAATTAACAGCGACTGTCGAAGGTGATACCTGGAAGGATGCTCAGAAAAAAGCATTCAGAAAACTGGCAAAGAAAGTAAATCTGCCGGGATTCCGTCCGGGTCAGGCTCCTGAGAAACTGGTAAGAAAGCAGATCAGCTCTCAGAATATATTGATGGAAGCAATCGATGAGGTTGCAGGAGATGCATTAAGTGCAGGAATCAAGGAACATGATTTGTGGGTGATTTCCCGTCCGGCACTGGATATCGAAAGCATCGATGAGGATAAGGTAACATTCAAATTCAACGTAACAGTAAAGCCGGAGGTGAAGCTGGGAGCATACAAGGGCCTGGATATCACAAAGGAAGCTGTTGAAGTAAGCGATGCGGATGTTGAAGAGGAAATCACACGTCTGCAGGAGCGTTTTGCGGATCTTGTAGTGAAAGAAGAAGGCAAGGTTGAAAACGGAGATACTGCTGTGATTGACTTTGAAGGCTTCAAGGAAGGTGTTGCATTCGAAGGCGGTAAGGGAGAAGCATACCCGCTCGTAATTGGAAGCGGAAGCTTTATTCCGGGCTTTGAAGAACAGGTTCTGGGCATGGGAATTGAAGAAACAAAGGATATCAATGTAACCTTTCCGGAAGATTATCAGGCAGAGGAGCTTGCAGGTCAGCCGGTTGTCTTTAAGGTGACTGTTCACGAAATCAAATCCAAGGTACTTCCGGAAGCAGATGATGAACTGGTAAAACAGGCAGAAATCGAAAATGTGGAAACACTGGAAGCATTCAAGGAATATTCCCGTAAAAACCTTGAAGAAAGCAAGAAAAACCAGGCGGAGCAGAAATTTGAAAATGAAATTCTGACAGCCGTTACAGAAAATGCCGAGGTGGAAATTCCACAGGTTATGATCGAAGAGGAAACAGACAGCCTTGTGCGTGATTTCGAACAGCGTCTGCAGTCTCAGGGATTCGGTCTGGAGCAGTTCAAGCAGGTAACTGGGCAGACAGATGAAATGATTCGTGAGGAAATGGGCAAGGATGCCTTCAATAAAGTAAAAGTGCGTTTAGTTCTGGAAGCTATTGCAGCGGAAGAAAAGATTGAAATAAGTGAAGAGGATGTCAACAATGAGCTGGAAAATATCGCCAATATGTATCAAATGCCGGTTGAGCAGGTAAAACAGTTGATTTCCAACGATGCGGTGTCGTATGATTTACGTATCCGCAAAGCATTAGAGCTTGTCAAAGAAGCAACGGGCAAGTAATCATGCTGCAAAAGACGCTGGAGCGCGTCTTTTTTGCCTATGGAAAGGAGTGTAGGAATCATGAATGAAAACGATGCAAATCCAATTGTACAGCTTCCTTTGGTCTGTACGCGCGGTGTTGTAGTGTTTCCGAATCAGGAAGTCATCATCGATGTCGGTAGAGAAAAGTCTACGCGTGCAGTAGAAGAAGCACAGGAAAAATACGAAAGTCAGGTCGTTCTGGTAGCACAGCGGGATCTGGCACTGGAAGAGCCTGATGTGAATGACGTATATTCCTATGGTACTCTTTGTCAGATCAAGCATATCCGCAGAATGGATGGTTATCTGCGTGTGAAGTTCAGAGGTATGCAGCGTGTGGAGCTGCATACGATCATCAACGATGATACACTGATGAGTGTAACGGCGGAAGTCAAAACCGATATTGCGCAGGATCCGATGGAAGAGGTTGCTCTGGTAAGAAAAATCGCCAAGCAGTTTGAAGAAATCGAGGCGGTTTCCCAGACCATTCCGAAAGAAATGATCAATGAACTGGCAAAGGGCGTTTCCGCACCTGTGCTTTCTGATCAGATAGCACAGCTGTTTCCTTTTACGCTTGAAAAGCGACAGGAGCTGCTGGAAACATTAGGTGTGAATGAGCGTCTGTACCTGATTCTTCAGGAAATCGAGAGTGAAAAGGAATTATCACAGATTGAGAATAAAATCAATGACAAGGTAAAAACAAGAATTGAGGAAAGTCAGAAGGAATACTACCTGCGGGAGAAGATGCGTGCCATCAAGGAAGAGCTTGGTGATGTGCCGGATACCGATAAGGATGTGGATGCGATTCGCAAGCGTCTGGAAGAAAATCCGTACCCTGACAGCATTAAGGATAAGATCAGAGATGAACTGTCCCGCTATGAAATGCTGCCAGCCGCAAGTGGAGAAACCGGTGTTATCAAAACGTATATCGACTGGATGATGGATCTGCCGTGGTGGCAGGAATCCAGGGACAACGAGGATCTGAATCTGGCAAGTGAGATTCTGGATGCGGATCATTACGGTCTGGAAAAAATCAAGGAGCGTATTCTGGAGTATCTGGCTGTCAAGCAGATGACGAATTCTCTTCGTGCACCGATTATCTGTCTGGTTGGTCCTCCCGGTGTCGGTAAAACATCCCTTGCGAAATCCGTCGCAAGAGCACTCGACCGCAAATTTGTGAAAATATCACTGGGTGGTGTGAAGGATGAATCTGAAATCAGAGGACACCGCAGAACCTATCTGGGAAGTATGCCGGGAAGATTTATTCAGGCAATGAAAAAAGCAGGGACAGTGAATCCTGTCTTCCTGATTGATGAAATCGACAAGATGGCAAGTGATTACAAGGGCGATCCTGCGAGTGCCATGCTGGAGGTATTGGATCCGGAACAGAACTCTCTTTTCTCCGATCACTATATCGAAGAGCCGTATGACTTAAGCAAGGTACTCTTTATCGCAACGGCAAATTATCTGGAGAATATACCAAATGCATTGCGTGACCGTCTGGAAATCATCGAGCTCAGCTCCTATACCGAGCTGGAGAAAATCGAGATTGCCAAGCGTCATCTGGTGCCGAAGCAGATCAAGGAAAACGGTTTGAAAACATCGCAGCTGAAAATCGATGATGAAATGATCAGCTTCCTGATTCGATATTATACAAGAGAAAGCGGTGTTCGACAGCTGGAGCGTGTGATTGCGACCGTCTGCCGTAAGAGTGTGCTGGCAATCCTGAAGGACAATAAGCGCAGTATCAAGGTAACCAAAAAGCTGGTGAAGGAATGGCTCGGTCATGAGAAATTCGAATACGGCAAGCGGGAAACAAAGGATCAGATCGGTACGGTTACCGGCCTGGCATATACCTCCTTCGGAGGCGATGTGCTGCAGGTTGAGGTCAATCATTTTGAAGGTAAGGGAAAACTGGTCATCACCGGTCAGCTAGGGGATGTCATGAAGGAATCCGCAACCATTGCCTATGATTATGTACGCGCCAATGCCAAAAAATACAAAATCCAGCCGGAGGTGTTCGAAAAGAACGATATTCATATCCACGTACCGGAAGGGGCCGTTCCAAAGGATGGACCAAGCGCCGGTGTAACGCTGACAACCGCTCTGGTATCCTCTTTGAGCGATACGCCGGTCAAAGCCAATCTGGCAATGACTGGAGAGGTCACACTGCGTGGAAATGTCCTGCCAATCGGCGGTCTGAAGGAAAAATCCATGGCGGCACATCGTTGTGGAATTACGACAATCGTCATTCCAAAGGCCAATGTCAAGGATTTGGATGATGTACCGGCAACGGTAAAGGAAAGTGTCAACTTCGTACCTGTGGAACGTGTGTCTCAGGTGCTGGATGTTGCCCTGGTTAAATAGCATGATACAATTTCAGAAAGCGGAGCTGGTCATTTCCGCACCGGATAAGAAATCATGGCCGGATACGACACTGCCGGAAATTGTTCTGGCTGGCCGAAGCAATGTCGGCAAAAGCAGCTTCATCAATGCCATGTGCGGACGCAAAAAGCTGGCCTATGTCGGGAATACGCCCGGCAAGACCAGACTGCTGAATTTCTTCAATCTGGATGACAAGTATATGTTTGTAGATGTTCCCGGATACGGCTATGCGAATATCTCGAAAACACAGCTGATCAAATTCGGACAGATGATGGAGGATTATTTCTCTGAACGAACGCAGAAAAAAGGTGTTGTGATTCTTGTGGATGCCAGACATAAGCCGACGGATGATGATATGACGATGCTGGAATTTGCCCGTTATTATGAAATCCCTGTTGCAGTTGTGGCAACCAAGTGCGATAAGGTGCCGCCGACCAAGCGCGCCTATCATTTCGCAAACATCCGTAAGACACTGAAGCTGAATGCGGATGAGCCCCTGTTTCCTTTCTCAGCTGTAGAAAAGCAGGGAATGGAGGAAATCTGGAGCTATCTCATACCGCTGTTCACTTCCTGATAAGAAGCACCCGGAGTCTTCTCTAACTAGAGGAGGCTCTTTTTTTAACAGCGTAAAAAAGGAAAGTAAGCGTTGGATATCGAAATTCGCGTAAGATGCGCAAAATCCTATAATAAGTTGTAACTGTAAAGGGAATGTCATATAATGAAGTTAACCATAAATAGGAGCGACCCATGGAGGAGTGCTTATGTATACAGATGATAGCAAAATCTGTCATACTGCCTTGTGATGTGTATGCGGATGGGAAATATGCTGCCCATCATAGAAGGTCCGGTATGCTCCTGCTATGCTATTTTGATCAGGATAGCATACGGGTTGAACATTTCTTGCAGCAACATAGAAATGAAAGCAGTCTGTGTATACCCTATTGTGACATTGATCATATTGATGTGCCAATTTCTCGAATACCTTACGGCAGTCTGTATGGAGTCCGATATCATATCACCTTGAATTTCATCGTATAGCAAACAGATGGGGGAAGCTGCGAGATAGAATCCACTGCATTTTCTTTAATCGACGATTTGCAAACGCTGCTGCGTGAGAAAGGAATACCTCTGTTCGATATCATTGCAATGACAGATATCCTATACGTGCTGTCTCTATTGAAGAACTTCAGGTATAACTGAATGAAAACTATGAACTGTATATGAAAAAGTATGGGATTGGCAATATGAGAATCACAACGAAGCGGAAAGCCTGATACATGCAGATGTACGGTAAAAATATGAAGAAGGAGGAGATGCCATGGAAACGCTACTGGAAATTATTATGGAAATCGTAATGGAAGGAACATTGTATACTGCAGGAAACAAGAAAGTTTCTCTCTGGATTCGCGTACCGCTGATCTTGGTATTGCTGCTGTTTTTCGGCTTTATCATTACGGGCAGCTTTCTGACAGGCATAATCATTGTGAAGAAAGAGGGGTTTTTCAAGGGTCTGATCATGCTTGGTATCTCCGTTCTGATGCTGGGAGCCCTGATAAAACTGATTGTTGATCATAGAAAAAATTGGAAGTAGTCTTTAAAACACCCTAACAGGGGCAAGAAATGTTTTGAGTGCAAAGGCATGTGACAGCACGCTTTGCGCCTTTTTTGCAGGGATAGTATTTAAAAAATATGAATATATTTGTATATCCATGTAAGGGACATTGGCAGGCAGCTATGCTGCATGGACTTGATAGCCGAAGACAGGAAGCAGGATGTAAGTGTTTGCGTGTGTTCGGGACATCCTTTTGTTGCTGTCACAGTTTTTCAGAATAAAAGAAATATCGCATTTGTTAGAAAGCAGGTTCTTTCTTACTTTAGGGTGTTTGCGAAAGGGAGACTTCAACTTCTATTGATAACTACAATCGTATGGATGTCTCCCTATGTTAAGTTTACCCACAATCGAGAAAGAACCAGAAAGCGATACGATACGTTCTTTTACATTTGCATCGTAGTCTGATTGTTAACAGGTGAATTTTACAGGTATGCACTTGCCGTGAATTGTGAAGATTCTGTATTGATTTAGATTTGCTTGGTTTAGATTTGTTCTGCCAGCTATTGACAGTTTACTGGAATCATATTATTATATATTTAACTAATTAGTTAAATAAAGAAACAGGAGGAATTCTTATGGTGTTCTTGAAAAAATACGGTGCTTATGGTATTCCGGTGTGCTTACTGCTTGTTTCCCTGCTGTTGTATTCACGCCTGCCAAATGAGCTTCCGATGCAGTTCAGCTTGAGCGGTGAGGTAAATCGAACCATGAATAAGGAATTCGCAATTTGGTGTATTCCTGTACTGGAGGCTGTTATTCTTCTATATACAGATTGCACGGATAACCGTATTGCAGGACTTGCTATTGCAATTCTGCTGACAATCATTCAGCTGGGCATTATGCTGCTGTTTATGAGGTAAGTATATGGATATGTTTAAAGCGATGGCAGATCCGACAAGACGGCGGATTCTGCAACTGCTGAGTGAAAAAAATCTAAGTGCCGGAGAGATTGCTGAAGAATTCACAATGTCAAAGCCGGCCATATCCAAGCATCTGGATATATTGAAGACCAGTGAGCTAATCACCTGTGAAAAACAGGGACAGTATGTAATTTATGCGATCAACACATCTGCTGTGGAACAGATGTACTGCTGCTTTCTGGATGTGTTTGATGGAATGTCCTTTCATGGAAAGGCGCAGAAGCATGAAAAATGATCGCTGGATGATGCTTTGCTGTGGAGGTATTCTGCTCTGCGTGTGTGTCTCACCATGGCTTCCCTATACGGAATGGGGAATTCTGCTGTTCTCTGTCCTCAGTGCTCTTCGGCTGTATTTTGCGAATGATGTGATAACCGGACTCGATCAGGCAAATCCGAAGAACCGTACCGTACAGGAAATGGCTGTGGTATGCATGTTTTTTATTATGATGATGGCGGTAATCGCTGCTTTATATGCATGCGGACAGCTACAGGAAGCTGTAAAAGATAAACTGCAGTTTTCCATGGTGCTGTTTCTGGTACTGGTATATGGAAACGCTGCACCAAAGCTTCCCTTTAATCGTCATCTTGGTCTTCGGCTGCCATGGACGACGGCAGATGAAAATACGTGGCGGTATGCACATCGCATCTGCGGCTATATGAGCTTTCCGACAGCTTTTTTCATGCTGTGCGGATTTGCAATGCACCATACCGGTGTTCAGGCAACTGCTTTTGGGTTTGGCTTTGTCGGGATTCCGGCATTCCTATCCTATCGTTATGATCAGAAACAGAAAAAAGACAGAATCTAAACGGTTTGCAGGTCGGCGAACTGTTTTAGGATTCTGTCATTTCTATATTATTTTTCTTCTACCGCAAGAATCAGCTCTTTCGCATAGGGCAGTGATGCGATCCAGTCGCACACGGTATGCCATTCATCCAGCTTGTGGTTTCTTCTTGCATAATAAATGTTCATCAGCGTTTCATAATTCAGCGTACAGGTACGCATCTGATGGTAGCTGCTCGGCAGCAGCTGAATCATACTGTACCAGGTTTCCTTATCCTTTGTTTCCAGATAGTCTTTCCGCAGATCCTCCAGGACGGAAACGGTATGTGCCAGCGCCTCCTGTGCCTGTGTATTCATACGCTCATGGGAAAAATCATCCAGCGTAAAGGGCTTGCTGGCAATCTTGTGCATGGTGGAGGTGGAGTTGGCCACGGTTGCCACCTTGTATGTATCGTATTCCTTCCACCAGTACAGCGGGGCAGTAAAATCGACAGAAACAAATATCTGACGGATGAATTTACGGTGATCACTGCCTGCACGTGCCAGACGCTGTGCCAGATTCAGATCGTTTGGTCCCATAATGAAGTTTCCCTGTTCATCATAAAAGCTATCCATGCGATTCCAGCTGTTCATCGGATTACGGGCACCGCGAATGGCATTTTCAAAATTCATTACACTTGTTCTTTCAATGGTAATCATGTTAACATCCTCATTTCTTTCCAATCCATTCTATCATATTTTGTCACTTGTGGACAGAAAAAGACCAAGAATTTAAAAACGGCAGTCAGGCTGGCGGAAGTAGTGCAGCCTGGCAAAGAGCAGACCTGCAGGGAATCTGTACAAGCAGGCATACTTTGTGTTTCTGCGGCATACATAATGATAGGAGGCTACGCTATGAAAACAATGAAAATAGAAAAAGAGCTGCAGTTCGCAGATCAGGTCAAGGAGCCGCGTTCCCTGCAGGTACGGGAATCACTGGAATACCATAAGGAAGCAGAGGGCATTCGTGCAGTAGGTCCCCTGCGTGTACAGGGAAGCTATGTGAATGATGAGGGTGAGCTGCAGGAATATGAGGAAGTATTGGATATGGATGTACTTGCACCGAATCACAAGCTGTCACAGGATCGTTTTTATCTTGATATACAGGAATATCAGAGTGTTCCTGCCAATGGCGGTTTGAATTTGACGATTCTTATGGGAATTCACGGATTGCAGGAGCAGCCGGCACCTGTTCAACAGACGGTTGTTGAACAAGACAATGTGCAGCCGGAGTTTTCAGCATCCCGGCAGCCGGCACCTGCTCAGCCAGAGATGCAGGACAATACCCTGCATACACTTGAACAGCTGTCTGCTACAGGCTCGCAGGAAAATGAAGAAGTGGCACAGGAGGAAGAGACACCACAGGAATCGGACACCACAGCGATGTCGGAATTTGAAGATTTGTTCGAAGACGATGAAACAACGTATACATCCTACCGTATGGTCGTCGCCAGAGGGAATGACTCCTATGGAACCATAGCACAGCGCTATGATGTGAAGGAAGATGCTTTGCGTCTGGCCAATAACAATAAGGAAGTAAACGAACGTACGCTGGTGATTCTTCCCTCTGTCTGAATTTGGCGGACGCATGAGTATATGAAATATGCAAGCAGTTTATGCGGGGACAAAAGCATCAATATAAATGGTGCTTTTGTTTTTTTTTGTATATCTGCGGTTTTCACCAGATGTCTGCCTTCTTTCACGCTCAGGAATATGTGAGGGAATGACTTTGTCGCCGGAATCGTGTGTGCAGTTGGGATATATGGATAGCATAAGCAGCCCCTGTGTATAGGACTTGACAGATTTTCTGTACAGGTTGTGAATGTTTCATTATCGTTAACTCATCCCCATTTTGCGCGCGGAAACACACGGCATGAATGCTGTCTTAAATTTCTTGTTTTATCATAAATTGGATGTTCTTTCACACTACCTGTCACGACATGCCGGTCAAGAGCCTTTACAGGAAGGAAACAGCTCCTTGATCCGATAATCAGCAAGAGATGCCTGTGTGCGGTGTTAAAAGCCTCAGCTGCCCGCAAAACTAAAAAAGAGGTTGAAAATCGCTGGACTTTTGTTTATAATAGAAAAGTAAAATGCGTTAGAAAAGAAGGAGTACCACAGATTTTCAGGTAGAGAGAGCTTTCGGCTGGTGGAAGAAAGTGCTGAAGCTGTGAGAAGGTAGTCTTGGAGCAGATATTCTGAAAGAGAAGTAGGAGTATTCGTGAAGCACGGCGTTAACGTGGTCAAGGCACAGCACAGCTGTGTAAAATAAGGTGGTACCACGTGAAAACGTCCTTTGCGGGACGCTTTTTTTATATTCGGAGGTGATGGTATGCGCTTGGATATGCCCTGTGTGGAAACTGCACATCTGCTGCTTCGTCCTGTAGAAGAAGGGGATGTATGTGATATGTTTGCCTATTACAGCGACCCTTTGGTCATGCGGTATTTATCTCTGCATCCTCATACGGATATAGAAGAGACACTGAACAGTATCCGCAGTTATTTTCTGACCTGGGAAAAGCGCGGTGTACCGCAGGCCTGGGTGATGGTACATAAGCATGATGACAAGGTGATCGGCAATCTGGATATCCATACCATTGATGGGGATATCGGCGAAATCGGTTATCTGATGCATCCGGATTACTGGAATCAGGGCTTGATGAGAGAAGCTGTCAGCGCGCTGGTGAAAGCTGGCTTTGCGCATGTCGGGCTGCGCCGCATGGAAGCCTATGTGGCTGTGGAGCATCCGGCGAGTGCAGCGGTTTTAAAGCATTGCGGCTTTGTACAGGAGGGAATCCTTCGCAAGCTGGCATTGCTGAGTGATGGACGATATCACGATATGGTGTTAATGAGCATTCTGAAAGAAGATATTCTTACAGAAAGCTTCCGTTTGGACAAGTAAAGGAGAAGTGCGTTATGAGAAAAACATTAGATGCGAAATATGATCATCTTCACGTTGAGATGGACCACTACAAAAGCTGGATCGATCACGGCTATTTCACAGCAGGAGATAAGAGCAAGGACCCCTTCTGCATCGTAATACCTCCACCCAATGTAACCGGAAAGCTGCACTTGGGACATGCATGGGATACCACCCTGCAGGATATCGTTTCCCGCTACAAGCGTATGCAGGGCTATGACATGCTGTGGCTGCCGGGCATGGATCATGCCGGGATTGCGACCCAGGCCAAGGTTGACGAGCGTCTGAAATCCGAAGGTATTTCACGATATGATATCGGGCGTGAGAAGTTTCTTGAGCGTGCATGGGAATGGAAGGAGGAGTATGCCTCCACGATTCGCAAGCAGTGGGCAAAGATGGGACTGTCCCTTGACTATTCCAGAGAACGCTTTACGCTGGATGAGGGACTGAGTGATGCGGTACGCAGAGTATTTGTGGACTTATACAATGATGGTCTGATATATCAGGGAGAGCGTATCATCAACTGGGATCCGCAGGCTAAAACAGCACTTTCCAATATTGAGGTTATTCACAAGGAAATTGAAGGTGCGATGTACTATTTCAAATATAAGGTAGTGGAAACCGGAAAAGAGCTGGTGATTGCGACCACCCGTCCGGAAACCATGTTTGCGGATCAGGCGATTTTTGTACATCCGGAGGATGTACGTTATAAGAATATCGTCGGAATGCACGTTATTAACCCTGCCAATGGGGAAGAACTGCCAATCATGGCGGATGATTATATCGACATGTCCTTTGGTACGGCGGTTATGAAATGTACACCGGCACATGATCCGAATGACTTTGCTCTGGCGAAAAAATATCATCTGGCAATGCCGATCTGTATGCATCCGGATGGTACGATGAATGAAATGGCACATAAGTATGCAGGAATGGACCGTTTTGCCTGCCGTAAGGCACTGGTTGCCGATTTTGAAAAGGATGGTGTTGTGGATCATATCGAACAGCACATGCATCAGGTTGGACATTCGGAAAGAACCGGTGTCATTGTGGAGCCTTATCTTTCTAAGCAGTGGTTTGTCCGTATGGAGCCGCTGGCTGAAGAGGTATTAAAAAATCAGGAAATCGAAGAACAGAAAATTCACTTCTATCCGCAGCGCTTTGAAAAGACCTTCCATCAGTGGCTGGAAAATATCGAGGATTGGTGTATCTCCCGTCAGCTGTGGTGGGGACACCGCATTCCTGCCTGGTATCATAAGGAAACCGGTGAAATCTATGTAGGGATGGAGGATCCGCAGGATTTGGAAAACTGGATTCAGGATGAGGATGTTCTGGATACCTGGTTCTCCAGTGCACTGTGGCCGTTCTCCACGCTGGGCTGGCCGAAGGAGACGGATGATTTGAACCGTTACTTCCCGAATGACGTGCTTGTGACCGGCTATGATATCATTTTCTTCTGGGTTGCCCGTATGGCTTTCCAGACACGCTACTGCATGAAAAACCGTCCGTTTAAGGATGTATTGATTCACGGTCTGGTACGGGATGCGCAGGGACGTAAGATGAGTAAGTCGCTGGGCAACGGTATTGATCCGATGGATGTGATTGCGGATCACGGTGTCGATGCACTGCGCTTCTTTTTGACAACGAATTCCACACCGGGACAGGATTTGCGCTACATCGATGAAAAGGTCGAGGCAAGTGCGAACTTTATCAATAAAATATGGAATGCGAGCCGCTTTGTCCTCATGCAGATTCCAGAGGATATGGAGGTTTCCGACATTGATTTGAGCAATGCCTCCATGATCGACAAATGGATTTTGAAGCGCTTCAATGAGGTGCTGGAAAACGTGACGGCGAATATGGAAAAATATGAGTATGCGCTGGTTGGAAATGAGCTGTACAGCTTTATCTGGGATGATTTCTGCAGCTGGTATATCGAGCTGAGCAAGGCAGGTCTTTCCAGCGATGATGAAACACTGCGCAGGGCAGCACAGTCCACGTTGGTAACGGTGCTGAGCGGTATCGTACGTATGCTGCATCCGTTCATGCCGTTCGTGACAGAGGAAATCTATCTGGCAATTCCGCATACTCAGGAAAGCATCAATCTGGAGGCCTGGCCATGTGCAGTGGATGCGGCGATGAGCGAAGAGGAAATGACAGCGATTCGTCAGCTGATTACAATGATCGAGGCAGTGCGCAGTCTGAAGGTGGATTACAACCTGAAGCCGAGCATGGACATCGAGGTCATCATACGGGACGAAAACGGTAAGAATATGCCAAGTGTTTCCTATATCAATGCCATCCTGCAGAAGATGTGTCATGCGACATGGATCGATGAGGACAGCGCTGTGGAAATGGCAGTTCGTCCGATTCTGAACGGTACGCTGAATGTTCCACTGGCCGCAATCATCAATGTGGAAGAGGAAATCGAAAAGCTGAGCAAGGAAATCAAACGTCTGCAGCAGGAAATCAAACGCGGAGAGGGCATGCTGAGCAATCCGAATTTCGTAAACAAGGCTCCCGAAGCAAAGGTCAACGCAGAGCGTGAAAAGCTGGAGGGTTACCGCTCCCAGTATGCGATCGTTGAAAAACAGCTGGAGGAAATGAAGAAGAAAGCATAGCTTTTCTATAAACGGGCATCTGCATATTATGATTCGTAAAAAAGCAGATGCCTTTTTCACATTTCTTACGGTACGTAAAGTCTTGCTGAGTGCTTGTTCTGCGCAAGGCTATTCCCTGTACGTATCCTTTCCAATGCATAAAAAAACCGGCAAATTTTGAAGTGCCGGTTTTTACTGTGATCTTATATCGAAATGGACAGTCGCTTTTCCCTTACCAGAATATGAAGTGCATGCAGAACATCCGAATCGTACAGCTGCCGCTCCTGTTCCATGATAGACAGAGCCTGTTCATAGCTGACGGGATTGTTGTAGGAGCGTTTACTCGTAATGGCATCAAACACATCCGCAACTGCAATGATGCGTGCATCCATCCGGATTGCATCTGCGTGCAGACCGCGGGGATATCCGCTTCCATCCATTCGTTCATGGTGCTGCAGGGCTATCTCTGCAATTATTTCTCCATGTGATTCCATCAGCAGCTGCCAGGAAGCCTGGGGATGCAGCTTGATAATGGAAAATTCCTCAGGAGTTAATCGTCCCGGCTTTTGCAGAATTTCAATTGGTGTATAATATTTACCAAGATCATGGAAGGTTGCGGCTGCGCCCAGTGTCAGAATATCATAGCCCGGATCCAGCTGCAATGCAATGGACATGGAAAGACTGCTGACCCGTCGGCTGTGTCCAATCGTATAGATATCCTTCAGTTCGACCTCCCGCAGCTTTTCAAAGCAGGCGTTGGTCGCATTCACCTTTTGATAGGAGCCGCTCGTACTGAACAGCATCAGACGGCAGGGTGTTTTGGAAATTCCGTGAATAGCAGTTGCTTCATAGCTAAACAGTGCGCTGTCATCCTTTTTTAAGGAAAAGACTTCACTGCTGGATTGAAACTGCATTTCTCCCTCCAGCATGTATAATACAAATACTGCATCCCGTTCGTTTTCCTCCCATGTGATACCAATATGGGTATCGCTGCGAATATTATACAGTCCGGTCTGCAGTTGCTGTACGGCATGGATTTCTTCAGCATTCTGGGGACCCTGCTCCCAGAAGCTTTGGTTATGCTTGATTTCTACTGTCATAATGTGCCCTCTTCCGTGTTTAGTAAAAGTATAGCATAAATTTATAAAAGTTAGTATTTTTGTCCGAAATACCTGTAGAAAATAATATTGCATCCCATACGCGGAAATATGGAATTCCATTACTATTACATTGCATAATCGTGGCTACTGAGTGTGTACGTAAATAAAGAAAAACAGAATATACATCAGATCATAACGATCACTTCGTATATGCCACAGAGATACCGATAAATGCACAACTGATGTTCTATCTGCGCTGGAGATGTTTAAGCCTGATATTCAGCCAGCATGCCGGCAGGCTTCTCATCGCTTTCGCAAATAGCTTTTTGCCGGAACAGAAGGTGTTCATCCGATCAGGAATCATCCAAAGACCCCGGCAGGGCAAAGGTACACTTATGAAGCATGCAATCCCGACACAATGGCTGTGTTGCTTCGGACGCTCCTTGACTCCCATAAAGGTCATCAAACTGGTATCTATCATTCGCCTTTGGTTATGAAACTATTCTGTGTCTCACTGCGGATTACGGATTGTCAACATTTGAATGTAGGGAGATGAAATACTCTTTGCTGATTTACATCTGTTACATTTTTACTTATTGCTATTACTATGCATGGGTTGATTGGAAGGGGAGCATCATAATATGGTACGGTAATAGAGAAATGCACAGTCTTTTGAAATAAAAATGAGAGAGAATGTAAAAATATGAAAGAATGTGGTTGACGAAATTGCAAAAAGGGTGTAACCTATGAAACATAGAAGTTGTGATTAGGGAGGATTCGTATATGAATATCGAAATTATAGAAGCATCACAGAAAAAAGAAAAACCTGACTGGAGCAGTGATCTGGGCTTTGGTAAAATCTTTACCGACCATATGTTTACCATGGATTGGACAGCAGAGCAGGGCTGGTGCAATGCCAAGATCGAGCCGTATGCGCCGATCTGCATGGATCCTGCAAGTCTGGTTCTGCATTATGCACAGGAAACCTTTGAGGGGCTGAAGGCCTATAAGACAAAGGATGGCCGGGTGCTGCTGTTTCGCCCGGAAATGAATGCGCGCCGCTTCGCCAATTCCAACCGTCGTCTGTGTATGCCGGAAATGGATGAGGAGATGTTTGTAGAGGCGGTAGCTGCGGTTGTAAATTATGAAAAGGACTGGATTCCGACTGCCGAGGGTACCTCACTTTATATCCGCCCGTTTATGTTTGCGACGGAAGCTGCGGTTGGGGTACATCCAAGCAATGCCTACAAATTCATGATTCTGCTTTCTCCGGTTGGAGCGTATTATCCGGAGGGTGTAAATCCTGTGAAAATCTATGTAGAGGATGAATATGTGCGGGCTACCAAGGGAGGCACCGGATTTACAAAGTGCGGCGGCAACTATGCGGCCAGCATTGCTGCGCAGGTCAAGGCGGAAAAGCTGGGGTATACCCAGGTGCTCTGGCTGGATGGTGTGGAGCGAAAGTATGTCGAGGAAGTCGGAACGATGAACGTCATGTTCAAAATTGATAATAAAATCGTTACGGCACCCTGTGATGGAACAGTATTGCCGGGTGTTACCAGAGATTCCATTCTGCAGCTGTTAACCTCCTGGGGCTATGAGGTGGAGGAACGCCATCTCGCTATTGATGAGCTGATGCAGGCGGGTAAGGAGGGCCGTCTGGAGGAAGCGTTTGGTACCGGAACTGCAGCGGTTATTTCTCCTGTCGGAGAGCTGAATTTCAAAGGGGAAATCACGGTGATCAATGATTTCAAGACCGGAGAGCTGACACAGAAGCTGTACGATACACTGACCGGTATCCAGTGGGGCGATGTTGCGGATACCTATGGCTGGACACGGGAAGTAAAATAATCATACCAGGAATCATCCCAACGGTTGATTCCTTTTTTTGCGCCTTCTTATACAATAGGGATGTTCAAGGATGGATGAGGAGGAGTTTAGAAGGAAGTATTGCGTATACATGTAGTCACTGGTCTATATGATGCAGTATGGTGAGGATAAGAAGCTGTGGCGTATGAAGCGGATACTGCTGTCTCTGGTATCCTTTTTCTCTTATCTGGGTGGTATGATTGCATTTACCATGCTGTCTGTGATTCTGCCGGCCTTTATGACGCTTGCGTGTGCCGGCTGTTTGGTGCTCAAATCGGCTTTTTCCTGCCGGTTTATGCCGGTCTGCTGTTTGTTTTAGCTTTGTTTGCGACAGCCTTCGCCCTGTTTTTGAATATGCTGTTTGCACAGAAGGTTACAGCCAATATGCTGGGAAGTGCACTTGCTGTTTTGGCATCCATTATCTCGGGTGGCTTTTATGAGGTGGCTCATGAAGGAGGAATTCTGGATACCATTGCATCCATGCTGATGACCAAGGCTGTTTTACAGCTGAGTGAATCACTGGAGGCAGGGCTGACAGCACAGGCTGTGGAGCATCTGGGTTTTGTTTTGCTGTGGGCAAGTGCCTTGTTTATCGCGACACTCCTTGTGCAGTGGATGCATAAAACAGCCGCAGATTGATTCTTTAACTTAATGACATTGAGACTTAACCTTTTATTTTCCTGTAATTCAATTGTATTACAGGCCACATGTGAAAAATCACAAAAGCACTATACTTATGTGGTATTTAATGTAAACACATACAATATTGTTATTTGCATTGACAAATAGGTATATTAAATATAATAATCTATTTGATAAGATATATTCGATACTCATAATTCGGTGGAGGTGAAAGAAAAATTATAATGTTAATGATATATTATCTTGATGGAGGGAAAATATGAAAAAAATTCTATCAGTTGTATTCTGTTCATTATTAGCATTCTCAATGAATAGTTTTACAGGGGCAAAAGCTGAAGAAAACGACATGCTGTATTTCAAAACTATTAAATCAGAAGTTGCTGATACATATGCAAAGGAAACAGTTTATGATTTTTTGATTGCTGAAAACACAATTAAGCCAATCTTAAATGAGAAAATAACAATGGGTCAGGGTATTTATGTTCAGGAGACGAGCAATGAGAGCATCCCAACTTATTATTATCCTATTTATATTGATAATAAGTTAACTTATGTTTATAGAATTTTCGATGATGGAACAGGAAATTATACAGGTATTTTTAGTGAAAATTTTGTAGATGATTTAACTAAATATGCTGGAAATACTCCAGAAGATGCTCCTATTATATCTTTAGACCCACAAAATAACCAGGAGTTGTTTATAAGTGATAATGGAACAACGATTGTAAACAGTAAAACTGGAAGTGTAGAAGCATTTCGAACAAAAGCAGAATTTAGAAGTGCTTCTGCTTTCAAGCCAGTTGATATTTCAGACAAAACCAGCTTTTTCGTCAAACCACAAACTAGAGCTACAAGTTATAATTATATGCTAAATATAAATATTGTTGAAACGCAGGGAAGTACAAACTGGAGTTTTGCTTATGTTACTGCTACAGCCTTGCGCTATAAGGGTAAGAATGTGCGAGCCTCAACAATAACTAATTATTTTAATCTAGGCACACAGACAGCCTTATCAGTTGACAATGCGAAGAAGTATTGTAAAACAAAGGGTGTTACATATGATGGAAGGTACTCAGGCTCTATTATGAATTCTTCTCTTCATGGTTATTTAAGGGGGGGCAATCCGGTACATTGGTCTATGGATGTATCAGGAGGAGGTAATCATGCTTTACTTATTCATGGTATAGAGGGAAGCAGAAGAAGGGTATGGAACCCTTGGTATTCGTACTCTGAATGGTCTGTAGATGCAGTAACTTATAAATCTGCGGGTGGAACAACCATGAAAACACGTGGTTATGGCATGTATTTTTAAAATGAAATTAAAATATTTATTGACTTTCGCTTTCATGATTACATTCACTGGGTGTTCTACACCTCAGGAATCACCTCCGGTTGTTTATTCGGATGCAACTTTGCCATTTGTGTTGCCTGAAGGCATTTTCTATCAAGACAAGATTTATTGGAAAAGTGATGTAGACACTCAAGAAGAAATAAATGGACAAGAATTGGGTGTAATAAAAGAAAGTGTATCACGAGAAGAATTTCCAACAAGTAACCTAAATGTAACAAAATCTGCTAAGAAATATATAGGGGACAAAGTAATAAAAAATGACAACTCATTATTCGTTAAACATGATAATAAAATACTACATTTTATCTATACAGACAAGATGGAACTTGGCGAAGAGATGAATGTATTTGACAGCAATAATTCTGAGGATGCCTCGTATCCACCACATTTTATTTATAATGGTATGCGTTATTTACCAGCAGCAGTAACTGAACCAGATATCTTTGAAGCGATTCCAGATTCATTTCAGTATGTTGGTAAGATGAAAGAAGAGATTGCTGTATATGCTAGCAGAAACTATACAGGGGTTCACATTAAGAGAAATACAAAAATGTATATTGGAAAGAACCAAAATCGGTTTATGCTTTTACAACATCCGAATGGATTTATTGAACTTTATGAATGTATAGCATATAGGGAATTGAATAATCAAAGAATTTACTAAAAAACTCACGGCTCTATCGTGAGTTTTTTAGTAAATTAACATTATGATAGAAAGCAATAGCAATTTTCACCTAAGCTTATCTATATACCATATGTCATAAGAAACAATACTATGTAAAATGTTTATACCTTTTATTTAAAAAGTTTCTGCTTTTTATGGCATTTTATGAATGCTTCGAAATCAATAAAATCAACAGACTCTAATCATAAAGAGCAATTCAATGTAGAATGCAGAAAATCAGTATTGGATAAACGAGACTGTTTTCTCCATGCAGTTCAAATCACAGGAACAGGGTGATTTTTTTGACTTTAACCAATCCTACAGGTAACGGTCCATCAGCTCTCCTTGATTTTATCCTTTAAACCGTCGCTAAAGACAATTTGATACCCCTTAACACTGATGGCATCTGTACCATTCTCCGGTTTCTGGATATCATCGTACACCCAGATGGCATTGACCTGAATGTTTTCTTCCTTCTGCAGGCGGTTGATCAGCTTTACGCCTTCCTCATGGCTCATCGTATACAGCGTTGTGGAAAGGATGTCCGCTATGCCGCTGTTGTCTGTGATTACCGTAACAGAACGGCTGTGCCGAGCCGGCATCAATGTATCAGGGTCAATGATATGATGCATGATCTTACCCTTATACGTATAATAGCGCTGGTAATCACCGCTGGTCACAAAGGATGTGTCGCCCTTGGATTTTACAGAGATTAAAGAATCGGTGGACTGTGCTTTCAGATTTGGAATCTGGATGCCGACGGACCAGGCTTCGTTATCCGGTTTATCGCCAATCAGACGGATATTACCACCGCCGTTGATAATGGCATGCTGAAGCCCGTCCTTTTGCAGCTGATCGGCAATAAGCTCCACGGCATAACCCTTGGCAACACCGCCGACATCCAGAGATACATCACGATCGTCGATATATACCGTGCTGTTTTTTTCGTCGATCTGTACATGCTTCCAGCCGCTGTGCTTTGCGGCTGTCTGCAGCTCCTTCATGGACGGGATACTGCTTTCCTTATTCTTCTGGTTTGCCAGCGTTCCCGCCTCACGGTAATCATGCCATATGTTTAACACACTGCCCATCGTGATATCAAACTGATGGTCGCTGATGGTATCGTAGGCTTTTGCCAGCTTTAGAAGATCCAGAATGACAGGCTCGACCTCGACCGGCTGCCTGCCGGCATTGTCATTGATGGTTTTGATGTTATTCACGCCGTCATAGCTGTTGTATTTGTCAAACAGCCGGTCGTAATAGCGAAACTGCTTTTTCAGCTCGGCACTATAGCTGTTGAAGGCAGCTTCATTCTCCGTATAGGCGGTAAAGCTCACCACGGTATCAAAACCGATATCCGTTGCCGTCATGGAATATTTATGGAGTGCCTTTTCACTGCAGCCGCTCAGCAGCAGCGCACCCAGCAGAATGCTTAGTATTTTTTTCATGTTATCACCGTTTGACATTATACCATTATTTCCACGAATTTAAACCGGGATGCATAAGAAAACTTTATCATTTCCTACAAGAGCGAAGCATTCGTTTTCAGTAACAATTTAACATTTTTACAAAAGTCCTTACCTGTATGGAAAGCGAAGGAAACCGGAGGGAAACTACCAGAAAAATCCTTAAGAAAATGTTAAATTTCCGCTTTTTATCATGGTATGAAAATGCTATAATAAAACCGATATGTAAAATGTGTCAGCACATTCACATATGATATGGAAGAAGTAAGAGAAAGGTAAGGTGACTGTGATGTCATTGTTTAAAGGACCGATGCGTCAGCACATTCCGGGCCATAAGGAACTCAGCGACCATGTAGACATCATGGAAGTGAAAGCCGGCAGCAAGGTATTTATCCCTTTGATCTGCGGGCCTTCTGTGAATCTGGAAATACTGGTTAAGGAAGGTGACCATGTTTCCATTGGTACAAAAGTTGCCCAGTGCAATGAACGTAATGTTGTTCCTATTTTTGCAAGTGTTTCCGGTACTGTGGCAGGTACGCAGAAGCTTATGCATTCTTCCCTGAAGCCGGTGGAGCATCTTGTTATTGAAAACGATGGATTGTATGAGCGTGTACGTTCGTTTGAACCGCTTGATTATAAGAGCGCTGATCGTACAGCGCTGATCGATTTCATGATGAATGCGGGAATCATCGGTCTGGGTGGTGCAGGCTTCCCTGCATATATCAAGTACAAATTTGCAAAGGATGTAAAGAAGCTGATCATCAATGCGGTGGAATGTGAACCGTTCATCACTGCGGACTATAAGATGATTCAGGCGCACAAGGAAGAATTTGTTACCGGTGTGGCAGCCATGAAGAAAATGGCGATGGCACCGGAGGCAGTGATCGCAATCAAGAAGACGCATCCGGATCTGATTCAGTTTGTGGAAGAAGCAGTCAAGGGCATGGAGGGCTTCAGCGTAGCGGCTGTGCCGGATGTGTACCCGATGGGCTGGGAGCGTGTTTTGGTGCGTGAAATCATGCATGCAGAATATGAAAAGCTGCCGGGTGAGGTTGGTGCCATTGTCAATAATGCGACAACGGCGATTGCATTTGGCGATGCACTGCTAACAGGAACGCCAATCGTATCCAAGACGCTGACCGTATCCGGAAATGCGATAAAGAAGCCGGTCAACGTACAGGTTCCGGTTGGTGTACCGGTATCAGAAATTGTAGCGGCATGCGGCGGCTATACCTGTGAGGACGTAAGGCTGATTGCCGGAGGTCCGATGATGGGGAAAACGATCGTCAACGACAAATTCGTGATCGACCGCAATATGAATGCATTGACCATTCTGGAAAACAAGCCGTTTGACAGTATTGCCTGTCTGCGCTGCGGGAAATGCTCTGACCACTGTCCTGCAGGACTGCAGCCGGTGCGTATTGCACAGGCGGTAAAAACAAACGATAAGAAAGCCATGGAGAAGCTATGTGCCATGGATTGTATCGAGTGCGGTCTTTGTACATACATCTGTCCGTCCCGTCTGGATGTGACGGAGAATGTTCGCCGTGCAAAGCGTCAGCTGATGCTGGCTAAGAAGTAAGGGAGGGTATTTTATGAAATTTACATTCCATGCATCACCGAACTTACGTCAGAAGCAGAGCACACAGCAGATTATGCTGGAGCTGATGATCGGGTTACTTGTGGTGTTTGCATTTTCACTAATTTATTATAATCAGGCATATAGCTTTGATCATATGCTGCAGGCGATCAAGCTGCTTGCGGTATCCCTGCTTGTCGCATTTGTGACTGAGCTTGCCTGGGCATTCTTTATGAAGAAGGATCAGAAATTTGATCTGCCGTATATCAGGAAGTTTATGGGAGGCTCCTTTGGATGGATCACAGCGATCATCTTAACGCTGATGTGTCCCATCAGTATCCGCCCCTATGCGCTGGGAGTCTCCACCTTCTTCGCTATCTTCTTTGCGAAGCTGTTGTTTGGAGGCTTTGGAAACAATATCTTCAATCCGGCTGCTGTGGGAAGAGCCATCGTCTTTGCGACCTTCATGGGGGCAACGACGGATGTCATCACCTCAGCAACACCGACAACCGTTATCGCGAGCGAGTTTAACTGGCTGGTGACAAATCCGGAAATGATCAAGGATATGATGAGTGAGATCGGCGGTATCGGAAAGCTGCTTACCGGCTGGTATCCGGGTGCGATCGGTGAAACAAGCGCAATCATCATTCTACTGGTCGGTGTTGTATTGTCCATTCGCCGCGTTATTGACTGGAGAGTTCCTGCTGTGTATCTGGGAAGCATCTTTGTTCTGGCGGCCGGTATCGCACTGCTGCGCGGTGTAGGAAGCTATGACGGCATTCCGGGCTTTCTCTGGTATCCGCTGGTTCATGTATTGACCGGTGGTGTTGTCTTTGGGGCAGTGTTTATGCTGACCGATCCGGTGACCTCTCCAACGAGTGCACAGGGGCGCTGCATCTTTGCGCTTGGAGCTGCCATCATCACCGTGCTGATCCGTGTAAAGGCAAATCTGCCGGAGGGCTGCCTGTATTCCATTCTGATGATGAATATGCTGACACCGATGATTGAAAAAGGGCTGGAAGGAAAACAGCTGGCTCTGCGCAAAAAAGCGACGATCATCTTCAGTATTGTTGCAGTTGTCGGTATGGGAAGCGTACTGCTTGCCGGAAGCGTTATTGAAGCAAAGGAGCCGGCTCCTGCTGTTATGCTGAATACTGCGGACAAGGATGTCAATAAATTTGAAGCCAAGCTGAGTGGAAAGACAGAAAACAGCGATGGCACCGTGACCTATCATGTGGAATCACAGGGGTACGCATCCACAGAGAATCCAACCATCTATAACAAATTCGATATCACCGTGAAGGATGATAAAATCGTCACGGTTGTACCGACGGAAATCAATGATACACCGTATCAGGGTGATAAAATTGACAATCCTGCATTCCTGGATCAGTTTATCGGACAGGATTTGAAAAAGGATGTCGAGGTAGAAAAAAATGATGCGGTAACAGAAGCTACGTTCTCTTCCAAATCAACGGTACGCGCCGTTGAAGAGGTACGTAAGGCTCTGGGATATTAGGAGGTAAGAATATGAAAAAGATACTACATCTGACTGTCTTCTTAGCTCTGATTGCTGCCCTGGCCGGAGGAGCGCTGGCGTTTGCCAATAACATGACGGCTCCTGTCATCGCTGCCAATGAGCTGGCTGCGGAAAAGGAGACACTGAAGGAAATCTATCCGGATGTGAGTGATGATGCATTTGTAAAGGTGAAAGACAATGCTTCCAAAACCATTGAGAAAATATTCGAGGTGGAAGGAAAGGGCTATATCTTCAAAATGAAGGTAACCGGATATAAGGACGGTACCAGCTATTTGGTGGCTCTGAACAAGGATGGAAGCGTGTATGACTATGTTGCGATTTCCAATGGAGATACACAGGGGCTCGGCTCCAAGGTAACGGAGAAGCCGTTTCGTGAATCTTTAAAGGGAAAGGATGCAGCAGGTGAAGAGATTCTGGATGATACGATTACCGGAGCAACGGTTTCCAGTAAGCCGGTTATTGAAGGAATCCGTGAAGCAGCCAAATATCAGGCTGAGAATCTGAAGTAGGAGGTGGATGAAGAATGAACCGTAAAGAGAATTTTACAGCAGGATTCATCCGTGAAAATCCTGTATTCTCCCTGTATCTGGGACTTTGTTCCACCCTGGCCATTACGACCACGCTGAACAATGCCATCGGTATGGGAGTTGCTGTTATCGTAGTATTGATCATGTCCAATGTGATCATTTCCCTGATTCGTAATATTACACCATCGGAAATCCGTATTCCGGTGTATATCGTTATCATTGCAACGCTTGTAAAAATCATTCAGATGCTGATTAAGGCATATGCGCCGAGTCTGGATTCTGCGCTGGGTGTCTTCATCCCGCTGATTGTTGTAAACTGTATTATTCTGGGCCGTGCGGAAGCCTTTGCCAGCAAAAACGGTGTGTTTGATTCTGCACTTGACGGACTTGGCATGGGACTTGGGTACACCGTATCCATCATCCTGATGTCCGCAATCCGTCAGATTATCGCAACGGGAATCCTGTCCTTTGACAATCCGTTCGATGCTGCACAGAATATTTTCTCAATCCGTATTATTCCGGAAGACTTTGCAATCTCCATGTTCTCTCAGCCGTTTGGTGCATTCTGTACGTTTGCATGTCTGGCTGCGGGACTGGCTGCCTATAAGTCTCACCAGCAGAATAAGGCGAAGAAGCTGGAAAAGGAGGCGAAATAAACGATGAACTGGAGCAATTTATTTGTGATGCTGATTACGTTTGTCTTCATTAACAACGTCGTCCTGAATCAGTTCCTTGGTATGTGCCCGTTTATGGGGGTATCCAAGAAGAGCAGCTCTGCCATCGGTATGGGTGCTGCCGTTACCTTTGTAATCGTAGCTGCATCATTAGTTACCTATGGTTTGTATTATATGGTACTGGATCCGCTGGGACTTCAGTATATGGATTTGATCACGTTCATTCTGGTCATTGCCGCACTGGTTCAGCTGGTCGAAATGATCATTAAGAAGCTGAGTCCTTCCCTGTATAAGGCACTTGGTGTCTACCTGCCGCTGATCACGACAAACTGTGTCGTATTGAATGTGACACTGAATAACATCACCAGCGGTTATAACTTCGCGGAGATGCTGACATATTCCATTGCGATTCCTGTTGGTTTCACGATGGTGCTGTACATCTTCTCTACAATACGTGAGCGTCTGGATGCCTGTGATACGCCGCTTTCCTGGAAAGGAAATCCGATTGCCCTGATCGTTGCAGCAATCATGGCACTTGCCTTCAGCGGACTGATGGGTCTGGTTTAATATGAAGGCATTACTTCCCGTCCTGTATCTGGGGGCACTCGGTGCAGTTTATGCGCTGGTGTTTTACTTCAATCACAAAACACCGCTTCCCAAGGGATGTGAGGATTTGAAAGCACAGTGCAAGGGCTGTCATGATCATTCCTGCTGCAACAACCCTGCACATGAGGAATAGAAAGGGGTCGTCACATGGTAACTGCAATCGTTATGATGCTTGTTCTGGGGGCAATTCTTGGTCTTGGGCTGGGAATTGCGGACAGATTCTTAAGCGTTGAAGTCGATGAGCGTATTGAAAAGGTCAGCAGCATGCTGCCAAACTACAACTGCGGCAGCTGCGGGTATGCGGGCTGCAGCGGACTTGCCGAGGCACTGGTAGAGGGTGAAGTCACTGTTGTCGGTACCTGCAAGCCTTGTAAACCGGATCAGAAAGCAGCCATCGCTGAATATCTGAACACAACACCGGGACCGGATGGTACCTGTGTTAAGGTAAAAGCTTAATCAATGAAGTCAAGGAGTATTCTTTCGCAATGAAGGATGCTCCTTTCATATTTTAAGGAAAATACGGTGAACAGAGAATTACATATGGTTGAAAGTGTGCTATAATGAAAAAAACAATCGAATGGCAGGAGGATCGGTTTATGTATGAAAGAATGTTGAATAAGCAGGAACAGCCTCAGTATAACGAAATGTGTATGCACTGCAAGGAATGTGGGGAGCTGTTTGCCGGTTTGAATACATGGCTCATGGAAACATTTGCAACGCAGCAGGAGATTACCTTTCCCTATGGTAACCATTACGGCTGGGGAATTGCGCATCGTAAGCGTAACAAGCTGATGTGCAATGTGTTTCCGGAAGCGGGTGCTTTTACCGTCATGCTGCGGTTATCGGATACACAATTTGCATCGGTATATGAGCAGCTGCAGCCTTATGCAAAGGAATATGTTGATAACAGATATCCCTGTGGCAACGGCGGCTGGATACACTATCGTGTATGTGAGGAAGCTCATATGGAAGATATTCAGCGACTGCTCTTTCTTCGCTGTGACTAAAGATACAGTAGTATGGAAGTAAGGAGTGAGAAAGTTGAAAACATGGGGATATATGGTTCTTCTGTTTAGTATCTGTATCCTTGGCGGCTGCAAGGATACAGAGGCTGAGACCGTCCAGGGGAAAACAGTGAAAGCGGAAAGCAGTGAGCAGCTGCTTATGGTAAACGGACAGCTGTATTACAATACGAAAAAAACCGATAATGAAAGTCTGCGCTGCGGTATGATGGATGGAGAAATCGACAGCATGGTAGGGCGGACAGAAATACCGAAAAAGGATAATCAATCCAACTTCGCTACCGGTATCAGCTATCAGATAGGGGATCAGGAGATAGAGCTGGCTATGGATGGGAGCTGGGTCATATTCAAACTTTGGAAGCCAGTTGTTCCATTGGATATAGAGGAATAAAAAGCGAACGTATACACCACTGGGCAGAAGGACTGCCAAGCTTCTATAGTTTCACATCTGCCGAAATAGGAGGAATGAAAATGCTTCGTCCATATTGCGGTAAGGAAATGAAAGCAGGGTTTGTACAGGCCGCTTCCAATAGTATTTTCTCTGAAAACAAGCACCTTGTGAGGATGCAGCCTGCAAATGATCAGGAGGTGCTGCTGGCAGAGCAAACCTTGTATCCCGCTGCTATAGCTGCATATTACTGTACAGTCTGTCACCGGGGTATTATGAATGGCGAAGAAAGATTATAATACAAAAATAAGTGAATTACAATGTAGTCAGTTACGTTTATAGAGAGGAGTGTGAGAAATGTTATCCTTAAAAAAAGTGCTGTTAACGGCAATTGCATCCTTTCTGGCATTTGCAATCCTTGCAGGTATATTTGCCGATTTATTACTGCTTATGCTTGGTCTGACAGGAGAGAGTTTTGATATGTATAGAATTCAGATCTGCCTTGCATTTTTATGTTCCGTAATGGTAACATGTACCTATATCATTATCCGTAAAATTTATGAGCTTTCTCTGGATTTCAGCCGATGGAAGAATAAGGATAAGATGCCGTTTTAGCACGATATGAAAACATTACTCTTTTTCCATGTCTAGTCATAATGAAGACAGATAGGATACTATACGAATGTTAAAGAGGTGATGACGGCATGGAAAGCTTTCAGGAATGGCTGGATTTTGTATTGGACATGCCATTACCTGACGATAGCGCTGCAGTGAATTTCAATTTATGTGAACAAGAAGAAAAAATCTAATCAATCGAATTTGCAGGTACAGGAGGCTTTGATCCACAGGATGATGACTAGTAAGGAGATTTTTGTAACACGTGAGGCATTGTCCGGCTGAAAACAGGTCCTTACGGAAATGATTATAAGGCTTTAAGCATATCTATCCTGCGGCTGATATACGGAAACACTGAAGGCATATACCGGAATCGGTATCGGTTTTGTGGTTGGAGATATCTACATACTGTATCAAAATGAAGCTCAATGTCATATAACAACAGGTAATAGAGTTTACACCATGCAGAAAGGTGCATACTATATCATGGTGATGAATATGACAGTTATGGTACGTCCCTGGGATGTAGAGGATGCGATGGAGCTGCACAGCTTGTCCATGCATCCGTATTATTTAAAAAAAAGAGTCTGGAAATTCCTGTATCCGGATACCTTTCTTAATGCCGTATCAACGATTCATTTTTATCAGCATGCAGATCCGCAGCGGTATTTATTTCGTGCGGTGGAGCTGGACGGCAGTGTTTGCGGCTTTCTGGAATGTGAAAAAAAGACCAGCAGCAGTGCGGAGCTGTCCTATTGGCTGGGTGTACATTACTGGCATAAGGGAATCATGCAGCAGGCGGTTCGTGCTTTGTGCGAGGAGGCCTTTGATACGCTGCAGGTGCTCTCCATTTATGCACTGGTTGAAAAACGCAACACCGCTTCCATGCATGTGCTGGAGGCAAATGGATTTCAAAGAGAGGAATTCGGAAAGCTGTACATGTTTAAAAAGTATAAGTAGGACATGTGTGTTGTATTCTTTTACAGGCTGTGTATGAGAAAATGTAAACGGATGAAATAGTGTAGGCAAGAGGATAAAGAACGTTTGAATTTCCAAGCGTGTGACATCCTCTTTTCTTGTATCTCTCCGATATGCGAAAAGCTGATTGAATCGTGTGCTTCCTTCTGTATATATCGAAATGAAAGGAATTGTAAATTAGTTAAGAATATTGAAAAATATTTCAAAAAAAGATATATTTTGGAAATAAAATCATGTATAATAAGAAGGTATATGAAAGAGGAGTGAAGCTATGGCAGTTGAAGATCTGATCATACCAAAATATTATGAAAACAAGCTGGATATCATATCCACGGAAATCGCCATCAAATATGTCAAGGACCTGTTTGAACGTCGTCTGGCGCATCATTTGAATCTGATGCGTATATCCGCACCCCTGTATGTTTCCAAAAGCAGCGGGTTGAATGATGATTTGAACGGTACTGAGCGTCCGGTAGCGTTTGATATCATGGAAATTGAGGGTGAGGACTATCAGATTGTTCATTCTCTTGCGAAATGGAAGCGTATGGCTTTGAAGCGGTACAATCTGAATGTAGGTAAAGGAATTTATACCGATATGAATGCAATCCGACGGGATGAGGTGCTGGATAATCTGCATTCCTGCTATGTCGATCAGTGGGACTGGGAAAAGATAATCAGTCGGGAGAATCGGACGATGGAGTTTCTGAAAATGACTGTACGTAATATTATGAAGGCATTGAAGGAAACGGAGAAGGAGCTGGATATCGTTTATGAAAATCTCATGCCGTTTATTCAGGAGGATGTGTATTTCATCACTGCACAGGAGCTGGAGGACCGCTTTCCTGATCTGACACCAAAAGAGCGCGAGTATGAGATTGTAAAGCAGCATAGAACTGTCTTCCTGATGAAAATCGGAGATACCCTGAACAGCGGGGAAAAGCATGACGGACGTGCCCCGGATTATGATGACTGGGCATTAAACGGTGATATCCTTCTGTATTATCCGGTGCTGGATACCGTACTGGAAATAAGCAGTATGGGGATCCGCGTGGATGCTAAAGCATTGGCAGAGCAGTTGAAAAAAGCAGACTGTGAGGAGCGTAAGAATCTGCCGTTTCACAAAATGCTGTTGCAGGATGAGCTGCCGTTAACCATTGGCGGAGGTATTGGTCAGTCCAGAATTTGTTTGATTTTATTAAACAAAGCACATATCGGAGAAGTACAGGTTTCCCAGTGGAGCGATGCCATGCGGGAGGAATGTGAAAAGCATAATATCGTATTGTTATAGGACATGAAGGTGTCCTATTTTTTATTCTGCAAGGATTGCTGTCTTCACGACATGAAAAAAACATTGTATAATGAATATAGACATAAGAAATTGGGAATTTCTTGATAGGGAATATATAATATTTTGATTGCGAAAGGAGAATGACGGGCATACAGTTGTCTGTCGTAGTTGGGGTATGGAAAAGAGATTGGAAAAAAGGCTTGATGAAATATCAAACTATTTACTATCGCATGGGAAGGCAAGTGTTAAGGAACTATCCGACTGCTTTGGAGTGACAATGGAAACCATTCGTAAAGATTTGGAGTTCTTACAGAGAAAAGGCATTTTATTTCGTACGCACGGCGGTGCTGTTTTACGTAATTCATTTACCGATGTACCCATTGATGTTCGAACACAGGAAAAAATTGAGATAAAAAAGGCAATCTGTATGGAAGTGATCAACTTTATTCACGATGACGATGTTGTTTTTGTTGACCCCAGCTCTACAGCACTTCCGCTTGGGAAGCTCTTTAGCTTTCGCAAGAATTTACTGATTATCACGAACTGTTTTGAAATGATGAATGAATTAAAGGAAAGCAGAAATGAGGTAGTCTTTCTCGGTGGGAAGTATTCACGAAGCGGAAATCGTACAGAGGGGCAGTTTGTATCCGATATGGCGAGTCGGTTTTCTTATGATGCTGCGATTTTTGGAACGGATGGCTGTCTTGGATTTGATGGTCCCGGAACACAGACAGAAGACGCGATGTTTTTAAATGAAATCATATTGCGAAGAAGTAAATGCAAAATCTTGATTACACTGGCAGTTAAGTTTGAACGAACATCACGTTATCAATATGGCGTGTTTCAGGATTTCGATGCTCTGGTTACAGATAAGATTGATCGTGATCTTAATCATAAGTTAAAGGTTGGTAAGATCATAGAAGTTAACCGTTTTGATACTGAATAAAGAAATACGGGCATGTCTGATGATATGTCTTTTTTTTATGTGCTTGCAAATTTTTGAAACAAAACAATTCGGAAGTGATATAAATTTTGAATCAATAGTAAAAAGATTTGATTTCAGAATTAAAAAGAAATCTATTGACTAATATACTGTAAAATATACAATGTAATTGTAAATGGAAACGATTTCATAAAAACAGATTTAATTAAAAACTTTTGAAACAAAAAGGAGGAGTCAAAATGAAACATATCGTTATTGGAGCGCATGGGAATCTGGCAGAGGCCTTTTTAGAAACTGTTCGGATGATAGCCGGAACAGAACAGACGTCCTGTATTCATGCCATCGGAATGAAGGAGAATATGGATCCGCAGGCATTTATCAAAAAGGCAGAGGAGCTGATCGATGAGGATCGAGATGGTGAATATTTGCTGTTGGCGGATTTATTCGGAGCAAGTCCCTGCAACAGTCTGCTTATGGCATTTCAGCATTGCCGCTACCGTCTGGTAGCCGGCTTGAATCTGGGAATGGTCTTAGAAGTATTATTTCAATTCGATGATATGTCTTTGGAAGAAGCGGCAGAGCACATGGTAGAAATAGGGAAAGGAGGTATTCAGAATGTGATTTTGCCTGCATAAGGGATGGAAGACGTATGCATACATTAGAAAAAAGGAGAGGAAAAAATGACATTATTACAAGCAATCTTACTTGCGATGCTGTATTGGCTGGCAGCAGGTGAAATCTTTGTACCGTTCACCTACTGCTTCTGTGATTTAATGCTTATCTCACTGCTTACCGGTGTTATTTTGGGGGATCCGGTAAAGGGCTGTATTGTTGGTGGAACTATTCAGCCGCTGTATCTGGCACTCACTGCCGTTGGAGGCGCTATGCCGGTGGACAAAGAAGCGGCCGGTATTGTGACGACGGCCATGGTCATAACGGCAGGCATATCGCTGGATCAGGGTCTGGTGATTTCTTCGGCAGCTGCACTGATCATGGCGCAGCTGCACACAGTAAAGCGTTTGGCTATGGTTTGGACGGTACATCATGCGGATAAAGCAGTGGAAACCGGAAATGTAAAAGAGCTTACCCGTACCTCACTGCTTTACGGACCACTCATTCGTGCGGTGATTTTCCTGGTGCCGATGACCATCGTATTGAAATACGGCGTAAACAGTCTGGGTGTTCTGATGAACGGCCTTCCGGATTGGGCAAACAACATGTTCTCTCTGGCAGGCGGACTGCTGCCTGCACTCGGATTTGCCATGGTCATTCTGGTCATCGGAAAGGGACAGCTGATACCGTTCTTTATCGCAGGCTTCTTCTTTGCTCAATATTCCGGTCTGGGAGCGGTACCGGGCTGTCTGCTTGGTATTTTTATTGCCTGGCTCTATACGATTTTTACAAAAAAGGAAACAGACAATGGAAGCCTGTTTGCGGATTTACTCAATCTCAAAAATGCGGAATCCAAGGCAACACATATTCTTAGCAGGAAAACCTTGAAAAAGGTTTGGTTCAACTGGCGCCTGCATGTCTGCCATGTGGATAATGTTGAGCGTTTACAGGCAATGGGGATGTGTTTAACCATGGCACCGGCATTGGAAGAGCTGTATCCGGATGACAAGGAAGAACAAATCAAAGGATTGAAACGACATATGCAGTTCTTTATCACAGAAAATATGATTGGTGGTATCATTCCCGGTATTATTACATCACTGGAAGAGCAAAGAGCGATACAAAAGCGGGATCAGGTGCCTGAAGATCAGCTGATTTCCGAAGATCTGATCAACAGTGTTAAAAACGGCATGATGGGGCCTTTTGCCGGTGTTGGTGATACCCTGAATTATGCGACATTGAAGCCACTTATCTCCACCTTCTTTATGGGCTTTGCGCAGCAGGGGATGCTGTGGGCACCCATTGTAGATGATATTCTACTCTATGTCATTCTCGTATCGGAAGGTAAATTCATGTTCAACATGGGCTATAAGCTGGGAACCGATTCAGCAATGAATATACTGCAAAACAATGCAGTACAGAAAATCGTAACCTTTTTCTCCATTGTCGGATTGTTTGTGATGGGGACGATGGCTGCACAAAATGTCAACGTAGCTGTTATCTATGAAATTCCATATGGGGCAAAGGATATGATCAGTATTCAGGAGCTGCTGTTTAATCCGATTGCTCCGGGTATACTCTCGCTTCTTGCAGTTTTTGGTGTTTACACTTATCTGAAAAAGGGAGGCACTGTATTAAAGGTTACACTGGTACTGCTGGTAATTGCCATCGCACTTGGAGGTCTGGGTATTCTGGGTGTGTAATTCAAAAAGGAGGAAGCAGAATTGACTATGAAAAAATTTATTAATCAGCCGGAGCGCTTTATTGATGAAATGCTGTACGGGCTGTATGCGGCACATCCGTCGTATTATACGTGTGTGAATGAGGATGCGCATTGCCTGATAACCAAGCATAAAATTGCAGGAAAGGTAGGAATCGCAACAGGTGGAGGAAGCGGTCATCTTCCGCTGTTTCTGGGATATGTCGGTAAAGGAATGCTGGATGGCTGCAGTGTAGGGGATGTCTTTCAATCACCAAGCTCAGAACAGATGCTTGACGTCACAAAAGCCATTGATTCCGGAGCGGGAGTTCTCTATATCTTTGGAAATTATAACGGGGATATCTTTAATTTTCAGATGGCTGCGGAAATGGCAGAGATGGAGGAGGATATCGAAGTACGTCTGTCGATTGCCGGTGAGGATGTGGCAAGCGGCCCACGTGCAAAGGAACAGGAAAAAAATATCCGTCGAGGTGTCGCAGGCATTTTCTTTGTGTATAAATGTGCAGGTGCAGCTGCTGCGGAAATGCTGCCACTGGATGAGGTGTACCGGATTGCAGAAAAAACAAAGCTACTCGTGGCAACCATGGGTGTTGCCTTGAGCCCCTGCACCGTCCCGCGAATCGGCCATCCCAGCTTTACGATAGCGGATGATGAAATGGAAATCGGTATGGGAATTCATGGAGAAGCAGGGATTCGCAGAGGAAAGATTTGCTCGGCGGATGATATCGTAAAGGAAATTGTACCGCCTGTCATGCAGGATTTGCAGCTGCGGCGTGATGATGAGGTGTGTGTATTGATCAACGGTCTGGGAGCTACTCCATTAGAAGAACAGTATCTGATCACTGGGCTGGTACACCGTTTGCTAAAAGATGCGGGAATACGAGTTCATAGAACGTATGTTGGAGAATATGCGACATCACTGGAAATGACCGGCTTGTCTATCTCTTTACTGAAGGTTGATGAGGAACTGAAGCGATTGATGGATGCTGCGGCAGATACCCCGATGTTTACACAGTTTGGAGAGTCAAAATGAAAACTGAGGATATAAAGCGTGTATTCCACGCATGGAATTTGATATTTCAGGAGCATGTAGAGCAATTGACTGCGCTGGATTCTGCTGGTGGAGATGGAGATCTCGGTGTTGTTATGCGCGATGGATTTCGCATAGCGGATGAATTTGTCATGGATAGTGATGAACATGATATTGGTAAAATGATATATATGGCAGGAAAAAAATTTAACAGCATCGCCTCATCTTCCATGGGGACACTCATTTCCAGCGGCTTTATGAAGATCGGAAAACAGCTGAAAGGAAAAGAAGAGCTGAAGGATGCTGAGCTTGCGGTATTGTTTCAGGCAATGGTAGAAGGTGTCATGGCACTCGGCGGTGCAAAAGAGGGGGAGAAAACATTTCTTGATGCGCTTTGTCCGGCACAGCGTGCCTATGCTGCGCATGTAGAAGAAGGGAAAGCAAGAGCCCTACAATGTGCTGTCACTGCCGCAAGAGAAGGTGTGGAGAAAGCTAAAATGATGCAGGCAAGGCATGGAAGGCTGGCATTCCGGCAGGAAAATTCCATTGGTATGGTCGATCCGGGAAGTGTAGTTGCTGCATTGTATGTGGAAGGAATGCAACAGGGGCTCCGTGATGAAGAATAAAAAACTGCTGTTCGTTAAGCTAACAGGGCTCACACTCGCAATTTACTGGTTTATCAGCAAGGGTGGTACACAATCTGTAGACAGCTCTTTCGGATTGCAGGAAAAACGAGAAGCATTTGATTTGTTTGATTTTGCATCATCCTGGATGATCTGGCTGATTGTAGCATATCTAGTCTTCATTGCTCTGCGCAATCTGTATTCGAAACATGTTAGAAAACCAAAAAGCAATATGCAGAAAAAATATGCAAAATTAAGGAGATAGGCTTATGAAGCTGCAGGAATACCGTTTTTTAAGCGGAGATGGCGAGGATGAGCTGTATGGTTGTGCATGGCTTCCGGACGGCACGGTGAAAGGTTATATACAAATTTTACACGACCTATATGATCATATTGAGCGCTATGTGCACCTGCTTCAGTTTTTCGCCGAACATGGTTATGCCGCCTTTGGACATGATCTGATTGGTCATGGAAGGTCTGTGTATGTGAATGGTCCCGGTCAGATCAGCACGAAGCATACGTATAAACACTTTATCGAGGATGCGGAAACAATGTTTTATCTGGTTGTTAAGGATGCCATGGTAAAGAGGGAATGGAAAAAGCCCTGTATCCATGCACTGATCGGCTTTGGTTTTGGCAGTATGATGGCAAAGCAGTATGCGATCATGACAAGCAATTGCAATGCATTGATCTTATGCGGTGACTACGGTTTTCCCTCTCTGTATAGAAAAGCAATGAAACTATATGCAAAGGAATGTCACAAAAAAACGAATACAGAGCCGGCTGAACAAACCGAAGCCTATATTCTCTCCCGGTATGGTATCGATAATCTGGATACCTTTGTGGAAAAGAGAGTATCAAAGCCTCGTGAACAGAAAAAGCTGAAACGGGATGCCTGCTGTCAGATTGCTTACTCCATGCAGTATATGTTAAACAGAATTTCACTGTGTTCTCTGCATACGGCGGAGGACTGGATTTCACAGCTTCCCGTATATCTTCCGATTTTATTTATGAGCGGGTATGAGGATGTGTTTTCCAATTACACCCGTGAGCTGGATGCCGTCATACGGAAATTGAAATATGCCGGTGCAGAGAACATCTTTTACAAATATTATGAACATAAGAAACACGAATTGCTGTTTGAAGATGCCGCAGTGAATGTCATGCAGGACATGTTTAAGCTGATCCGGCGTCTGGAAGAGCATAGCAAAGAAAGGCAGGAATGAAATTATGTTGGTATCAATGTTGGAAATCTTAGAGAAAGCGAAGGAAGGGGGATATGGTGTTCTGGCACCGAATGTTTTCAATGAAGATTCTGTCAGGGCTTGTATAGAAGCTGCAGTTGAATTAGATTCACCTCTTATTATTGATGTCTTACCGGACAATCATAAGGATATCGTATCCTTTGGTAAACTGATTTGTTCGATGGCGAATGAAGTGCGTATTCCAATTGCGCTGAATCTGGATCACGGAGACAGCTTCGATGCCTGTGTAAAAGCGATATATGGCGGGTTTACAGGTATCATGGTTGACCGCAGTGCATTGAGCTTTGAAGAAAATGCACGGCAGGTCGCGGAGTTTAAGAATATCTGTGCACCTCTTGGCATCACAGTGGAAGCGGAATTTGGACAGATTGCGGATGGTTGTGACTACGAAGAAAAGCGCGATGAATATCTGACAGATCCTGTGAAAGCAAAAGAGTTTGTTGAGAAATCAGGCTGTGACTGTCTAGCGGTATCCATTGGTGAAGCACACGGAGAGTATACCGGAAAGGGACCGGATATTGATTTTGAGCGATTAAAGGAAATAAAGAACCTGGTGGATGTACCTCTGGTATTCCATGGCGGCTCATTCTCAGGGTTTGAAAATATTGCGGAATGCTGCCGAATTGGTACACAGAAGGTGAACATGGGGACTGATGCTTATAATTATGGACTGGATTGTCTGTTCCATGACGGGCGTTATCAGAACGGAGAGAATATTGGCGCAAGAATGGCAGGCGATATTATGTGGGCAGGCTATAAGGAGCGCGTGATGGATTATATGAAGGTAACAGGTTCTGTCGGTAAAAACTGGATCAAAATTGAAAACTAAGGAGCGGTGATGAAAAATGGCACGTATAGGTTTAGTCAGAATAGACAGTCGTTTGATACATGGGCAGGTATGTACGCAGTGGCTGTACAGGACGAATAGTAAAAAGGTGTATATTGTTGATGATGAAGGTGCGAGCAATTCCTTTTTGTCCAGCATTTATAAAATGGCATGTCCGGTAGGTGTTGAACTGGAAACGATATCGACAGAGGAAGCCGGAAAGAGATGGCAGCAGGATCGGTTAGGTGATCTGGAACCGATTTTCGTCCTGTTTAAAAATATGCCGATGGCCTACAAGGCTTATAAGGCAGGCTTTCGCTATGCTACCCTGCAGGTAGGTGGAATTGGCGGTGGTGTTGGACGAAAAAATATTGTCGGACCGATTTCGTTTGATGATAACGATGCAAAAATGCTGGATGAAATGTTCCAGGATGGATTGGAGGCTTATTTCCAGCCGGTACCGGATAATCAAAAGGTATCCTGGATTGATGTAAAGGCTAAGCATTACCCGAATTTATAAAGGAGATTATGATGAAAGATGTATACATAAGAAAGCCAAATGATAAGGAACGCAGGCTCTTGGAATCCTGTCCGATTTGGGAACATGAGCCTGCTCAATGGGATGCGGAATATGATGAACGTTGTGAAACATGTCTGATAATCGAAGGAACAGCAGTTGTGAGTGGCAGTGACGGCCAGTCCTATGCGTTCACAAGGGGGGATCTTGTGACCTTTCGTCCGAATATGAGCTGTGTATGGAAGGTACTGGAGAAAATCCGTAAGCATTATCTATTTGATATGGATACAGACGAACATAGTGCTTCGTCATAATGGAGAACAGATGAATCTGTAAAAAAGAAGTAATAGCCCCTTACAAGAGGAAATTTACTTCTTTTTTTCAACAATGATGCCCGCACCCTGAAGCATATAAGAATTAATGAAAGGGTCAAACACAATGCAAAAAACGATTCCTGTTTGGGTATATGACTGAATTGAGGATGTCTTTCTTACATGTTGGAAAGCTATATGTATGATGGCTTGTGAGAACCATTGCAATGTGGTATAGTATCTATATGCTTTTATAGTAATGTAAGAGGAGATGAAGCAGTATGCAGAAATCACAAAAGCTTACCGCATCGATTTTACTGATGCCTGTATCGCCTATAGCCTGTTTTTTCCTGATTCTGTCAATACGGCATTGGTCTTTGTTTTGTATACCTGTATGCTCATGTATCTTTTCAGCAAACGGGAGCTGCCGGTTCTCTCCCGTATGAAAATCATGATAGCAGCATTTATGTTCAGTATGCTGATGACGGCAGTGTGTATTGCTGCGGCAGAGCTGCTTCGCGGCTATTTCCTTTTTGATGGTGTGTTGATGGGCTGTCTGATGTTTCTGGCTATGGGAGCTGTCATCCAGACCTTATTTTTGATTTTGCAGGAATTTCTGCCGGATGTGGTACAGGTCGTGCTGCTGGTGCTGGCGGGCCTTTATCTGATTAACATCGGGGTCTTGAGTGCAATGATGTTTTCTACATTATCCGATATCGGGTTAACAGGCGCGAATACGGAGTATATATTGCCCTGGGATCTGCTGGGCATCGCATTGTGTATTGTGCTTGCTGAGGGGGTACTGTTTGCAGGAATTCACAGGCTGCGCCTGTATTTTCAGAGCCGATAACAGCATGTGATCATTAGGAGAACAGGTACTGCTGATTCTTTCTCTCAGGATATGGAAATCGTGAAAAAAACAGCTGCGCCGTACATGGAAAAGGATGAATTCGTTTTGCAGTTCAACTGTGTATCAAAGATTTCATCTGTTTTTCGTATAAGAAAAGCAGGAAGAAAATAAACCTGCTTAATATAGAATTGAAAAAAATAATTGAGATAATGAAATTGTATCCACAGAAAAGAGTATCCGCAATAGGTTTGATTTCCATGACAGAAAGCCAGGATGTATACTTAAGTTTTTTCTTACTTTAGCAACAGGGAGAATTCAACTTCTATTGATAAAACCAATCGTGTTGAAGCCTCCCGTTTTAAGCTTACCCGCAATCGGGAAAGAAGCTAACATTATTCCAGTCTTCTTTTATGCAGATACTGGACCATTCCTCAGGTAAGAAGAAAGAACCCCATATCAGCATATACGGATACAGGGATGGGGAAAGCTTTTAGGATACAGGCATCTATGCGAACTTCTGTAAAGCTGTTGTTTCTGCCTTCATCCTTTTAGTGCTTTTTCTGTGTAATCAGATGTTCGTCGATCAGTTTTTGAATCTGTGCCGGTTCCGGATCGATATAAATGGTTTTGTAATTTGACAGGGAAACAAAGCTGCCCTTGTTTCCGGGAATCTTTTTCAACTGGCGAATCGTGCAGTAATTCACAGGAACACTGGAGGAATAGCGGGCGTTGCTGTACCAGGCGGCAAGCATGGCGGCATTGCGCAGAAGCTCCTCATCCGGCTGCTCACAGGTGATTACCACATGGGCTCCATGCACATCCTTGGTATGCAGCCACATATCGCTTTTTTTTCCCAGACGCCAGGTAACGTAATCATTTTGCAGATTGTTTTTACCAACATAGATATATATGTCATCGAATGCAAAGGTTTCATAATGTGGAAGCTCCTGCTTCTTTTTCTTTCGTATGCGGGTTTTAACAGCCTTGACATAGCCCTGTCGTGCCAGCTCCTCCCGAATTTCCATAGCATCCTGTACGGTCGCCTGTTCCAGCTGGACCTCCATGGATTCAAAGTAGCGGATTTCCTTTTCGCATAGGGCAAGCTGTTCCTGAAGGATAGCCTGTGCCCGCTTGCTCTTGTGGTATTTCTGATAATAGCGGTTGGCATTTCCCTTGATATCAAAGCGCATGTCCAACGGAATAGGGATATCCTTACCAGTTTCAAAAGAGGGGAGTGTGACGGTTTCCCTGCGCTTGATACTTCCCATGTAGGTAAACAGTAAATCACCGTATTCCCTGTATTTATCGCAATCCATTGCCTCCTCCAGCGTCTGCTGCAGTTTTGGGTATTTTGAAGTATTCTTATGCAGCTCCTTGCGCACGGCACGAAACAGATCACCACTCTGCTGCTTGATGCGAACCTTTTCCTCCTTCTGGAAAAAGAGCAGATCCATACCCTTCATCAGCGGATACTGCCGTGCTTCCACCTCCAGATGTGTCAAAGGTATGCAGTGAAACTGGGTTTTGTCCTGCACGTCACTCAGATACAGTGTATCGGATGTACGAATCTGTTCCAGAATTTCATCGAAGTTTTCACCCTGCGCCATACGATACTGCACTTCTCTGGAAAGCAGCGGAGAAAACCCGTGAAACTGTTTGGTAAAGGATTCACTTGGATCTATTTTTTCATAATGATAGGGATCCTGCTTTCCGGTATGCGGTGCAGGCAGCTGATAAAGCGCTCCCGGATGAATGGTGCGGCGGTTGTTTTCAAACGGCGGAATGCGTTTTAAGGCATCCAGAATATGCCCCTCCTCATCCACCAGAATCATATTTGCATATTTCCCCATGAGTTCGATATAAAGATGCCGGTCATGGATATCACCAAGCTCGTCCCTTGCCTCGATCACCATATGCAAAATGCGATCCAGACCGACCTGATTCAGAGAACGAAGGATTCCTCCGTCAATCTGCTTTCGCAGCAGCATGAGAAAATTCCCCGGTGTCTCCATCGTGGTATATGATTCCTGAGTCAGATTGATACGGTTGTATACGCTGTGTAAGGAAATCATCAATCGTCGTGTTCCCTTTGGTGTCCGTATTGTAAACAGCATCTCGGTATCGCTGATCTGTTGCAGCTTTGTAAGCTTGGCAGGCAGAAAGCTCTGCAGCTCTTTCTGTACCTGATGAAGCAGTAATCCATCTAATGCCATAAAATCACCTCGCTGCTCCATTATATCATACCAAAAGGGCATGCTGAGCGCTAACTTTCATATGTTTGCGGCTGATAAATAGAGAATTGAGCATTATACTATAGGAAGAGACACATGTGCAGCTGCTTTATGGAATAGCGAAGCTTGAATACAATCATAAAATCGAAATAGCTTTTCTATCTTGTGAGGTTTTCTATTTCTTATACTGTTCTTATGTTTTAAGCTTTGTCTGCGAACTGTTTTTTTGATTCGAAGTGAATTCTTGCGTGATATGTGTGACTATTTCCAAAATAGAATCTGTGTTTTTTCTTTCTCCAGATAGGATTTTCTTTATAATCTGTTTTTTCGACAGAATATATGCTACACTGTAAATACAAAAAAAGGAGAGGTCGGTCTATGAGAAACTATATAAATAATACATTGCATTCACATCTAATTTATCCGCAAAAGCCCCGGCCTTTCGGTAGCTCAACCGCTTGCTAGAAGCGTTTTTTCTTATGCTTTCATTCATTCCTTACAGTTATTAAATAGCTTTCAGCAGCTGAACACCGCTTGTCGGCGGTAAGGACTGCCTTGTTTTTGTCGCATCCATTCCTGCGTATGATACGAAACAGCAGGAACCTCTATATGCTAAATAGGTTCATAAAAAGCAAAACATTTGTCCAGATAAGGGAATTCACTAATGCTTTTTATGACTGTTAAGTGAAAAGATCAAGAAATGTGCAATCTTTTTTACGATTATAGCTAAAAAGTAGTTAATTTATTCAAAAAGCCTAAAAAAAACAGAAACACGTTTGACATACCCTGCCTGCACTAGTAAAATAAATGTAAGAATAGTAAGGGGTGTGCTCATGAAAAAAGGTTTATTGATTATTATCAGCGGACCAAGCGGTGTAGGCAAAGGAACTGTGCGTAATTGCTTTATGAATGATGAATCCTTAAAGCTGGCGTATTCCATTTCCATGACAACCAGATCACCAAGACAGGGTGAACAAGATGGCGTTGATTACATATTTACAACAAAGGAAGAATTTGAACAGGCAATCCATGACGGCGAGCTTTTGGAATGGGCAGAATTTGTAGGGAACTATTATGGTACTCCGATGTCACAGGTAGAGAAGCTGCGCAAGGAAGGCAAGAATGTATTGCTGGAAATCGAGGTACAGGGCGCTACACAGGTACGTGAAAAATGTCCGGAGGCGCTGACCATCTTCATTATTCCGCCAAGCATGGAGGAATTGGAAAAACGGATACGGGGCAGAAGAAGTGAGCCGGAGGAAATTGTACAGCAGCGTTTAGCCAAGGCAAGTAAGGAAATCAAAATGGTTAATAATTACAAGTACATCGTATGCAATGATGATCCGCAGCTGGCAGCGGATATGATTTCCACAATTATTAAGCGTCATATGGAGATTGACGAATAAACACACGATACAGTGTGTTTTTTATTGAATGAAAAACACAGCGTTTAATTTTCTGTGTTTTCTTCTTTAAAAGGGGAGTTTATCATCTTTCATCAGACCTTTTTTTCTTGCCAGCTCATGAAGCCATTGCTTTACCGGCAGCTTCCATTGTTCTTTTGGGGAAGGGATATTTTTCAGAAGTGATTTTGGTGATATCCCCAACTGCTTTGCCAATTGAATATCCCGGGTATGTAAACGGCAGCGTTTCTTTGCCTCTGCCCAGGCCCTATCTTTCTCTGTTGTATTTGCCATATTGATCTCCTTTTGAATAAAGCATAGCACAGTGCTCGATACAATGACAAGGAAAGAAGGAGTTTCAGATATTTAGAGGTTATTAAAAAATAATTTTATGGAAATCCGACATATTCCACATGCACAAAAAGAGTATACCGGTGACATTCGAAAACACCAATCGCATTCCCTGTATCATGGGCAAGCATTGCTTTTTGAAAGACATAATACAGTTTTCCAAAAGCAGACACGTGGATGCTGTTCATGTATACGGATAAATCCTTTGTGATTAGGAATGCTCGAAGCTTCATGGCACCGCTATACGTGCAGCATGTATATACCAGGAAGATAGCGATGATGATCCACAAAATGCGTTTCTTTTTCATATCTATCCTTTCTGTAAGTTCCGCATGGATGCTTACTTAGCTGTTAACAGTATAGCACAGATGACATAGAGAGTATTGAATGTCATGGAATCGTAAAAGGTTTGTAAGAAAAGAATAAAGAGTAAAAGGAATGGCTATAAGAAAAGCAGCTGTCTCATGACAGCCGCCTATCTTTTTTTACTTATACGATACCCTGATCAATCATGGAATCAGCAACCTTGATGAAGCCTGCAATATTTGCTCCGGCCATATAGTTTTTACCAAGACCGTATTCCATAGCAGTATCAGACACTGTACGGAAGATGTTTTCCATGATGTCCTTCAGCTTGGCATCCACCTCTTCAAAGGTCCAGGACAGACGAGCGGAGTTCTGTGACATCTCCAGTCCTGAGGTTGCGACACCGCCTGCATTGCTTGCCTTACCCGGAGCATACAGAACATTATTTGCCTGTAATACCTCAATGGCATCCGGTGTTGTCGGCATGTTGGCACCCTCGCATACAGCGATACAGCCGTTTTTGATCAGCGTCTCCGCATCCTTCTTATGCAGCTCATTTTGTGTCGCACAAGGCAATGCGATGTCACATGGGGTATTCCAGATGCTTTCTGACGCATGGAAAGTCGCACCGGCAACCGCATCTGCATATTCCCTGATACGTCCGCGTTTTACTTCCTTGATTTCCTTCATCACATCCAGATTCACACCGTTTTCATCAACGATATAACCGCTGGAATCGCTCATGGCAATTACCGTTGCCCCCAGCTGTGTTGCTTTTTCCGCAGCATAGATGGCTACGTTTCCGCTTCCGCTGACAACGACTTTCTTGCCCTGGAAGGATGTGCCGTTCGCCTGCAGCATGGCCTCTGTGAAATAGCACAGACCATAGCCGGTTGCCTGTGTTCTGGCAAGAGAACCACCCCAGTTTAAGCCCTTTCCGGTCAGAACACCGGTGAACTCATTACGAATGCGCTTGTATTGTCCGAACATATAACCGATTTCACGTCCACCGACACCGATATCACCTGCAGGAACATCAGTATCCGGTCCGATATACTTGCACAGCTCTGTCATGAAGCTCTGGCAGAAGCGCATGATTTCCGCATCGCTTTTTCCCTTCGGATCAAAGTCGCTTCCACCTTTTCCTCCGCCCATTGGAAGACCGGTCAAAGAGTTTTTGAATATCTGTTCAAAGCCCAGAAACTTGATAATAGAGATATTTACACTCGGGTGGAAACGAAGTCCGCCCTTGTAAGGTCCGATTGCAGAATTGAATTCCACACGGAATCCTCTGTTTACCTGCAGCTTACCGCTGTCATCAACCCAGGGTACACGGAAGATGATCTGGCGCTCCGGTTCGACGATTCTTTCGAATACGCCTTTTTCGATATATTCCGGATGTTTACCTGCGACTTTTTCCAGTGACAGCAGGACTTCATCAACAGCCTGAATGAATTCTGCGTCATTCGGATTGCGTTTGACGACTGCTTCTTTAACATAATCTAGCTTAGCCATAGTAATTTCCTCCTTTAGCCTGTTTATATTATATACGCAAACCTTCAAAATGAAAATAAAAAAATGAATTTTTTCATTTGAATGAAAATATATTCATAAGAGATGAAAAATAGAACCGCGTTTCATCGTCTTTTTATGACGGTGTTTTTTCAGTATGCATACTATACTGAGAAACAGGTGATGAACTATGAAGCTATGTGATGCAGCAGTGGGAAAAACCATGGTCGTTACGAACGTCCATATGTGTAAAAAAGAGAAGAACCGCCTGTTTTATCTTGGGATATATCCGGGTATGCAGATACGCAAGCTGCGCAGTGCGCCAATGCAGGATCCGTGTCTGTATTTTGCGGCAGGTAATCAGCTGATTCTGCGTAATAAGGATGCGGCTTGTATCGAAGGGGAGGTGCTGGAATGAACTATCATGTGGCCTTTGTCGGAAATCCGAACGTGGGAAAGAGTGCGTGGATCAATGCGCTCAGCAATGCGGATTTCAAGGTTGGAAACTGGCCGGGGGTTACCGTTGAAAAAAAAGAAGCCAATGTATGCTGGGGAGGAGACAGCTATCATATTATAGACCTTCCGGGTACCTATTCCTTGACGAATAATGGCAATGAGGAAAGCATAACGGCAGCATATCTTCAAAGTCAGCAGGTCGATTTGATCGTCAATGTGCTGGATGCGACCAATCTTCAGCGAAATCTCATGCTGACGCTGTTTCTGCGTGAGCTGCAGATTCCCATGCTGTTGATTTTCAATTTCATGGATGAGGTTAAAGACTATGGTATTCATATCGATACAGCAGCCCTTTCAAGGCGCCTTGGAATGGAGATACTGGCGTATTCCGCCTTTGACCGCAGACATTATCGTGAGGTGCGTCAGGCAATTCAAAGGCAGGTGGAACAAAGGACGGTGTTTTACCATCCGTTGCTGAATGAGGAAGAAGATGAAATCTATACATCGTTGTATACGTATATCGAGCAGCATGTACCATCGCATGCAGAGGCTGATGCACGCCTGCTGCATCATCTTGCCATGGGCTGTATGCGGGAGGACGTGCTTGTCATGAAGCAACTGGAGGCCTGGCATATGGATCCGGTAGTGCTGCAGAAGCTGTGTCGGGATATGAACGAAGAGAACGTGCGCGCAGGGTATTGCCGTGCTGTGGAATCCCTGATGCACAATGTGGTACAGGATCCGAAAAAGCGATATGCGAAAAGTGAACGTATCGATGCTTTCGTATTGCATAAATGGCTGGGGCTTCCGCTGTTTCTGGTGGTCTTTTCCTTCCTTCTGCTCTTTGTATTTCAGGCGTCTGCGCCGCTTAATGCCTATATCGACTATCTGCTGCAGGATGTACTGGCACGCTATGTTTCCTTTGCTCTGCAATGGGCGCCGAGCGTCGTGCGGCAGTTTCTGCTGCAGGGAATATTGGCAGGGGTCGGCGGTGTGCTTGTCTTTGTGCCGCTGATGGCGCTTCTGTATTTCGTTTTATCGCTATTGGAGGAAAGCGGCTATATGGCGCGAATTGCCTTTCTGCTGGATCGTCTGATGAATACCTTTCACCTCAGCGGAAAAAGCTTTGTCTCCCTCATGCTGGGGTTCGGCTGCAATGTCCCTGCCATTTATGCGACCCGGACACTCGATAATGAACAGCAGAAGCGGCTGACTGCCTTGCTTGTGCCGTTTATGTCCTGTGGTGCCAGGCTGCCGGTATATGTACTGTTTGCTTCCGCCTTTTTCCCTGATAAGGCGGCACTGATGATGCTGAGTATCTATGGAATCGGAATCCTGCTTGCCCTGGTTTTAGCGCTGCTTGCATCCCGCTTTCCGATTTTTCACGATGATGCGATGATGGTGCTGGAGCTGCCACCCTATCGGCTTCCTTCTCTGCGCGTCGTGCTTCACAAGGTGAAGGAGGAAGTAAAAAGCTATGTGCGAAAGGCATGCGGTATCGTTTTATGGGCGATGGTGATTTTGTGGGGGCTTACCTATTTTCCAAGCGGAAATGTAGAAACCAGCTATCTAGCGCAGGGCGCAAGGCTTGTGCAGCCGATATTTGCTCCGCTGGGATTTGGTGATCGCTGGGAGTGCGTGGCGGCACTGCCCGGGGGCATCATCGCCAAGGAAACGATTGTCGGCTTCTTTGATACGGTCCTGCAGACACCGCCGTCCAATGCTGGCGCGACAATCAATGCAGCAAAGGATATACGCGAAATCCTGCATCGAGGGGGAAGTGCCTTGAAGGAAAGTGCAACCTTTTTTCTGCATACCGATGTATCGGTAAAGCCGCAAAATGACGCACAGGTATCGCATATCCGCCGCTTGTGGACAACTCCTGATGCCGGTATCCGCGCGTTCAGTTTTATGGTGTATGTCCTGCTCAGCATTCCCTGTATCATGACGCTGCAGGCAGTATATCATGAATACGGGAAAAAACTGCTTCTGCTTTCTCTGGCCGTCATGCTGCTCGTGCCTTATCTTGCCTCTTTGTTTATCTTTCAGTTTTTTTCTCTGTTTCTATAGCAGCTGTATGGAAAACCTGTACTATGTGAATATGTAATGTTTCTTCGTGTGTAGGCAGCGAATGTAGGAGCTTTCAAACATGACTGCAAGATATCCTTCATTTTGAAAGCTCTTTATATATTCTTTGTAGGTGAGTAAGAACCTGATATGTGAGGATTTCCATTTTTCTTCGCTTCCTGTATAATAGAAACAAAAGGAAAGAGGTACTGGCCTATGAAACTATTGTTTAAACAGCGTATGTTTTCCTGGTTTGATAGCTATGATATATATGATGAAGCAGGAAACAGCGTATATACAGTGGAGGGGAAGATGTCCTGGGGACACAGACTTGTCATTTATAATGCGTATAAGGAGGAAATCGGCGAAATCAAGGAAGAGGTGTTTACCTTTCTGCCACGCTTTCGTATGTATATGAACGACGAATGCTTTGGCATGATTGAAAAGGAGCTTTCCTTTTTCAAACCGAAATCTCATCTCTCCTGCAATGACTGGGCAATCTATGGTGATTTAATGGAATGGGAATATGATGTTATCAGTGAACGTGAGGGTCTGATCATGCATGCCAGTAAGGAGCTCTTTCATTTTACGGATACCTACGTGCTGAATATTCAGCAGGAAGGTCATGCTCTGCTCGCTTTGATGATTGTCCTTGCCATTGATGCGGCTAAATACTCACATAATGGATGATGCTCTGCTTATGAAATGAACTTATGCATATACTGACGAAACCACGGCTGTAGGAAAGCCGCAGCGGATGGAAAGGGAAATATATTGAGGAAAAGATCAGTGAGCTTCCAGTAGTAAATGCAGCCAGATTATCTGAGATTCCTTTTATTTTTCTTATCCTTTTTCATACGATTGAAAACGCTTTCTTGCGTTTTCGTCGTGGTTTCTTCTCTACCCAGGTAACAATACCATCCTTCTGCAAATGATAATCGTATGGTTCATATGCACTCCTGTTATCCGCAATCTTTTTATCTCTGAGGGGGTCGTTGTTTTCGTTAAATGATTGTATTTGTGTATCGAGAAATTGTTTCTGGCTTTCAAATAAAAACGTAGGAAACATCGGTTCCGCCATTCTGGTAGTAAGCACCTTAAAGAATAACTTTGATGTTGATGAACTTTGCGATGAATGTACACATGTCCATGGATTAGCACCTTGAAGAAAGGCAGTCAAGGAACACATGGAATGCCTCCATCCGTCCAGAACCAAGGCATTTTTCAAAATCTCATTCGGATCAGTCAGGATAGAATATCCACATGAATCTGCTTTAGATAAAAACGGTTTGATATCTTTACTGGAGGTTATGATGATTGCGTGCTCCAGGCTGGGTCTTTGATGGCTTTCTATATAGGGAATGACAGAATAATAAAACATCGTCTTTTTAAAATTAATCTGACGCCTTAAATTTGTGTAGATCATATCAGCAGCCTCTTCACATTTCATAACTCCTGTTTGTTCTGTGACATAGGTGCTCACCATGGTATTTATATCCTCTTTATATGTTTCTTTATCCTGAGCATTTGCACTTTGGTATGGCTCCTTTGCGATGAGCTCCGTATAAAGCTGTAAAGCCCATTCTCTGCGGGCAGATCGCAGCTTTTCAAATGTTTTCTGATTTATTTTATATAAATCCACATCACAAACGACATTGGCTCGAGGGATTCCCTCTGTTTTGGTAATCGCCTGTTCTTCAGCCCCCTGAAATTGAATTACGTTTTGTGAAATCGCACGCAGGGTATTACCTTTCTTTTGTGGAAACGTTATTGTATTTGTAAGCAATCCTTCTGCATACATATCTGCCTCTTTTTCTAAAGCATGGTTCTGATTGACAGATTTTCCCAGCTGTCTTTGAGAAACGGGGATGGTGTTGTGGGAGCGCTGTATGATATGACCAAACTCATGAGCAAGTGTTGCCGGATTTTGATCTTTTATATAAATATGATGATTTTGTAGAAAGGCATTTGCATGCATTTTTTCTGGTTGTGGCGAATTATATGATATGGCAATACGGCTAAGATCAATTTGTGCCTGTTCTTCCGCATTGCTTCTTATTCTGTCCGCTACGGTCTGTGGTTTTGTTTTTGAACGCTTTGTTTTTATATGCTTCAATGTGCATCTCCCTTTCAAAGAATAGCTTCTGAAAAAACGATAACACTATTTTATAGGATTTACAAGATTATGGGATAAACGGTAAAAAATTGGGATAGATGGTTGAAAAGGAATGGAATTTATGCGCATTCTGTTTCAAAATGAAGAAAAAAAGACTATAATAAATATCGTATAGGTAAAATTTTAAAGGAGATTCCCCATGGCTAGAGTAAATGAACAGTTTTTAGAAGCATATGAACCTCTTTCAATGAAAGAGCTGAAGGATCCCATCATATTTGTTGTAGATATGATTGAGGGCTTTGTACATGAAGGAGCATTGCATGATGAAGCGATCAATGCAGTCACTGTGCATATAGAAGCACTGATCAAGGATGCACAGCAGCGGGTTATTTTTATTGCAGATTCCCATCCGCCAAAGACGCGTGAATTTAATTCCTATCCGACCCATTGTGTCATCGGAACTACGGAGAGCGAGGTCATTCAGGAATTGAAGCCGCATGTACAGGAGCTGATGCGCAAAAATTCCACGAATACCTTTACGTGTCCGGATTTTCAAAGCTTTTTAACGGAGCGTATGGACAGCTATCGTGATATCGTCATCACCGGCTGCTGTACCGATATCTGCATTCTGCAGTTTGCGTTATGTCTGAATGCATGGCTGAATGAGCATAATAAGACAGACCAGCGGATCATCATACCGCTGAGCTGTGTGGATACCTATCATATCGAGGGGATTCATGATGCTGTATCCTGCAATGAATTCAGTATCCGCAACATGGAGGCAAACGGTATCTGTATCGTTTCCTCACTGGAAAGAGAGGATTGATTATGAAAAGTCTGGATTATAAATTTGATTTTCGTGATGAGCGGAACCTTAGTCTGGTCATGGATTTTTATGAGCTGACTATGAGTCAGTGCTACTTCAATTCCGATCATAAGGATCGCATCGTTACCTTTGACCTGTTCTATCGCAGAAATCCGGACAGCGGCGGCTATGCGGTGTTTGCGGGGCTGGAGGAAATTATCGGATATATCCAGAATCTGCATTTTGAGGATAGTGATATTGCATACCTGCGTTCGCTGAACCGCTTTAATGATGAATTTCTGGAATATCTGCGGCATTTCATTTTTACCGGTGATATCTTTGCGGTGAAGGAAGGAACACCGGTGTTCCCGTATGAACCGCTGATTCGCGTAAAGGCGAAGATTATCGAAGCACAGCTGCTGGAAACGGCAATGCTGCTGTGTGTCAATCATCAGACCCTGATTGCAACAAAGGCAAAGCGTATCGTCAAAGCAGCGCAGGGCAGAGCCATTATGGAGTTTGGTGCCCGTCGCGCGCATAACTTTGATGCAGCGAATTATGGTGCCAGAGCTGCCTTTATCGGCGGTGTGGCAGGTACGGCAACCACCTATGCCGGACAAAAATTCGGTATGCCGGTTCTGGGAACCATGGCACATTCCTTTGTACAGTCCTTTGATTGTGAATATGATGCATTTCTGGCATATGCAAAAACGTATCCCGACAGCTGTACGGTGCTGCTGGATACCTATAATACCTTAAAAAGCGGTCTGGTGAATGCGATTCGTGTGGCGAAGGAATATCTGGAGCCAAACGGCTATCGTCTGCAGGGTGTGCGCATCGACAGCGGGGATATGGCGTATTTATCCAAGAAAATCCGCACGGCACTGGATGTGGCAGGAATGGAGGACTGTAATATCGTAATTTCGAACTCCCTGGATGAATATCTCATCCAGTCCCTGATATCACAGGGGGCGCAGATCAACAGCATGGGGGTTGGCGAAAATCTGGTTTGCAGTAAATCCGCGCCGGTATTCGGCGGTGTGTATAAAATGAGCTCTATTTTTGACGGGGATACCATGATACCGAAAATCAAGGTTAGTGAAAATGTTGAAAAGGTAACAAATCCCGGCTATAAGGACCTCTACCGTATTTATGATATGGAAAGCGGCAAGGCTGTTGGGGATCTTATGACCATACACAAAGAGAGCCTTGATCCGAATCGTGATCTGACCATCTATCACCAGATGAACAGCTGGAAAAACAAGACGATTCCAGGCGGCAGCTATGTTTTGCGTGATTTACTGGAGCCGATCTTTCTAAACGGGGAGCTGGTGTATGAGGTTCCGGATCTGCAGGAAATCCGTGCGTACAGTGAACAGGAATTTTCCTGTATGTGGGATGAGATTCTGCGCTTTGAATATCCGCAGACCTACTATGTCGATCTCAGCAAGCAGCTGCTGGATCTGAAGCTGAAGATGCTGGAGGATGTAAAGCATGCAGGATAAGCTGAAGCGCCGTGAGATTCTGCTGAAGAGAATTCTGTATATCTGTGCGGCTGTTTATATTGTTACACTGCTGTATGCGTTTTATCACAATTATACGGTCAGGGATATGAATGCACTCGGTATGACCTTCGTCGCTGTGCTGACGCCCCTGATTGTACCGGTTGCCTTCAAGCTGCTGCATTTCAAGCCGGTGTATGAAATCTACATCGTGTCTACGATTTTTACGTATTTTGCCTCCCTGATTGGAAGCAGCTATCACTGGTATTCCTACCTCGGCTTTGATAAGGTCCTGCATTTTTCCAGCGGCTGGTTCATCACAACGCTGGCGGTGATTCTGTATTTCTATCTGAAAAAGACGAATGAATTTCCGGATAAGAAGGATTATCATGTATTTCTCGTCTTTATCAATGCTGTGAATATCGCTGTCGGTGAAATCTGGGAATTCTATGAATATGCCATGCTGATTTTCTTCAACAATGACTGCATCAATCATTATTCACAGGGCGTGCATGATACGATTACCGATGTCCTGTGTGCCACGGTGGCAGGGATTCTGCTTACGCTGCTGATTATGCGCTATCACAAAACAGGAAAGGGAAATTTCTTCACCAATGTCTATGAGAAATTTTATGAGCGCAACATTGCGGGGAAATAGACAGGATCTGACAATATTCGGTTAACCGGGGTATAACATGGTGCTGCATCACAAATATGATGACAAAAAATGGAAGCGGATGAAGGCTTCTGTTTTTTTTAGCTGCCATATGGAAAATGCCTGATGAAAAGGAATTGCACAGCATACGAGTTCCCTGTATAATAGAATAAGGTAAGGAGAGATCGCTATGAAATGTAAGCAATGTGGTGCAGAAATTGAAAACAGCAGATGCTGTCCGTACTGCGGCAGTGAGAATGCGGATTATGATGCAGCAGTGGATGCAATACAGCAGGATGAAGCAAGACAGAATATACCCGGACAGGGGAGAGGACGCGAGGTTTATGACAGTGATAAGAGTAAAATGGTTACATTTTTGTTAGCCCTGTTCAGCGGTCCCCTGGGGCTTCATAATTTTTATACAGGAAGATGGGGACGTGCATTGTTCTACATGGTAACCATGGGATTTCTTATGTTTGGCTGGCTCTATGACCTGTTTATGATCGCAACCAATAAGTTTAAGGATGCAAACGGTGATTATATTGTACGATAGGAGGATGCGCTAATGGGATTCAGTGATCTTTTGATGGGGCAGTTTATCGATGTAATTGAAAATGATAAGGATATGAGTCACCTGATCGTTTTGAAATATCAGAGAAACGGCCGTGATAATGAAATCAAGCAGGGGGCAAGGCTGATTGTCAGAGAAAGTCAGGCTGCGGTGTTTATGAGCAAGGGAGAGCTGGCGGATGTGTTTTCCGCAGGCTCCTATACGCTGAATACGGAGAATATGCCGATTCTATCCACACTGCAAAGCTGGAAATACGGCTTTCGATCACCGATAATCAGTGATTTGTTTTTTGTCAGCTTAAAGGCACTGACAGATAATAAATGGGGAACGAGAAATCCGTTTATCATAGAGGATCCAACCTTCGGCGTGGTTCGGGTACGCGGCTTTGGAACATTCTCGCTGCGGGTCGTAGATGTTGAAAAATTCATGCAGGAGCTGGTCGGCGTTCAGATGATTTATCAGACAGATGATGTGATCGAGTTTGTTCGTTCGATCGTGATTGAAAGCCTGATTGATGTGATCGCCGAAGAAAAAATCCGTGTTGTTGAGCTGGCAAGCAAGCTGCGCGAGATATCCGAAGCTGCCAGAGACAGTGCGAACGAGAAAATGGAAACGATGGGAATCAGCCTGCTGATGATCAATATTGAAAATATCTCACTGCCTGAGGAGGTTGAGAAATTTATTGATGAGCAGTCCGGAATCAATCTTGTTAGCGGGAATATGCAGAATTTTCAGCAGTGGCAGCAGTCGCGTGCAATGCGGGATGCAGCGCAGCAAAGCCAGGGTATTGCGGGTATCGGTGCAGGCTTTGCCTTTGCCCAGCAGATGAATACCACGGCTGCACAGCCTCAGGAGCCGGTTGTTAAGGAAGTGATCCGTATCAAATGTCCCAACTGCGGAGAGCTGAACAAGGAGGATGCGAAATTCTGCTGTGAATGCGGAACGTCCCTCATCACGAAGAAATACTGCCCGCAGTGCGGCGGGGAAGTGGAGACCGACAGTAAGTTCTGCAGTACATGCGGACAGAAGCTGTAAACGAAGAAAGCGTTGACAGAAGTCTAGCGCAGAACCATAGAAGAAAAGGAGTGTTTTTCACGCTTGGCAGCGTAAGGGAAGCACTCCTTTTGTGTACAGGTAAAATCAGTAACTCTTTCTCAGTGGGAATCGCGGTATGGTAATAAAATGAATATCGTGGAGAGTTTGTTGATGAAAGCAATGAAGGAAGCTATATTTTCGCACCGGCATCTGCTTGACAGCTATCGGTATGCTGCGATTCATCAGTCTGCACGCGAAGCGGGTTCAACGCCGGCTCCTGTGATTGCTTTTCACGCTCTCTGCGCTTTTTCTCCTCCAGTAGGGCCCCCATGATATCCTCAGCCATCACCGGTTCGTTATCCGGCAGGAGTACGCCCTCGAAAAACAGCTTCATATTCTGATAGCATGTCCAGCTGACCTCCGGATCCATCAGCAGACGATGATGCCCGTCATGTAGAAGAATCAGCTTTTTGCGGCTGTGTGGAATTTTATTGTAGGCCCACAGGGAGCTTTTTACAGAAATGACCTCATCGGCATTCCCATGAATGATAAAGACCGGACACTCCACAAAGCCGATATATTTCTTCAGGTTTTTTACCAGCTCCGTAAAGGCGCCGTAAAAGGCACGCGGGAGCTGGATTTCCTCTTTCTTTTCATTTCCCATCAGTGAGGATGCGGATTTTGTAAGGACACCGGTGATTATATCAACATTCATATAGCTGAATGCGGGAGCCAGCAATAGAAGGCGCTTTACGGGGCATACAACAGCCAGGTAGGAAGCAATCACACCGCCCATCGAGAAGCCGGCAAGATAGATATCTCTACCGCTGTCTCTATAGGAATCTACGACCTCCTTCGCTCTGGAGACCCATTGCATCCAGTCATGATCCTGTTCATCAAACAGATCATACATGTCAAACTGTATGATATCAAAGCCGTCCTGTTTACCCCAGGCAGCGAAATTATCAAATTCATTTCTGCGTCTTCTGCCATAGCCGTGTATCGTGATGATCACAGGCTTTTGTACGGCAGGCGGCAGTTCTTCTTTCTTTAACAGATGTTTCAGCCAATCCAGCATATTTCTCACCCTTTCTGTTTCAATTATACCATAATTCTTTTCCCATTCGACGCTTTTTGACGTATAATAAAAGAAGTCAATGTGAGGGATGTCCGTGAAGAAACGAGCTACGCTGCTTATCATAAATCTGGAAAAGATCTACACGATGGATATGGTCAACAAGCATCCGCTTGTTTTTCAGCACGCCTTTATCGCCATCCACCATGAGCGGATTCTGGCGGTCGGCTGCGGCAGCTGGCGGGAATATGCGGATAAGGATACCCGGATTCTGGATGGCAGAGGTCATATTGCAGTACCTGGCTTTATAGAGGTAGAGGCGCAGCTGAGTACAGCCTCTATACGCGATGGTCTGCGCAGACAGCTGGAGGAGGGTATGGCGTATATGCGAAACGGGACGCTGACACTTGCCTGCAGGGGTGGCGGTGCAGCAGCCCTTCGTGAACAGCCCTGCTTTGAGATACTGGATGCAAACCCTGCGTGCATACCGGTTATGTATCCGTATGCAAGCCTGTTCCAAAAAAACAAGAAGCGCCTTTGCCGCTTTTGTATCAGCGCAGCCGGAAATTATGCGATTCAGGATCAGCTGTGTGCAGCACAGCTCATGGGGATGGCGGAGGTCTATGATGCATGGACATTGCTGCAGGCACTGACTGTATGGCCTGCAAGAGCACTGGATCGAGGCGAGCTTGGACATATCCAAAGAAATGCACAGGCGGATATCCTTTTGTTTGCTCACACGGATATCCATGCACTCTTTCATACGCTGGGCAACCGATACCTGGCACAGGTTATAAAAAAAGGTATTCGCGTCTTTCCGGATATTCTTATTTCATGAGGAAATTCGACAGTTTTCCTTACTCCTGTCATATAGTATGGTAGAGAGGTGAAAACTATGGAAATCATTCAACATGAACAACAGAAGCATAATATTCTTCTGACATCGGATTATTGTCCGAATCAGGCGATGATCAATGAATTTCAGACCATTTTTTTTACATGCAAGCTGCAGCGGATCGAGCTGTGTGAAAAGGAGCTGAAGGATTTTATCGTCGATGACGGTGCCAGATTTCTTATGCTGCATGTGACGATACGAAATATAACCAATGAGATCCTGACAATGTATAAGGATGACTTCATGATAACCTTTGATAATGAGGGGCCGTTTGAGGCTGAGGATAATTTCGGAATCCGCAATCAGCTGCCGGACGAATATGCCCTGAAGCCGCAGGAGGAAATCAGTGGCTGTCTGGTGTTTATCATCTCCTCCTCGGCGAAGAAAATCATGCTGAGCTATACGGAGTATTTTGATGATGAAAGTGAAGGCAAGACCTATAAGCTGAAATATAAAATCGGCTGATTTACAGGAAAAAGTTTCATAAAAAGAAAAAAAGAGAAAAAGACTTGACGATTTGATTAAAATAAAGTAACATAATGGGCAGATAAACAATGACGTAGAAAAGAAGAGTAGGCACGTAGGCTTTTAAAGAGAGTTTCCGTTTGGTGAGAGGAAATAAAGAGGAACTGCTGAAAATGGTCTTGGAGTCGCGCAGTCGAACAAGGTAGGCTGCGACGTGTTCGCCCGTTACAGCGATAGGGTATAACTTTCCTTCAGGAAAGCGTACTTGATGAGGTTTCCACTGTGAGGTGGGAATAAACTTAGGTGGTAACACGAAATTCAGCTTTCGTCCTATGGGATGAAGGCTTTTTTATATGTAGAATACAGGAGGAAGAGGACATGATCAGATTAGAGCATGTCAGTAAGACATTCGACAGCAGGGCGGGGAACGTGCATGCCGTGCAGGATGTTACACTGACGATACAGGATAAGGAAATCTATGGAATTATCGGCTTCAGCGGTGCCGGCAAATCAACACTGGTACGCTGTATCAATCTGCTGGAGCGTCCAAGCAGGGGAGCAGTCGTGATTGATGATCAGGATATCACAAAAATGAAGGATAAAGAATTAAGAGCGATGCGCAAGAAGATCGGTATGATTTTTCAGCATTTCAATCTGATGCGCAGCCGTACCGTCTATCAGAATATCGCATTTCCATTAAAGGGAAGCGGATTAAGCAAGGCGGAGATGGATCAGAAAATTCGCAGATTGCTGGAGCTGGTGGATCTCAGCGATAAGGTCGATGCTTACCCGTCGCAGCTCAGCGGCGGACAAAAGCAGCGCGTGGCGATTGCGCGGGCACTGGCGAATGATCCCAAGGTGCTGCTGTGTGATGAAGCAACAAGCGCACTGGATCCGCAGACGACCAAAAGCATTTTAAAGCTGTTGAAAAGGGTGAATGAGGAGCTGGGAATCACCATCGTATTGATTACGCATGAAATGGCCGTTATCAAGGAAATCTGTGACCGTGTGGCGGTTATGGAAAACGGATATGTTGTGGAGGAGGGAAGCATTATCGACATCTTCTCAAAGCCACAGGCAGAGGTAACGCGCAATTTCATCGCTTCAACCAGTAATGCCCATCGTGTGCAGGAAATGCTCGATGCCGGTGCCAGTGTGACGAGACTGGAAAAGGGACAGCGCTTGGTGAAGCTGAACTATGATTCCGTCAGCACAAGCAAGGCGCTGATTTCGGAAATATCCAGACAATTTCTGGTGGATACCAACATCATTTTCGGAAATGTGGAAATTATCAAAAATACACCGCTTGGTGATTTGATTGTTATCCTAAGCGGGGAGGAAGCACATATCGATCAGGCACTTGCCTATTTGAAGGCGCATGAAGTAGGCGTGGAGGTGATGAAATCATGCTAGAGCTTTTGAATCAATTCATACCGAATATCATGGATAAGCTGCCGGATTTCTGGACAGCAATTCTGGAAACCTTCATCATGCTGGGAATCGTCGGAGTGATTTCCTTGTTGATCGGCACCCTGTTCGGTGTCATTATGGTCGTAACCAAAAAGGAAGGTATCCTGGAGAATGCAATTCTTTATTTCCTGATTGGAAAGGTGATTGATTTCTTCCGGGCCATCCCCTTTATCGTACTGATTTTTCTGATAGCGCCAATGACCCGTGCCATTGTTGGAACGACCATCGGATTGCGGGGGGCCATGCTTCCACTGGCAGTCGGTGCCATCCCCTTTGTGGCCAGACAGATTGAAAGCGCGTTATCCGAAGTGGATAACGGACTGATCGAAGCGAGTCAGGCAATGGGCTGTTCTCCGCTGGAAATCATATTCCGCGTATATCTGAAGGAAAGTGTACCGGGCATTATCCGTGCAACAACGATCACGCTGATCACGCTGATTGGCTATATCGCCATGGTAGGAGTCGTTGGCGGCGGCGGACTTGGTGACTTCTGTATCCGTTATGGCTATAATTCCTTCCAGTTTGATGTGATTTATGTGTGTGTTGCAGTGCTGCTGCTGATCACTTCACTCATTCAGGGAATTGGAAATTTTGCGATTCGTAAAACCACGCATTGATGTGGTAAGGGAGGGACACTTGTGAAGCACATGCTGAAGCAGAATTGCCGGATCTGTCGAATGTGCGGCTCACAGATTCGACAGAAATAATCCGGAGCCAGATGTGTGTATGCAGATACACAGGCTCTAACGCATAAATTAAAACAATATAGAAAGATGAGGGAAAGAACATGAAATTAAAAACATTGGCAGTTGGATTATGTACGATTGCACTGCTGGCAGGCTGCGGTGCAAAGGGCGATGATGCCAAAAGTGAAAAAGAGGACAAGACGATTCGCATCGGTGCGAGTGTAACACCGCATGCGGAAATTCTGAAGCATGTGAAGCCGGCACTGGAAAAAAAGGGCTACAAGGTTGAAATCGAAGAATTCACAGATTATGTAAAACCGAATCAGGCACTGGTCGATGATGAGCTGGATGCGAATTTCTTCCAGCATAAGCCGTATTTGGTCGACTGGGCAAAAAAGGCTAATGTCTCAGACAAACTCACAAGCGTGTTTGCGGTACACTTTGAGCCGCTGGGTATCTATTCCAACAATCATACATCATTAAAGGAGGTTGCTGACGGACAGAAAATTTCCGTACCGAATGACCCTACCAATGGCGGACGTGCGTTGAAGCTGCTGGCAGATAACGGAATTATTACTCTGAAAGAGGGCAAGGGTGTCGATGCGACGAAGCAGGATATCGAAGCATATAATAAAAAGGTGGAAATTATTGAAATGCAGGCAGAAACCTGTGCGACAAGTCTTCCGGATGTTGATTTTGCAGTTGTTAACGGAAACAATGCCCTGAATGCAAAAATCAGTGACAAGGTGCTGGTGACGGAATCCAAGGATAGTGAGGCTGCGCAGACCTATGCCAATATCATTGCGGTACAGACAGCTCACAAGGATGATGAGAAAATCAAGGATTTGATTGCAGTGCTGAATACCGAAGATGTAAAGAAGTTTATCGAGGAGAAATATAACGGGATCGTTGTACCACTGGTACCGGTAAACGAATAAAAGAAGAGAGATATAGATGCTGGTTTTATCGGTATTCTATATCTTTTCTTTTCTCTGCCTGCTGATGAAATGAAATTGTAAGTGTTTTCTTTGTGTAAAATGATGTGATTTCCCATGAATATGACAAAAATCAGTGGCTTTCTACTATGGAAAACAGTATAATAGAGAGTACATAAGGAGGGCATATGAAAAACATTAAGACATATCTGAAAAAGAACGGCTTCTTTGTTTTCTTGCTGACTGTCATACTGTTGATTATCATTGCCTTATCCGTCTATATCTTTGTAAATACGCAAGCGCAGCAGGAACCGGTGAAGCCGGTGGTGACAACACCGGAGCCTGCACCTGCAAAGACAACAGCGGAAATCACGCAGTTTGAAGGAGAATATCGAAAGGATTTGCGATATATCGATGTCACCTGGAGCTATGAAAAGCATTCTTCCACAATCAACAGTGTAGAATTGTACATCAACAATACGTATGTTGACAATGTATCGGACTACAGCAGCTATCAGATTTCAAAGGATGCATACAATTACGCAACCGGAGAAAATGTGCTTCGCCTGATTCTGAATTTATCAAATGGAAAGACTGTGGAAAAAAAGACAAAGGTTTTTGTTAATTATGTAATCAGTATGGAGCAAAGCGTAAGGCAGGTTGGCAATGCCACGGAGGTAACCCTGAAATATCAGTATGATAAAGTGCATCCTGTCGATGTGCCGAGCATCTTTATAACCGATGCCAGTATCGTCAGCGGGGAAATTAAGTATATCGGCACACAAACCAAAACCAGAGATGGCAGCGTGTATGCGGAAACGACCTATCAGATCAACTGGCCGGAGGCAGTGGTCACCTATCAGCAGTTTGATGTCCGCTGGTCCTTTAAGGATATACAATACAGTAAGGATTTTCTGGCAGAAAAAGGAAAAGCAGTGGAACAGGCAACGGAGTAGGGCAGATAAATCTGCCCTGTTTTCAGGTAAGGAGGACAGGAATGAGAGTATTACATACGGCAGACTGGCATTTGGGAATGGATTTATATAAGGTGACGCTGATGGAGGATCAGCGCTGGTTTAAGCAGCAGCTGAAAGCGATTATCGAGGAAGAAAGCATCGATGCCGTGCTGGTGGCGGGAGATGTGTATGATACGATCCTGGCCAGTAAAGAGGCGATTGAATTATATGATGATATCATGTATATGCTGTGTATGGAGCTGAAAAAAAAGGTGATTGTAATTGCCGGCAATCATGATTCGGCAACCCGTCTGGCATCCCTGTCAAGGCTGCTGGAGGGGATGGGGCTGTATATCATCGGAAGTCTGAAGGAAAAGGTGAAGGGAATCCGGGTGGATGACTGTATGATATACCCGATTCCGTATTTCCATGTGGAGCAGGTAAGAAAGGTCTACCAAAAGGACGTGCATTCACAGGCGGAGGCTTTCAGCTGTATTTGTACGGATATTCTTTCTACGGCAGACCATGCATATCGGCCGATTGCCATGGCGCATGGCTTTCTGGCAAATGCCGAGGTATGCGAGAGTGACCGATTTGCGAATGTGGGTGGAGCGGAGCTGGTTCCCTCCGCTATATTTGACGGGTTTTCCTATGTGGCCATGGGACATCTGCACCGCCGTCAGCATGCCGGTGGGCGTGTTTGGTACAGTGGCTCACCGTTGCCGTATTCCTTTTCGGAGGCTGATCAGCCCAAGGGTGTGCTGATTTATGACAGTCAGACGGATACGGTAACAAAACGGGATATTCAGCCTCTGCATCCACTGCAGGTATGCAAGGGAAGCTATGCGGATTTAAAGGAGAGAATGCTGAAGCATACAGTGCCGGATCATGCCTATGTGAAAATTGAGGTCACGGATTTGCCGGTATCCTATGAAATGCTGGATTACTTTCGACAGGGCTATGAGAATCTTCTGCAGCTGAGTGGAAAAAGCATGGAGCAGGAACAGACGAATATCACGATACGATTACAGGATTTGGAGACGATATCCGATTTGGATATTGTACAGCAGTTCTTTCAGGATTATTATGGGGAAGAGCTGAGTGAAGCAGCGAGGCAGCTGTTTTTACAGGCACAGCAAAAGCTGGAGAAAGAGGAAATGTATGCGACCTGAAATATTGAAGCTGCAGGCCTTTGGTCCTTATGTAAAACAGCAGTGCATCAATTTTCATGTATTTGACGAACAGCATCTGTTTCTCATACAGGGGGAGACAGGAAGCGGAAAGACGATGCTGCTGGATGCGATGACCTATGCGCTGTATGGGAAAAGCAGCGGTTCTCAACGGGAGGATCTGTATAGTATGCGCTCCCGTTTTGCCGAGGTGCAGGATGCGACCGTCGTTGATTTTCAATTTCAGCTTCATCAGCGAACCTATCGGTTTGTGCGAACGATTACGATGCGTAAAAAACGCAATCAAGAGCTGACTCCTCAGATGCAGATTGATGCCGGAGAAATAGTCGATGGGGAATTTGTACCTTTCTTTGAAAATCCGAAACTGAAAAATGTTGAGGAAAAGGCGGTGGAGCTGCTGGGTTTGAGTTATGCGCAGTTTGTACAGGTTATGATCCTGCCGCAGGGGAAATTCGAGCAGCTCTTAACAAGCAAAAGTGAAGAAAAGCAGGAAATATTGAAAACACTGTTCCAGATGGAGCGCTGGACCGGAATCAATCAGGCTCTCAGCGATACCATGAAGCAGAAGCGGGAACAGCTGGATATGAAAAAGCAGCGCAGGGAGGCATTGCTGAGCGGAATAGAAATGCAGAGTCCTGAAGAAATCACAGTATGGCTGAAGCATGCCGGAAGCACGCGCAGAATACTGGAACAGGAGGTAAAGCAGAAGCAGGAGTTGCTGGAGCAAATCAAGCAGGAAGCAGCACAGCAACGACTGAGAAAAGAACAGCTGACACTTTTGCAGCAGGCAGAGCTGGACTGGGAGCGATTGCTGCAGCAGGAAGAAGACATGAAGCAGCTCTATGTTTATCTGGAAAGACAGAAGGAGCTGATAAAGGTGCTGCCGGAATGGAATACATTGCAGCAATGCCGCAATATATGGAAACAGCGCGTCGATAACCTGCATGCTGTGGCGAAGCAGCATGAGCTTCTAAACCAGCAGAAGCAGGCAGCCCCGCTATGGCAAACGCAGCTGCAGGAGTATAAGGGGCAGGAGCAGAATCTGCGTCAGAAGCTGCATGAAGCACAGGAGCTGCGCCCGCTGGTTCAACAGCTGCAGCAGCTGCTTGTTAAAGAGAATGCTCTGCGGGAATTGCAGGATAAACAGCAGCAGCTGGTGGAGCAGAAACAAAAGCATTGCAGCGAGCTGAACAGCAACAAGGAGCAGCTTCGACAGAAAATAGAGACAGCTCAGCTGACACTGGATGGACTAGAGCATGCTGCGCAGCACTTTGCGGTATGGAGGCAGGCAGATTACCATGAGCAGCAAAGAATCCAGCATTCCGGTAAGCTGAAGGCTGAGGAAGCCGAAGAAAAAGAGCTGATTCTGCAGATAAAGCTGCGGGAAGAGCAGCTGATACCGCTGCAGCAGGCCTATGATGAAGCAATGCGTACCTATCTGAACAACAGTGCGGTACAGCTTGCGGCTTTATTAAAGGAGCATGAGCCCTGTCCTGTATGTGGAAGTACGACGCATCCCGCACTCGCTGAAACGAAGGCGGCGTATCAGGATGTTGTGCAGCTAAAGCAGCTGCAGGAACGTTTGGATCAGGAAAAGGAAGCAGTGCAGGGAATACAGCAGCAGCTGGAGCATGTGCGATTATCCATACAAATGAGACTTACTGCTATGCAGGAGCATGAGAAAGCCATACAGACACTTTTGCAGCAGCCGTTTTCCCAGACGGAATTTACCAGACTGCAGCAGAAACAGCAGCAGGCTGAACAGCTGAACCTGTTTCTTCATGAGCTTCTGCAGCAGCAGGAGCGATTACAGCAGAAGCAGCAGGAGGAGGATGCCGCATTGCAGCAGCTGCAGCAAAAACTGCAGGAGCTGCATACGGAGGCTTTGTTGAACGATCAGCAGAGAACAGTACTGCAGGACAGTATTCCCTGTGAGCTGCGCAGTCCGCAGACGCTCAGTGACTGTTTGCAACAGCTGCAGCAGGAGCTCGACCTCACAGTCGCACTGGTGGTAAAGCAGGAAACAAGGCTTCGACAGCTGGAAATCAACCTGGCACAGCAGCAGCGGGATCATGAGCATGCACAAAAGGAAGAGCAGCAGGCAAAGCAGGCACTGCAGGCTGCAGAAATATCTTGGCAGGCGGTGGCACAGAACAGGATTCAGGAGGAGGAAATGCAGGGGCTAAAGCAAGAGGATCTGCAAAAGCGGGAACAGCAGATGCAGGAATATGCGCTGAAAAAGGAACAGCTGAAAACAAGGATACAGGATCTTCAACAGCGCTGTGCTGCGATTGCAGAACAGAATCTGGAGGCATTGCTGGCACAGCAGGAGCAGCTGATGCAGGAGGTGGAGCAGCTGCAACTAAAGCTTGCGGATATTACGACACATGAAACGATGTATTTACAGGTGCAGGCCTCCATCACGCAAATTCAGAAGGAGCTGGATGTTGAAGAGCCTGCATTTGTAGAGCTGGCTCATTTCGTCAGAGCCATGCGTGGTGATAACGGTATGGGGATTGAACGATATGTACTGGGAATCATGCTCGGCAGTATTACGCAGCAGGCAAATCAGCTGCTAAAGCTTGTTCATAATGGACGCTATCAGATTTTCCGCAGTGATGAGGCGAGTGGCAGAACACGAAAATATGGTCTTGAACTATCCATATATGACAGCTTTACCTGCAATACCCGCAGTGTCGTTTCCCTGAGCGGCGGTGAGAAATTCCTGGTTTCGCTTGCGCTGTCACTGGCATTATCCGCCGTTGTACAGGCAAGAAACGGCGGTATTCAGCTGGACACCATGTTTATCGATGAGGGCTTTGGAACGCTGGATGAGCACAGCATAGCAGATGCACTGGCTGTATTGCAGATCATGAGCAGCAGTCGCGGCTATGTCGGCATTATTTCCCATGTGGAATTGCTGAAGGAAAATATACCGGCCGGTATTCTGGTGGAGAAGAGCAGAGAAGGCAGTCATGTACAGATCAGAAAGGTGTGAAGCATATGTATGATGAACTAAAAAAAATACTGACACAGAGTGACAATATCGTTTTTTTCGGTGGTGCGGGTGTCAGTACGGAAAGTAATATTCCGGATTTTCGATCACAGAGCGGTATTTACAGTAAGAAGACCTATCCGTATCGTGCAGAAACGATGATCAGCAGTGAGTTCTTTCATGAACATCCCGAGCAGTTTTATGATTTTTATTTCCATGAAATGGTCTATGAGCGGGCACAGCCAAACGATGCGCATCTGGCGTTAGCAAAGCTGGAGGAAATGGGAAAATTAAAGGCAGTTATCACGCAGAATATTGATGGTCTGCATCAGAAGGCCGGCAATCAAAAGGTTTTGGAGCTTCATGGCAGCATACACCGCAATCGCTGCCAGCGTTGCCGTGCAGAGTATGATCTGCAGGAAATGCTGAAGCAGAAGAAGCAGGTGCCGCGGTGTCCGAGCTGTAACGGCATCCTGAAGCCGGAGGTTGTATTGTATGGAGAAAGTCTGGATATGCAGGTCATGGAGGAGGCGATCCTTTTCCTTTCACAGGCAGATGTGCTCATTGTCGGAGGAACCTCCCTTGTGGTGTATCCGGCAGCCGGGCTGCTTCAATATTTTCGGGGATCAAAGCTGATATTGATTAACAAAGAGGAGACTGCGATGGATCATAGAGCGGATCTGGTTATTCACGACGCTATTGGAAAGGTCATGAAAGAGGCAGTTTTGGTATAAAGTAAGGAAATCTGAAAAACAGCTTTGGCGATAAGCTGTCGCATACTATCAAAGTAAAGTCTGTCACAATTCCTGTGTTCTTTCTTACTTTGGGGTGCTTGCAAAAAAGAGAATTCGAATGCTATTGATAATATACAATAGTGTGGAATTCTCTTTTTTTATGTATTCACGATTGTGTAAAATCCGATTCCTGTACAGCTTTTTTATGCTTACCGGCGTTTGTCCTTTAACACGGTATACAGCAGCCACATGCCCAAAAATACGGCGGTCATATAGCCGATAAACCCAATGGCGGGTATACCGAGCACCTTGGGCGTCATGTCGGTTGTGCAGATCAGGGAGCTTGCCATGAGCAGGCCGCAGGATACGATTCCGACAACCAGCTTATTGACCATGTGATTGATGGTTTTTAAGGGTACGCTGGAATCCATGATTTCCAGATTCAGCTTGATGCGTCCCTTGGTGATCATCCGCATGAGCTCACTGAACTGTATGGGGATATCGAGTGTGCGCTTTCCGGCCTCATAGAGCTTTCTTCCCGCATTTACCGCTTCCTTTTTGGCATCCAGCTTTTTGAATATATGCTCGCTGACATGGGCTGCCGCTATCTGAATGATATTCGTCTTCGGATCCAGCAGCGTCATGGTGCTTTCCATGGTTACAAGTCCTCTTGCCAGCATGCTGATGCCTTTCGGCATGGATATACGGTGCTTGTGTGCAATGGTAAAGACCTCCTGAATCGCATCCCCCAGATTGATTTCATTCAGGTCCATATGGATATATTTCTTCATGAAGATTTCCATATCATCATAAAACAGTGTGTAATCAATCCGGCCGTCGTGAACTCCCAGCGTCAGGATGACATCGACCATCAGCTCGGTATCATTGCTGCCAATGGCCTGCACTGCCTTTTTCATAAGGTCCTTGTCGCTGCGCTGCAGGGTTCCCATCATGCCAAAATCAATCCAGATGATCTTTCCATCCCGTATGCGAAGATTTCCAGGATGCGGGTCAGCGTGGAAAAAGCCGTCGTCCACGATCTGCTTGATGTAGTTCTCTGCCAGCTTGGAGGCAATTTCCCGAAGGTCATAGCCGCCTTCCTCCAGTGTTTTGCGATCGTCAATGACAATGCCGTCAATGTATTCCATGACCAGCACCCGGCTGGTCGTGTAGGCCTGCTCAATCAGCGGCGCACCGATATAGGTGATAGACTGATGATTCCGGGCAAATTCCATGGCAAAGCGCGCCTCATTCAGAAAATCCATTTCCTGCTTTGCAGTAAACCAGAATTCATCCATTACGATATTGATATCGATGACGCTCCCCAGCACCTCACTCAGACGCAGCAGCTTTCCAGCTCTACGAATCAAGGAAATATCCCGTTCCATCATCTCATAGATGTAAGGACGCTGCACCTTGACAACGATTTCTCTTCCATCGAGCAAAGAGGCCTTATGCACCTGCGCAATGGAAGCGGAACCCAGCGGTATACGCTCAAAGCTGGAGAATACCTCCTGCATGGGACAGCCGTATTCTTCCTCTATGACGCGCTGTACATCTGCAAAGGGCAAAGGTGCGACATTATCCCGCAGCTTGACAAGCTCCTTGCAATAGCGTTCACTGAACATATCCTGCCGGCTTGCCATGATCTGTCCGATTTTAACGAAGGTAGGACCCAGATCTTCCAGAATTTCCCGAAACTTAACCGGATCAACTCCCTTTGTGATATGATGCTTTTTCAGAATTCCCAGAATCTGAGCAAGCCGGCGTTTACTGCTCAGCGTTTTCACTTCATTCGGATTGCTCATTCTCCATGCCTTTTTCGAGTTCTTCAATATGGGCCTTCAGCATTGCAAGGTCGTCCCTGCTGACCTTTTCCAAATCCTTGCGGATGCTTTCCGTATCAGCCGGAGTTCTCAGCTTTTCCCGAAGGTCATGCTTCAGCTCCTCATTCAGAATTTTACCCTGTTCAACTGTTAATTCACCTTTTTTCACAAGAGCATCAATTACGTCCTTTGATTTTTCTGCTGTAGTGGCAACGGCACCAATGCCTGCCAGCATGATTTTCTTAATATCCTCACTGATGGTATTCATAAAAAATGCCTCCTTTTATTTATATTTATTGTAACACGTTTTCTGTAAAAGTATGAATCTTTTCTGTGAAAAGAATTTCTACGTATGTGCTGCCTGCGATACACGCTTGTGGATGGATTAACAGCTATTTGCGAATCCGGCACTTATCTTCACATAGTCTGCCTGTGTCTTCATTATCATGGGGTAATCAACTGCCTATAAATAAAAAAAGAAGTCAATTGACTTCCTGATTGTTTTCTATGGGGCGACTGATGGGAATCGAACCCACGAATGACGGAGCCACAATCCGTTGTGTTAACCACTTCACCACAATCGCCATAGCGTTCCTGACATTTTATCAGGCGAGTTATATTATAGCCTATTCATTATGTTTTGTAAATACTTTTATTGAATTTTTTTGTAGAAATGTTATAATGCCTTTTAAGGAGTGATTCCATGAAAAAAATAGCGTTGATGTGTGATTCCAGCGCAGATATTACCAAAGAAGAGGCTGTAAAGCTTGGGATACATGTTTTACGGATGCCCATTACCATAAATGGAAAAGAATTTATCGAGGAAGAAACAATTTCCGATCAGGATATTATCGAGGCACTTGGTCAGAATAAGAGTGTTAAAACGGCACAGCCGATCATCGGTACGATGACCCGTATGTGGGATGAACTGCTGGAAAGCTACGATGAAATATTTTACATACCGCTGACAAAGGCCTTATCCGGCACCTGCCGTGTTGCGATGGGGATAGCGGAACAATCACCGTATCAAAATCGCGTGTTTGTTTTGAATTCTGATTTCGTGTGTTATCCGGTTGTTCATATGCTGTTAACCGCTCGCGATATGTTTGAAAAAGGATATACGTGTGTACAGGCAAAGGAAAAGATTGAGCAGGAGGGTGAGCTGTTTGCTATTCTGATTCCGGAAACTCTGACCGCATTAAAAAACGGCGGACGCATTTCGCCTGCTGCCGCAGCGCTGGCAGGATTATTGAAGATACAGCCATTGCTGAAGGTGGAGCATGGGGCGATTGATCTGGTTGACAAGGTGCGAACCCTGAAAAAAGCTTATAAAGAGGGGATCGAGGTTGTTTTAAAGGATATCGATCCAAAGGAATATGACTGGATGATCATTGATGCCTATAATCGAAAGGTCAGTGATGAGCTGAAGGCAGCATTGGAGGAGGCGTGCGGACAACCGGTTGAACAGCGGATTTTCAAGTCTGTCATCATGTCACATACTGGACCGGGAACCATCGGCTTTGGAAGAATTAAGAAAATTCGTTATTAGAACTCAGGCGGACTGAGTTTTTTCATAAAAACCAGGAGGGAATGTATGGATGGACATATTACATTAAAGGGGAATTATCGCAAGGATGTGCTGGATGCTTTTGTGGAGCAGGCGCAGAAAACAAAGCTGTCACAGCTGGTGATTCTGGAGCCTTCCAGTATGTTTCTTGAGTGCGCTTCCTTATATAAAGAGGTTAGGGCGACATATCCCTGCCAGCAGGAATGGTATCAGGCACAGAATATCTGTTCCATTATGGACTATCATGCGTTCATAGATGCGATGCGCAGGGAATCGTTTCCAATCCCTGTGAAATTTGGTATCTGTGTCGATTATTTTACACAGCATGAAATACTTTTATCTCAGATGAAGGCGGCCTATTCCTATGATTGCTTTGTGGGATGTATTCGCTTTATTGACAATATTGCATATTCCTGGGACCCGCAGTCAAAGGAGATGCTCTGGGACAAATACAATGCGGCATTTTTATACCGGCGCTATTATGAAATGATGTATGCATTGATCACCTCCCGTTTGTTTGACGGAGTGAGCGGCTTTGATAATATTCATCATATGCAGATGAAGCCGGGATATTCCCTGCAGCATACCTATAACAAGCTGGCGATGCTGCTTGCCCTGCAGCATATGTATGTGGAGGATGATGCAAGGGATGTGCTCAGTGTGCGGGGAAGCAGCGGAAGACTGAGTGAGGCATTTCGTGAAATTTGCATGGCAAAGCATATACGCATCGTCCCCTGCAGCTATGCGGAAAGACCGGAGGAAATGTGTTACTGATCTTTTTGATACCGGCAGCTCATGCTGCTGTTTAATAGGGCTGCTATGCATTTGATTCAGGTGAACAATTTAGAAAAAGTATGATACTGCTTATGCAGGGAATCTGTTTGCTTTCCTCTTTTCATGCATGCAATTCACATTCAAGAAAGAGTTCCTGATGTCGATTATCAAGCTGAAATTCATTGTGTATATAGATCAAGGAAACCAAAAACCGGAACTCACAGCGCCAGGGCACACAGGAAATAGAAGATCAGGTCTAAGTTTGAAAATCGTTTACAGGTATTGGAAAGTGATATAATTTAAAAAATTATTATAACAATTCAGATGATGCAAAATATGATCATTCAGTTTGTGAATGGAATAAATTTTCAAAAGATTTTGCCAGGATCAAAGAAATGCTCGATTCACGACAAATGGAAGGCTGCTTCTATTCTCTGGAACGTTGTTAATGAGTCATCATCACCTAACATTCATTCCTATGATTTCGTTTCGTCATACAATATAAGGATGTAGTATACAAAATTAAGAAATTATATTAGGTTATCAGCGATTCGTCATCAGATAGTAATCGCTTTTTTTTGGAAAGGAGTGTTACATGACACTTCTTAACTATCGAAAAAGCGTAGCAGTGCTTTTGCCTGATACCTTGTTTATAGTTACTGTGCCGGTTATTCATTTTTTTGTATGCTGTGCAGAACATAATTCGATATGATTATCTTGTTTTCTGATAACAGCATGCCTGTGTTTTGCATAAGTATCTTTTACCCTGATTTTCAGTCAGCGTAAGCATAAACAAAAAACGTCCCGTATGGGACGTATATTATCAATGGCGGAGAGCATGAGATTCGAACTCACGGTAGCTTTCACTACGCCACCTTTCCAAGATGGTGCCTTAAACCGCTCGGCCAACTCTCCAAGGTTACCTCTATTATTTTACTTATTTTCAAAGAAATGTCAACAATAAATTGTATAATTTCCTATTTTTTTGTTTATTCAAAGCTGCTGTTCGCCCGTTTTATTATAAGTATAGCTTTGATAAGGAAAAAAATACCGTCTGGCAGTAATCTCATACATAAAGGAGTATCCTCTATCGTATCCCTGAGCGATGCGTGATGACTGTTCGAACAGGGAGAAGTGATGTTCTTAAGTATACGGTATTGTGATGCTGCTTAATACTACCTCCATTTTGTACTATGTATGCATTCGAAATCTACATACTGATAGAGAATCTATACAGCGGTATGCAGATTCCTTCATATTTATTAATCTGCATATTAGCGCTTATCGTTTGTGCGAATGGCTTTGGCAACCCGGAAGAGGTCTGCTTCAAATAAAAAACAGAAGCTTCTCAGGGCTCCTGTCCGTTACTGCTCCTGCATCAGATTGAGATTTGCACTCAACAGCTTTTCCAGCTGCGCATTATCACTGCTCACCATCCAGACATCCTCTGTTTTCTTCAGCTGTATCTGGACATCCGTAGTTTTCATGACATCTGTTTTCTGCAGACTTTTAAAGAGAACGGTTGCGATGGCTGCTTCGGTTTCCGCATCGCTGACATCCTTTTTGCTAAGCTCCTGTACCTTCTTCTCCGCCTGCTCCATACCGGATTTCAGAGTTTTTGAGAAATCGTACTGCTTGATTTTCACTGTGACAGTTGCCTGATTGTCCTGGATGGTTTCCTTGCCTTCCTTATGCTCAAAATACATCATTTTCTCATATGTCTGCTTCTGCAGCTTTTTGTCAACAGAATCCATATAATCACTGTCATCGACTGAAAATGCTTTTATATTGAAATCCTTCCAGTCACTGGAAGCTTTTACCGCATCACTGTCCTGATTTTGAATGCCGTTTAAAAAGGCTGCCGTCGTTTCCGCAGGGGACCGTGGTGTTTCTTTTTTTGTACAGCCGGATACAGTACAAAGACACATCAGTGCAAGCAGTGCAATCCATTTTTTCATATCGGTACCTCCATATGCGTAATTGTACCACAGCTTTCTGCTTTTTTGACATCTGTGATTGGAAATAATAGAAAGATTTACATGAATTAGCGGATTTTTTAGGAGTTTCCCGATTTTAAATCGTATAGATATAGTGTAAGGAGGTGTTTTATCCTTTCCTGTCGAATGAGGTATGTGTCAAATGCGGGATGCATATGGTTAGGGTGAGGTGATGCATGTGGAAAATAAACGGCTGATTATGCTGTTCGGTATTCTGTTTTCCGTGGTATTCTGTCTGATGTATTATGTGCTGTTTTCCTTTACGCTGGGAAAAGCGAATGATGATAAGCGAACGCTGTATATGAATCAGGTGGGATTATATGAAAAGGCACAGAGTGTGCAGGATATGCAGGAAAAGCTGGAAAAGGAAGGTCTGAAAAGCTATACGATGAAGCAGGATAAGCTGACGGCTGTCGTCTGCGGTGTAAGCAGTGATGAAAAGGAAAGTCAGCAGGTTCAGCAGAAGCTGAAAGCGTTGAAATACAGCTACATTCCGAAAGATGTTACCGTAGAGAATTCCGATGTGGTCAAACTAATTGATGAGCAGGCATATGACAAGGCACTGGAAAGGATTGGAAAATGAAAGTAAAGGAATTAAACAAGGAGGAGCGTCCAAGAGAAAAGGCGCTGCAGCACGGAATAGCGGCGCTTTCCAATCGGGAGCTGCTGGCTCTGGTATTACGCAGCGGCACGCGTTCCATGTCCGCACTGGAGCTGGCAGATGAGGTGCTGAGGCACTGGAGCTCCATGGGGGATTTGGGAAAGGCGAATATGCAGGAGCTGATGGGACTGTCGGGAATCAAGGAGGCGAAAGCCATTTCTCTTCTGGCGGCATTTGAGCTGGGACGCAGAATCGCCTTTGATGAGGTGCTGCATGCACCGGGCATCCATCATCCGCAGGATATTCTGGAATGGGTCAATCAGCAGATCGGCTTTGAACAGCAGGAGCATTTTCTCGTATTGTTCCTCAATCAGAAAAATCAGCTGATCAGCAGCCGCGTGATGTTTGTCGGCACCCTGACCAATGCGAGTGTGCATCCCAGGGAAATCTTTCGGGAAGCGATGCAGCTTGGCTGTGCGAAAATCCTATGTGTCCACAACCATCCGTCCGGTGATCCGCAGCCATCCTCGGCGGATATCTCTTTGACCAGAAGTATTGAGGAGTGCGGCGTCATGACGGCGATTCCACTGATGGATCATATTATTGTCAGCCGCAATACATATTTCAGCTTCGCACAGAAGGGACTGCTGCAGCCGGGACTTTCCTAAAGTTTTCTTAAGATTTTGACAAAAACCAGATTGTCATTGAACTATTTTTCTTTCCCCTATATAATATATGGGAAACATGAAGAAATAGGTGAGAGCATGTCAAAATTGAATCGTTTTCAAAAAATAATCTTAGGCGTTATCGCGTTCTTTGTGATGATAGGTATCCTTTTAAGGAGTATGAGCGGCTCTGTAACAAGCAATATCGGCTATGATGTAGTCACGATGCTGAAATATGCACTGATTGATTATCCGACAGAAACCGTAAAAAATCTGTTCAGTGATTTTGCAAACCTATGGAGCGTGAATGAGGAAAATGACCGGCTGCGCTATGAGCTGAGCAAAAATCCTTCCTACAAGGCAAAGTATGTCAATGAGAAACAAAAAAATGCAGAGCTTGAGGAAGCATTGGGCATCAAAACGAGTGATGATACATATAAACGGACATGGGCGAAGGTTATTCTGCGTGATCAGGCTACCTGGAACAATGAGATTACCATTGATAAGGGCAGCAAGGAAGGCATTAAGGCCGGTATGGCAGTAGAAAGTACGAATGGCATGGTTGGAAAGATCAAGAGTGTTTCCGCTCATACCAGCGTTGTCAAGCTGCTGACCAGTGAAGATAAGCTGAATTCAGCATCCATTAAGATTCTGCTGGATGAAAAGAAAAGCTCTCTGGGTGTTTTGCAGAGCTATGATGTCAAGCGCGGCTGCTATATCGTTTTGCTGTTTGATGACAGCAGTGAAATCAAAAAGGGAATGCAGGTCGTCACAAGCGGCAAGGGCGGCGGCTATCCAAGCGGACTGCTGATCGGCACCGTGGACAGTGTGCAGGCGCTCTCCAATCAGACCGGACAGACCATCTATGTTCGGCCAATTGATGATTTTCAGACGTTCTCAGTTGTTAGTGTCATCGTTGAAAAGGGAGATGAGTAGGCATGGCGCATATCGTCTTTGTCATCATCTGCTTTCTGATCGATGAAATACTTACCGTGATTTTTCCCAACAGCTATCTGATTAACGATCTGCTGTTCATACCGAATCTTGGCTTCTGTGCCATGGTGCTGACAATTCGTAAATTCAGTTTTCTGGATTCCTGCCTGTTCGCTTTTGGCTGCGGTATGATTTACGATTTCTGTTTTGCGAACACGTTTCTGCTCTATGCGATTATTTATACCGTCATAGCGTGTCTGCTGCAGCTGTGGAGCAAGCATATGACGGAGACGCTGATTGAATCGCTGGTTCTCTGTATTGTGACAATTTTCGTCAAGGATCTTCTGATATACTGCTATATGAACTTTCAAAGAATTACCAGTATGTCGCTGATGCTGTGGGCGGAGCGTTATGAGCTAATGACCTTGCTCGCTAATGCGATTCTTGTCATGGTTATTGTATTCCTCATTCGTATCAAGGACGACTATCTGGAAATGAAAGCACTCCGTATACGAAAAGGGGAGAAGGTCGAATGGTTCAGATTAAAATCAAAGGAATAAACGATACCTATCACATTTATGCGCAGTATGATGATGCATCTGCGTTTTTCCAGCAGCTGAAGGAAAGACTCAAATTCTGTCAGAATAAGAACGGACAGTATTTTGAGGCTTTTTTTCATATCGAAGGCTTGAAGCCGCAGCATCTGCAGGAGCTGTTTCAGCTTTGTGCAGATTGTCACACCCTGATTGCCGGCATCAATGAGCTGCCGCAGGAAAAGTCAAGGCGCATTCTGGAACAGGAGCTGCGGGGTGGAGAGCACTACCGCTTTCATGAGCCGCTGCTTTTGCTGGGCAATATCCGTAAGCAGGCCTTCGTGACAAGCAGTGAATCGCTGTATGTACTGGGCAGTGTGCAGGGCAGTGTGGATTTACTGCATGAGGATTGCGTGCTGGCGGCTTCGCATATCGATGGAAATGTGCGGATATGTGATACTCATTTCCAAAATATGACATCCTTTGCGCCCTGCAAAGTCTATTATGAGAACAGACATTTGGAAATGAAGGAATATAAGGAGGAGAGAATGTGGGAGAGGCAATAGCAATTACTTCCGGAAAAGGCGGCGTTGGAAAAAGCAGCGTCTGTATCAATATGGGCATGGTCCTGGCGCAGAAGGGCTACAGGGTTTGTCTGATCGATGTGGATTTGGGCTTGAAAAACCTGGATGTTATGCTGGGGTTGGAAAACCGTGTAATCTATGATTTAAAGGATGTGATGGAGGGGCGCTGTACCCTGGCAAATGCGATGATTCGTGATAAGCGTCAGGATAATCTGTACCTGCTTCCGGCATGCAAAACGATACATATACAGTATTTCCACGGTGAGGATTTAAAAATCGTCGTAGAGGAGCTGAAAAACCAGTTTGATTACATACTGCTGGATACACCGGCAGGAATCGAAAGCGGCTTTATACATTCGATTGCCTGTGTGAGCAGAGCAATTGTCGTAACGACACTTGATGTGACGGCATTGCAGGATGCAGACCGTATCATCGGTATTCTGATGAAGGAGGGAATGGAGCATATTTCCTTTATCGTCAACCGCATGAACGTACATCATATGGATCGGGGTATCAGCGTTTCGCTGGAGGAGGCGAAGCAGTGGCTGTCCATCGATTTTCTCGGCTACGTATTCGATGATGAGAATATGATGCGCTCCAACAATCATGGCAAGCCGATCGTATTGCAGCGGGAAACGCAGACCTACAGCTGCTTTGACAGCATTGTCCGCCGTATGCTGGGACAGCGCTGTCCGCTGCCGAAATATCGTGAAAGGAAATTTTTGCAGAAGCTGTTTGGATGAACGGTTGTCTGCTGAGGCTTATAGAGGCTTCTGACTTGCATAGCAAGGTGAGTCAGAAGCCTTATGCATTCTGCAAGGAATTCTGAAGCCGAGGATATCCGGTATACGCATCGCTGGATGGCAAAGCAGTTTCGGCAGAAACATCATCATATGTCACAATGCACGGCAGTGAGGCAATATCCTCAGAATTTGTTCAAGCATGCTTCGCTGGTTTTTTTTCCTTCGGCATGGTAGAATAGAAAAGTGAAAGTATGGTGGTGTTATGTTAAAAAGATTTCTGAAAAAAATAGATCAGAGGTTTTCTATTTATACCCTGTGCAAGGTGATCTGCGTGTTACTGATTCTGTTCCTGCTGATTAAGACACAGGTTGTATGGGGAAGCTGGTACCGGATGCTGCGATCCATTCTGCAGCCGTTTATCATCGGCTTTGTCCTTGCATATGTGATGCATCCTCTTGTGGAATTTCTGGAAAAGAAGGGGATACCGAAGAATTTTTCCATCATTGCCATATGGGTGTGCGTACTGGTGTTTCTAATCGTGATGCTTGTTATGCTGATGCCGGTACTGTATGATAAAATCAATGAATTTATGACCAGCATGATTGACGGTGTTGTCTGGATTTCCAATAAGATCAAGACTCTCGGAAATATGAAGGATTTCTCACTGGTAAACAGCATCACCAATAATATTGTCAATATCCTGCAATCCTATGATGACTGGGTTCCGCAGCTGGTATCCAGTCTGCCGGGACTGATGAATACGGTTTTGAATGTCGTTACGAACGTTCTGTTCTCTATCATCATTGCAATCTATATGCTGTTTGACTTTGAGCGCATCAAGCGCGGTCTGCGGAAATTTGTTCACCTGTTTTTCAAAAACAGTGATATATATCTGCATGAAATCGATCAGAATGTCACTGTATATCTGAAATCCTTGATTATTCTGATGCTGATTAAATTTATTGAATACTCTGCCTTTTATTTTATGATCGGACATCAGGACTGGCTGATTATCGGCCTGCTGACATCGTTTGGTGTCATCATTCCCTACCTGGGTGGTACGATTGCCAACAGCATCGGTATCATCACAGCACTGACGCTGCCGCCGAGTAACATCGTGGCTTTGATTATCGGTATCATGATCTTATCCAATGTGGATGCCTATGTCATCTCGCCTCTGGTTCATGAAAAGCGCAGTGCCATGGGCCCGCTGATTACCTTATTCGCTGTGTTCGCAGGGGGTGTCATCATGGGAGCTGTTGGCATCATGGTGAGTGTACCTGCAGCGATCGCCATTAAAACCGCTATCGAGGTTTATGAGCAGAAAACGGACCGCAGGCTGTACGATAATGCTGTGGAGCCGGACGTATAAAAAGTAAGCGGTGAAGTGCCTGCAGGCATTACAGAAATAAGGGTACGCAATATACATATAACCATAGACCTGTCAGTATGCACTGGCAGGCTTTTTTATCTTGTGGGAAAGATAGATGCGGGAAGGTGCGGCCAACGGCATTTGCGTGTTATGCCTCTGTGTTCCTGATTTTCTGCCTGAATAATCTCAGCATCCTCATACCAGTTCCATTTCGCTATACAGCACGTGCAAAAGCACAGACTGGAAAGCGGCTGCGGCACTTCTATTTCCAGCAGCGTGCGCATATAGTGTTAGCAGGAGGGATGATATGGACGATTTAAGAAGAGTTAGAAAACGAATCAGAGGCCGAAGATTTGACGGAGCAGGGGCGCAGGAACAGAAGCAGCGTCCGTTCATCCTGTTTCGTATGATCTATCATGCGGTCATGCTCATGATGTGCATCTGTGTTGTCGTACTGGCTCTGCTGCTCAATCAGAAGCTGAATCTGGTAAAAATGCCTGCCGTGATACAGCAGTTCCATCTGGAGGATCTGGGAAGCTGGCTGCCCTTTGAAAACTGGTTTTCACTGAAGGAGGAACCGGTTTCCACATCACCGGTGTATACACTGCTGAAGGACGATCATTATTCCAACGGTACCAATCAGGCACGCAGCGGATATGCCGGTGTCGTGCTTCATGTGCAGAAGCAGGCGGATAAAAAAAGCAGCGTCACCGTAAAGCAGGACAATGGTGCAGTGGTAACCTATGGAAATCTCAATGAGGTCAAGGTAAAGCAGGATGACCGCATTCTCAAGGAGGCTGTTCTGGGGACGGCTGACAGCTATGTAACCATCAACGCATTGAAGGATAATGAGAAAATCAAGGTGAGCGATGCATTTTCATAAGCTGCGGATACGGATATCTCTGCTTTGGCTGCCGTATCTGCTGATGCTGCCGTATCTGCCTGTAGCCCGTCTGATCGGATGGATCTTTATCATGCTTACCATTCATGAGATGGCACATATGTTATGTGCCATTCTCTTTCATTACCCGATTGAACGAATCAATATATACCCCTTCGGACTGGCGGCAACCATAACGCATATTGGTCACGGCTCTTTGGTGAAGGAAATTCTCATTATTTCCGCAGGCCCGCTGATGCATGTTCTGTTTCCATCCCTGTTTCAATTCTGTGTGGCAAAGGGGATCCTGTCACCATCCTTTGCATCCTATCTGCATACGATCAATGCTTCCATTCTGCTGTTTAATCTGCTGCCGATCTATCCGCTGGACGGAGGACGGCTTATGCAGACTTTTTTTCACTGCTTTTTACGCTTTCGTACAGCGGAATATGCAACCCTTATTTGCTCCCTTATTTCCATCACAGCTGTTTTTTACTTTCATTTGCTGCAGGGAGTGAGTGCTGTCATCGTACTGATCTTTCTGATTCTGCAGATTTTCCTGTCCTGGCGCTCGCTTCCTCTGACACAGCTGCAGTTTTTTCATTATCGCAGGCTGCATCCGGTAGCTTATGATCCGATCCTGAATGAATCCTTCGATTTATACCGCGGTCGAAGGAATATCATAAAGTACGGCAGAGGCTGGATTGATGAGAAAGACTGGCTCACGCAGCGCTTCGGCAGCGAGAAAAACAGTAGGCGTCCGTAAAGAAATGTGATATACTCAAAGGGTATGCGGTACCCTTATGGCAGGTGCTGTAAAGACTATTGTACCACAGGGGCATGTAATGGTATAATGGAACGAAAGGGAGGCAGGATCTATGAAGGTAAAACTATTTCTTGTATCTGTTCTGGCGCTGTTTCTTGTCAGCGGCTGTGAAGAGAAAAATCCAAGCATTGCCACAACCGTATATCCTGTACAGTATCTGGTGGAAAGAATCGGCGGTGATGATGTAACCGTGAGCAATATAACAGAAAATACGATGATTCAGCGTGCGCAGATCAAATCCAGCTTTCAGGATATATTGAAGGACAGCGATGCCCTGTTTTATATCGGTGGTTTGGAGCCGTATATGGATTTGTATGTGGACGATATCCGGGATACCGGAGTGGATATGGTGGATCTTGCGACCAAAAGTGCAATTTATAAATTTGAACGCTATACCTCAACAACGATTGACGGCATTACGGCAGGAACGGAAGGCCCGTATTACGAAGGAGAGGAATTTGCCAATCTGGATACCTATGATGCAGACCCCATGCTTTGGATGGATCCGGTAGCGATGACCAGCATGGCGAGTGATATTCGTGACTATCTGGTACAGAAGTATCCGCAGTATAAGGACATTTTCGATGAGAACTACGATGCTCTGGAATTGGATCTGGCCCGGCTGGAGGCAGACTTTCAGGCTATCCCGGACGGCAAGATGAACATCAGCTTTGTTTCTATGACGCCATCCTTTGGAAACTGGCAGAAATCCTATGGTATTAAGGTATATCCGGTAACCTTGTCCAAATACGGAGCACTTCCGACAAGCGATCAGCTGGCAGCTATGAAAAAGCGTATTAAAAGCGATCATGTGCGATATATAGCAATTGAACAGAATCTGAGTGAGGATATGGAGAAGCTGCAGCAGCAGCTGATTGATGAGCTGGCACTGATACCTGTGAATTTGAACAATCTCTCCAGCATTTCAAGCGAAGATAAAAAGGCCAGCAAGGATTATCTGACAATTATGTACGATAACCTAAAAGCACTGGAATCGATAGCATCCTAAAGGTCATAACCGGACCTTTTTCTTTTGAGTTGGATAATTTATCAGGCATCCTTCTTCTAAGAAGCGAAAACTGTGGTAAAATAAGAACGTATGGAGGAACCCCCAATGAAAAAACTTTTACTGATTGATGGAAATTCCATGCTGTTTCGTGCATACTACGCGACAGTATATGGAAGAATGATGAAAACGAGCAATGGTGTGCCGACCAATGCAGTATATGGCTTTATTACGATGATCAACAAGGCGCTGTCCATGGTGGAGCCGGATGCGGTGCTGGTCGCATGGGATGCAGGCAAGCCGACCTTTCGGCATGAGACGTATACCGAATATAAGGGAACCAGAAAAGAACTGGATCAGGAGCTGATCGTACAATTTCCGATTGCCCGTGAATTTCTGGATGCCTATGGCATGAAGCGCTATGAATGCGAGGGTATTGAGGCGGATGATATCATCGGAAGTATGGCAAAGAAATATCCGGATGTGGAAATACATATCTTATCCAGTGACCGTGACCTGCTGCAGCTGATTGATCCGACAACGGATGTCTATCTGATGAAAAAGGGTATCACGGAAATGGAAGTCATGGATGAGGCAAAGCTGAGGGAAAGCATGGGAATCGTACCCTCACAGATTATTGATCTGAAGGCACTGATGGGAGATACCGCGGATAACATACCGGGCGTGAAGGGCATCGGTGAAAAGACGGCACTCAAGCTTTTAAGTGAATATGAAACCGTGGATAATGTGTATGCACATATCGATGAAATCAAGGGCAAGCTGAAGGAAAAGCTGGAAACGGATAAGGAAAAGGCATTTTTATCCAAGTATCTTGCGACGATCAAGGTGGATGCCGAAATCCCGCTCCCCTTTGCGGATATGATGCTGAAGGAGCCGGGGGAAGAACTGCACGATTTCTTTGTGAAATATGAAATGAAGAGCTTTGTAAAGGAAACCATGGATACCAGAGAGGTGAAAAAGGAAGGCAGCCGCACGATTGTGAAGCAGATTTCGCCTGATCTTTTACAGGATGGGGCACTGGTGTATGCCAATGTGGATAATGAAAGCTATTATGATGCACAGCTGTATGGCTTTGCCATCAGTCTGCAGGATCGCACCGAGTACATAGAGCTGTCAGACGCCTTGCAGGATACAGCATTTCTGGAATGGCTGAAAGAAGAAAACGGCAAGGCGGTATATGATGCGAAAAACTTCTATCACGCCCTGCATAAAAACAACATTCCCTTTGCGGATGTTACATTCGATGTCATGATTGCGGCATTCCTGGTGGATGGAACGCTGTCAGATTACGATAAGCTGGCGGAGAAGTATCAGTTTGACCGCAGTCTGTTAAAGGATGATGTATTCGGTAAAAAGGGCAAGGGAAAGCTGGTGGACAGTGACGAGGCTGCCCGCTATGCCATGGCGCAGGCCGATTATTTACAGGATCTGGTTGCCAAACTGGATACAGCGTTACGGGAAATGGAAATGAAGGAGCTGTTTACTACCATTGAAATGCCGCTGACGCATGTGCTGTACGCGATGGAAAAGGAAGGGGTTGTTACCAGCCTTTCCACGCTGGATGAAATCGCAAAGGCGACCAGTGATAAAATCGATGCCCTGAGTGCAAAGATATACGAGATTGCCGGTATGGAATTCAATATCAATTCTCCGAAGCAGCTCGCCGGTATTCTGTATGATGAGCTTGGCTTAAAGGCAGGAAAGAAGCGCAGCACCGCTGCGGATGTACTGGAAAAGCTGGCATCCCAGCATCCAATTATTCCGCTTCTGCTGGAGCATCGCAAGTATCAGAAAATCTATTCCACCTATGCGGTTGGCTTAAGCAAACACGTTTTGAAGGATGGTAAGATTCATACGATTTTCAATCAGATTCAGACACAAACCGGGCGTTTGTCCTCCTCGGAACCAAATCTGCAGAATATTTCCGTGCGGGATGAGGAGGGAAAGGAGATTCGCAAGGCATTTGTTGCAAGTGCGGGACATGTGCTGCTGTCTGCAGATTACTCCCAGATTGAGCTGCGTATGCTGGCACATATGGCCGATGAAGAGGTGATGATCGATGCCTTTAACCATGGCATTGATATTCATACAAAAACGGCAATGCAGATATTTGATGTGGAACACGATGCCGTGGATGCCAATATGCGCAGAAGTGCGAAAACAGTAAACTTCGGTATTGTTTACGGACAGAGTGATTTTGGACTGAGTGAACAGCTGGGTATTACCCGCAAGGAGGCACATGCCTTTATTGATAAGTATTTTGCATCCTATCCGAATATCAAAAGCTTTATGGATACGACGATAGCATTCTGTGAGGAGCATGGGTATGTGAAAACGCTATTCAACCGTCGCCGTTATATCAAGGAAATCAGTGATAAGAACTATATGATGCGGGAATTCGGAAAGCGCGCGGCTATGAATGCACCGATTCAGGGAAGTGCTGCCGATTTGATCAAGCTCGCCATGATTCATATATATAAGAAAATGCAGGAGGAACAGGTGAAATCCCGTATGATTCTGCAGATTCACGATGAATTGATTTTTGATGTCTGGGAAGATGAACTGGAACAGATGAGAACCATTGTCGAGGAGGGCATGCAGCATGCGATGAAGCTGCGTGTACCGCTGATTGCCGAGGCGAATATCGGCAGGACCTGGTATGATGCAAAGTAGGTGATGATATGCCGGAGCTTCCAGAGGTAGAAACAGTTGTCAGAACATTGGAGCATCAGCTGGATCGTGTGATGATTACCGGCTGTGAGGTGTTCTGGAATAATATTATAGGCTATCCGGATGCAGCCACCTTCTGCAGGGATATCGTTGGAAAGACGATACAGGGATATTACCGCCATGGAAAGTATATGCGTTTTGACCTGGGGGATATGGAATGGATCTGCCATATGCGGATGGAGGGGAAGTTCTATGTGCAGCAGCCGCAGGAGCCCTATGATAAGCATGTTCATGTGATTCTGCAGCTAAGTGACGGACGGCAGCTGCGCTATCACGATACAAGGAAATTCGGCAAGATGTATCTGTATGAGAAGCGTGCGGATGTTTCATCCTATCCGTGCTTTAAAAATATCGGATATGATGCCTTTGATGAACGTATTACGGCAGAGTGGATGTACCACACGCTGCATAAGAAAAAGACCGCGCTGAAGGCTGTGCTGCTGGATCAGCGCTATATCGCCGGTATTGGTAATATTTATGCGGACGAAATCTGCTTTGCCATGCATATGCATCCGGAAACGATGATCAATCATTTGCGGAAAAAGGACTTTGAGGAGCTGATCTATCATATCCGTCGAATCCTAAACGGTGCAATACGTGCCGGAGGAACGACGATTCGCTCATATACCTCCCAGCTTGGTGTGGATGGCCGCTTTCAGCTGAAGCTGAAGGTACATGCAAAGAAAGGAGAGGCATGTCCGGTTTGCGGGACGACGATCAAAAAGATTGTCGTCGCAACACGGGGAACCTGTTTCTGTCCGACATGCCAGCGAAGAAGATGAGAACAATTGGACTGACCGGAGTTATGGGAGCCGGAAAATCGAGTGTGATTCGAATATTGCAGGAGGAGGGCATTACCGTGCTGGATTGTGATGCCGTGAATGCACAGCTGCTGCAAAAGCATGAGGAAGGCTATACAGCGCTGATTCAGATGTTTGGAACCGATATTCTGAATGACGAGGGCAATATCATGCACCAGCGGATGAGTGATCTGATCTTTTGCGATCCTGAGAAAAAAAGACAGGCAGAGGGGATTTTGCATCCACTGATAAAGAAACGTATTTTTGAAGAGCTTGCATTACATGCAAAGGAGTCTATTGTCGTTGTGGAGGTGCCGCTGCTCTTTGAGGTACACTGGGAGGATGCCTTTGATGAGGTCTGGGTAGTGGCCTGTGATGAGGAGCTGCTGTTATCCCGTCTGAAGCTGTATCGCCATATTTCCAAAGAGGAAGCGCTGCGCCGCTTACGGCTTCAGCTGCCGCAGCAGGAAAAAATAAAGCGTGCAGATGTCGTTTTTTACAATAACAGCGATTCGGCAAGTCTGAAAAGACAGATTTGTGATATACTGAACATGAAGAGGCAGTTGAGGTGAGCGTGTGAACAGAAAAGAGGATAAATGCCGTATTGAGGTACAGGGCGAAATGACAGCGGAGCGCTATGCTTCCTTTACTATGCTGTATGTTCCCCTGATCGGCAGCGATGCAGCGGCACTGTATCATACGCTGGTCAGCATCGGTACGAGAAATCAGAAGATTCGCAATCATATTCTGATTCAGACTATCAGTAGGCTGAGCATGGAAGCCATGGAGAAAAGCCGGCATGTGCTGGAGCAGTATCTGTTGGTGAAAACCTTTTATGATGCTGCGAAAAACAGCTATCTGTATCAGGTGTTCATGCCCAAGGACGGCAATGAATTTCTCAGACATGAGGTGTTCGGGCGTCTGTACCTGAAGGAAATGGGGAAGGATGTATATGAGTTCAACAAGCTGAGCTTCGCCAAGCCCTGTGAGGATAAGTCAGCGTATCAGGAAATCACCATTCCCTTTGTGAATATTCTGAAGGAGGACTGGCAGGATGTGCAGGAGGAGGATTTCCGCAAGCTGAAGCCACAGCAGGATCTTCTGCATCACAACGATATCCCTTTAAGCTTCAATTATGATCGGTTTTTAACCGGTCTGCCGCAGATGGTATTTCCCTCCTCTGCCCGCAATGAGAAGAATCTGCGGATCATCGGAGAGCTAGCGACGATTCACGGCATCGATGAGATTACCATGCGCAAGCTGGTTTCCCAGAGCATGGATTTGAAAACCAATACGCTTAACGTGGAACAGCTGAAAAAAAAGGTGCGCAGCTGTAAGTCGGAATTTCATGCCGAGGAAAACAAAGATCCCTATCGTCTTCCACCGGTTCGCTTTCTGCAGAACCTGCAGCATGGCGTGGAGGTCAGCCGCAGCGACAAGTATCTGATTGAAGCGCTGATTTCCGATTTCAAAATGAAGCCGGAGGTTGTCAACGTATTGATTGAGTACGTGCTGAAAATGAAAAATCAGCAGTTTCCGAAGGCATACGTTGAAAAGGTGGCAAGCACCTGGGTGCGTCTGGAAATCGATACGAGTGAAAAAGCGCTGGCGCATATTCAACGCGAGACGGAAGAAAAGGGAAGTCGCCGCAAGCCGGTTCAGAAAAAAGAGCTGCCGTCCTGGTATCACAATCAGGAGGAAATCAAGGTGGATGTGGAAGATTTTGATGAAGATGAGCTGCTGCAGAAGATGAAGAAACTGAGAGGTGAGTAAATGGAGAAATTATCATTTGCATTTACACTGAGCGAGGAACAGAAAAAAAAGAAAGAGGCGCTTGTTGCGCGGCTGATGAAAAACGACCATGTGCTTGCCTGGCTGAAACGCAATGGCTGCGACGAGGACTTTGTGTGGAAGCACAGTGGGAAATTTGCAGACTGGACAGCTGTGATGGATAAGTGTGAAGGCTGTCACGGATTAGATTTCTGCCGACAGCCGGAAAAGGGGACACGCGTCGATCTGTATCTGGATGGAATGCTGATGAATCAGATATCGCATTGTACATACTATAAGGAACAGCAGAAGCAGTATGCACATCGCTGCTTCTATAAGCAGATGGATATGCTGGAGGATTATCTGCTGGTGGATGTTACGTGCCTGAGCCTGCAACATGAGGCTGTTGAATATAAGACAGCAGTTGCGAAGGTTATTGACCTGTTAATGAATGAACATCCGCAAAAGGGTTTATACTTATGGGGAAAGCCCGGAGCCGGGAAAAGCTGGCTGGCGGCCGGCATGTGCAATTATTATGCCAAGCAGGAAAAACGTGTGGCGTTCGTCAATGTCCCCAAGCTGATTTCCGATTTGAAGCTTTTGTTTCACGAGCCGGATGCCATGGAGGCAAGGCTTCGCAGTATCCGCAACGCAGAGGTTGTCGTGTTTGATGATATCGGCGGTGAGAGTGTTACGGCCTGGAGCCGGGATGACATTCTGCTTCCGTTGATGGATGCCCGTATGGAAAAACGGCGCCTGACAATATTTACGAGCAATTATTCCATGGAGGAGCTGAAGCAGCGCCTGTGTGCGGCAGCAAGTAAAAGCAGTGAGCCGGTAGCGGCTGAGCGGCTGCTGGAACGCATCCGTGCCTTGTCTTGTGAAATATTTATAAAAGGCGAAACAAGACGAAAATAATGCTAGTAAAAATTGTAATATAATGGTATCATAGTAACCGTGAATGGAGGAATTTTTATGGTAAAACGTATTGGTGTTCTTACTTCCGGTGGAGATGCACCTGGAATGAATGCTGCAATTCGCGCCGTCACAAGGGTTGCACTCAACAGTGGAATCGAAGTCTTTGGTATTTACGATGGATACAAAGGAATGGTGGAAGGCTATATTGAGCCTTTGACAAAAGCCAGCGTCGGTGAAATCATCGACCGCGGCGGAACGATTCTAGGGTCTGCCCGACTTCCCGAATTTAAGGATATTGAAGTGCGTAATAAAGCAGTTCAGCAGTTAAAAAAACGTGGAATTGAGGCTATCGTAGTCATTGGTGGTGATGGTTCTTACCGTGGTGCACTGGCACTGACGGAGATGGGAATCAACTGTATCGGATTGCCGGGTACCATTGATAACGACATCACATGTACAGACTTTACGATAGGGTTTGATACAGCTCTGACGACAATCGTAGAGGCAGTCGATAAGCTGAGAGATACATCAAGCTCACACCATCGCTGTTCGATTGTGGAAGTTATGGGAAACCGCTGCGGGGACCTGGCGATCTGGTCAGGAATTGCATGCGGTGCTGAAATTGTCATTACATCCTCTACAGGCTTCGAGGAAGGTGAAGTGCTGGAGAGACTGCGTGATTTTGATTTAATCAAGAAAAAACGTCATGCGATTGTAGTCATTTCAGAAAAAATTACAGATGTTCACCAATTTGCCAAAAAGGTAAGTTTAAATACTGGATTTTCAGGTAGAGCCACGGTGCTTGGCCACGTTCAGCGTGGAGGATCACCGACACCGACAGATCGAGTATTGGCATCCCGTATGGGAGAAAAAGCGGTGGACCTGCTGATGCAGGGTGTAGGAGGCCAGTGTGTCAGCATTAAGGACAACCAGATTGTATCGGTACCGATCGAAGAGGCGTTGAATATGCCAAGAGAATCCCGCAAGAGATTGCAGAATTTATTCGACAGACTGGTATAGAAGGTTGCTTCTCGCAGTTTTTATTAGGTGATTAGGAAAGGAAATTAACATGTTAGCAAACAGAAAAACTAAGATTATTTGTACGATTGGCCCTGCTTCCGAAAGCAAGGAAATGATGACGAAGCTCGTCGAAAACGGAATGAACATCATCCGTTTGAATTTCTCCCACGGAGATTTTGAAGAACACGGAAACCGTATCAGGAATATCCGTGAGGTCGTTAAGGAAACAGGAAAAAATATCGCAATTCTGCTGGATACAAAGGGACCGGAGGTACGTCTGGGCGAATTTGAGAACGGCGTGGAAACGTACGAGAAGGGCGATATGGTTACCATCGTTCGTGAAAAAATATTAGGAACACACGAGAAATTTCACATTCAGTGTCCGGAAATCTTCGACGATGTTGAAGTTGGCGGAACCATTCTGATTGATGATGGGAAAATGCGTCTGACCATTCTGGAAAAGAGGGAAGGCGAACTGAAGTGCCGTATTGAGAACCCGGGACAGCTGAAGAGCAAGAAGGGCTGTAACCTGCCTGGTGTGAAGCTGAGTATGCCGTTCATCTCTCCGAAGGATGACGCAGATATCCGTTTCGGATGCCAGATGGGCGTGGATTATATCGCTGCATCCTTCACAAGAAGAAAAGAAGATATTCTGGCAATCCGTAAGATTTTAAGAGAAGAAGGAAAACCGGATATCCAGATCATTCCGAAGATTGAAAATCAGGAAGGCTTCGACAATCTGGAAGAAATTCTGGAGGTAGCGGATGGTGTCATGGTAGCTCGTGGTGACCTTGGTGTTGATGTTTCCTTTGAGCTGGTACCAATCTATCAGAAGAAAATCATCAAAACAGCAAATGCCATGGGAAAACCTGTTGTTACTGCTACGCATATGCTGGAGTCTATGCAGGGAAATCCAAGACCGACGCGTGCAGAGGCGAGTGATGTTGCCAACGCCGTGCTGGATGGAACAGATGCAATCATGCTGAGCGGGGAATCTGCTGCAGGTCTGTATCCAATCGAGGCTGTACAGACAATGGATCGTATTGCGAAGGCGATGGAGCCGACCATTCCGTTCAGAGACCGTTTGAAGGCAAGCATCAAGACGAGCCAGAGAACAAAGAATGATGCGATTGCTATTTCAGTAGCGGATACGGCTATGGCACTGGATGTTGCGGCTGTTATCGCGTTTACACAGAGTGGTACCACAGCAAGAAGAATTTCAAAATTCCGTCCGGAAGCACCGGTTATCGCCGTTACCTTTGATGAAAAAACGCAGCGCTCTCTTGCTATGAACTGGGGTGTTACGACAGTACTTTCTGAGGTCGCAAATAATCAGAACAATGAGTGTGAGCTGGCTAGAGCGATCGCGAAGGAAATGGGAATCAAGGTTGGTGAAACCATCATTATCGTTGCCGGATATCCGGTAGGAAATGGTGCTACCAACACAATGAAGATTATTGAAGTAAAATAAGAAGAATACCGGGCATGAGTGATCATGCTCTTTTTTTGCGTTGCAGCTGCGTGTTTTTTGCCTGAAATTTGCGTGGGAACTGCACGGTGTTTCATGGTATTATACTAATGTAAAGAATTGAAGGAAACATGAGCCTGTCGTGTTTCTTTTTTTTGAAAGGAGGTTGTAAGAATAAAAGCGGTATTGCGTCTCATGAAATCTATAGTATAATGATTACGTGGGAATGAAATGGAGGAAGAAGATATGAAGAAGAGTTTTTTTTCAGCAGGCTTGCTGACGACACTGTTGCTTATGGGCTGTTCATCCACGCCGGTATTAAAAAGCGGGGAGATTGAAATACCTGTGCATAAGGAACTGGATTTGTCTGCGTCCTGCTTTTTTGATTCCGTTGACAAGACAGATAAGGTGACGGTAAAAAGCGGGAATCTGGATATTCAAAAGCTGGGAACTTATTCAATCACCATTGCTTACGGAAATGAGGATTATAAGCTGAAGGTGAAGGTTGTTGACAAAGAAAGGCCGATTCTGAAATGGAAAAAGAAGCGTTTGATTTTCAAGCTGGGTTCAAATCTTGATAAAGTGAATGATGCCATTCGCGATAATGCCGTTATCACGGATAACTATGATAAGAAGTTTCAATCGTTCGCTGGACTCAAGTGGATTCCAGAGTCTGATAAAGAAGTCGTTTTCGATGTGCAGGTTAAGGATAGCAGCGGCAATCTGTCAGAGAAAAACAGTCTGCTTGTGCAGTTTACAAGCGATGGTAAGGAGAAATCAGGGTTAAAGCAGGAGCATGCTTCCGCAGAGGTTTCCATCGATACGGGAAAAGCAGCAAAAAAGGATACAAAAAAGAAAGAGAAAAAGAAGGATAACAAAAAGAGTGAAAAGGCTTCAGAAAGTAAGGGTGCAGATAAAACAGATACAGAAACAAAAGTGCAGCAGCCTGAACAGAGCCAGGCATCATCTTCTACATCAGGTAACCAGAGCAGTGATAAACCGAAGGATGCGAATCCAAAGCCGGATTCATCGCAAGCAACAAGCGGTAATGCTGCGGAGAAGGAGCCTGTGTATCCGCCGGAGGAAAAACTTCCTGTTATGACAGTTGATAATTTTCCATCTAATTTATTAGGCAACAGTGGACGTGTTTTTGCAACATTTGATGAGGCATATGCATGGGCGAATGAACAGGTAAAGTTAGAAGGCAGTCCGTGGTATGGATATTATATGGAAATAGGACAACCATTTGATGGTAACTATGCTAATGCTGGTGATGGAACAACACCTTGGACTGTAGATTTCTTTAAATAATTAAAAAAGCTAGAATTCTAGCTTTTTTAATTTGAAAGGAGGGAACAAGAAATGAAGAAATCATTCCGTTTTTCAGTACTGTTATTTCTTTTTATATTTGTAATATTCCCTATGATAGAGCCGGTTTATGTAAGTGCAGGAGCATTAACCACACAGGCATTTAAGCCTTTGAGTAATAAGGAAAAGGTTGTAGGTTTTACAAAAATCGGATCATGGAATAATGGGAGTTTTTTTGAAACAATAACTCATGAATTAGTTGGCTTTGACGATGATGCTATGACAATGAAATACCGGTTTCGATATTACATAACACATAAGGGAAGTGCTGGTTCCTATATTTATCAAAAAGTACCTGTCGGTGTTTTCCTCGATAATAAAAAGGTTGCAACCTTTTCCAGCTGGATTGATAAGCATATAGCAAACAAAACACAGCTGTGCGGAGAAAAAACAGTAACCATAAAATCAGGAACACATGTCGTTGAGCTTCGTGATATTAAGGACGGAGCATTAACCGTTGTGAATGTGACCAAATCCATCAATATTCCTCTGCCATCCTATTCGGTCAAATTTCTTGATGATGACGGTACGGTATTGAAGACACAAACAGTGGAGAGGTATAAGAGCGCAACAGCTCCGAAGGTATCCAATAAAACAGATAAGACGTTTACCGGATGGGACAAGCCCTTTCAAAATGTCCGTGAGGATTTGGTGATAACAGCCCAATATGCTACCAACACCTATACTGTGAATTTTTTGGATTGGGATGGGCGTGTGTTGAAAACACAAGCGGTTTCACATGGCGGAAATGCATCTCCGCCGTCCTCGCCGACCAGAGAAGGATATATTTTTCAGGGATGGAAGGGCGATTATACCAATGTTACGGGAAACAGAACCATTACTGCCTCCTACAAAATACGGACCTTCACTGTTACCTTTGATTCCAATGGAGGCTCTTTTGTTGCATCTCAGACCATCACTTATGGAGATAAAGCAGGTACGCCAGCTGATCCAGTAAAAAAGAATAATAAATTTATGGGCTGGTATACGGCTGCAGGTGTGAGGTACGACTTCCGGCAGCCTATAAAGAACTCTATGACGCTGTATGCCTATTGGGATGAGGAACCGGTAATCACTGCACAGGATATCCATATCTTTGAGGACTTGTATACGGTGCAGGAATGGCAGCGGATACGCCTGGAACGGGCGAAGGCACAGGATAAGGAGGATGGTGATATCAGCGCACGGCTGACAGTTCTCAAAGATACGACGAATCTGAAAAAGCAGGGAACCTATGAGTTAACCTATGAAGTAAAAGACAGCGCAGGAAATCGTTCCGAAAAAAATATCAAGGTTATCGTTCTGGATAAACGTGCACAAGAGGATCGCTCCAGAAAATATATTCGCTCAATATCCGCCAGCCATATTCAGACACTGCATCCGGACAGCTATTGGAGAGCGACAACACAATTTCAAAGGCTGACACAGTCCCTGCAGAAAACCTCAGCGCAGGCAGAGTGCACCTGGCATCTCACGGCAGAGGATATTGCGAAAATCCGCAGGTTCAATGCAGCGCACGGGTATTCAACGCAGGAGAACAAGGCATTTCTGGAAGAATTTTCATATCTTAGGAGGTGAGTATGAAATCCGTTATCAAATATAGTATTTTGTTGATTTGCTTTTCTGTCTCTATTCTGCTTGTGATGGATATCAATTCCATATCACAGAGAAAAAGTGAGATGGAGGATGCCGCAGAAATCAGTATGCGAAACTCGCTAAAGGCGGTAGGAATCCATAAAATGTATGCAGTGGATGAATCCGGCATGGAGGCTGAGCTTTTGCGTGAATTTGCATCCAATATCAATTCGGATACGGATTACACCCTGCGAATTATGGATATCAGCAGGTATGGATTACTGGATGTAGAGCTGACCGCAGACTTTGTTCATATGAATGGAGTCAGAGATCAGCGCAGGCTGCGAAAAACTATGATTATTGAAGCATATGATCTCCCCTGATCATATGCAGGTTATGTCTTCCTGTCAAAAAGCGTGCACATAGTAATGTGCTTTTTTTGTGGCAACCCCACGGAAAGGATAAATGAAAATGGAAAATGCACCTAAAATAGCTGTTCTTGTTGTACTGGCACTCGTTGTTGGAAGTATCTTTATCGCTACAAGCAAGGAATACTCAAAAAGTGTTTCTGATAAAACCGTAGAGCAGACAAATAACCTATTCAATTCGACCGGAGCAGGCAGCTAATATGGCATTTGATTTTGGAATTCTGCAGCCATTTGTAAATGATGCTATGATTACGGACATTGACAGTAACGGAAAAACAGTTTATACAACACATGTGCACAAAGGAAAAAGCAGAGCAGCACTTTTGGAGCCTGGCTATCTGGAGCAGCTGTTGAATAGACTCTGCAATTCCGGCGCAATCAATGACCAGTTTAATTATGAGCATCCGAAGCTGGATGGTGAGATAGATGGCTTGCGCATACATGCGACACATCGTTCCTTCTCCACATCCGGTTTTACATTGAGCATAAGGAAAAATCCGATAGAGCTCGTGATTACGCCAAAGACGGCGAAAAAAACGAAATACTGCAGCTCTGCGATATTTGATTTTCTGCGGGCCTGTGTAATTGCAAGGATGAGCGTGATTTTCGGAGGTGAGGTAGGAACCGGAAAAACACAGCTGATGAAAACAATGCTGAGTATGTGTGATGATCAGGCGAGTATCGTTCTGCTTAGTGACATTGATGAAATGCGCATGCTCGAATTGTATCCGCAGCGCAATATCCGACAGTATATCATAAATGATATCATGTCATATACTGCGGCAACCTCGTGTATTCTGCGTGACAATGCAGATTATGTCTGCTTTCAGGAGGTTCGTGATGAGGCTGTGGATGATCTTTTTCTGGTGCTTAGCAGTTCGGCAAGAGTAACGGCAACGCTGCATGTAAAGGATGCTCTGTTAATGCCGCAGCGCATGATACAGCTTTCTTCAAACAAGAATGATCATCATCTGCTTTCTACCATACACGACTATATTCAGGTATGCATCACCCCCTGCAGAGTCATGCGAAACGGAAGGCTGCGCCGTTATATCGGACAGATTGCTCTGTTTTGGAATGATGCAGACAGAGTACCGCAGAAATGTCTTCTCTATGAACAAAGAGAGGAACAGGCAATTCGATATGCGATGCCGGAGTATTTTAAAAAGTATTTTGCAAATCAGAATATTCAGCTGGATTGGAGGGAAGGTATTGAAAACCTATAGCTTTACAAAGAAGCCGCTGATAGAAACCTATGGCTGTGCTTATTCCAAAAGGGATCTTTTGCTTACCATCGGCGGTGCCTGTTTATGTGTGGGGGCAATCTGTTATATGCAAAGGCTGCAGCTGCTGTATACATGTGTGGTAATCGCAACGTTAATGCTGCTGCTACCGGCAGTGATCTCCTCTTATTTTATCTATCAAAGTGAGAAAAAACGCTTTGAGGAATACTGTCATTACTTTGAAGGAATGCGCATGTATTTCAAGGTATACGGAAAGTTAAATACAGCGCTGAAGGAAACCTGCAATCTGTTTGCGGATGATTCGCAAATGTCCGTGTGCATTCATCGTGCAGTTATGGAAATCGAAGACAGCGGAGAGTATGCCAAAGCACTTGGCTACATAGAGGAGTCCTACGAAAATACCTATTTGAAGCGACTGCACTCACTGCTCATAACCGGAGAGAAGCAGGGTGGGGATTCTGTCTATTACAATTTGGATTTGATTGATTACGATGGCTGGAAAAACAGCATGCTTATGTTTCAGAAAAAGAAAAAATCTGCCAAATATATGTTTTTCCTCATGACGGTACTTTCCTTTGCCATCAGTGTATACTCCGTACTTGCCTATCAGGATGCGCAGGTGCAGGCAGGCATTATTGAAAATGCGCAGTATCAGCTTTTTACATTTCTTGAGCTTGAGATACTGATGCTTTTGTTTCTGGTGGTTTATATGTCGCTGGTGAATAAGAAATGGCTGAGGAGGGATGAATAAATGAATCAGGTTATGCAATGGATGACACATGATACGACGCGATACGGCTATCTGCTTGAACATAAAGAGGAATGGCGTTATTCGCTCATACGCTTTGCTTTCATGCTTTTTATGGGACCGATAGGGGTGCTGCTGACGGTTATAAAACGCTCTTCGCTTCCTGTCTGCATAGTTTGTGCCGTAGGCTTTACCTATGGCGGCTATAAGCTGCCCTGGCTGTGGCTCAGGCTTCGACACAATCAGCGCTGCAGACAGATCAGTGATGCCATCATTCTTTGGGTTAACACGTTATATGCATTGATTGGAGAAAACAATATTTATAATGCAATCTCACTCTCCTATGCTTCTGCACCGGAAATTCTCAAACCGGATCTGGAGTGCTTCATACAGCAGATTACGCTGGATCATTCCGATAAAGACGCTTATCTAAATTTTCTATCCATGTATGAAATCGATGGATTTCGGGATATCATGATGAAGCTGTATGAATATCGCAGTCTTTCGAAGGATAAATTGAAATATGAGATAGCAGCACTTACAAAAGCCCTTTCGAGGATTGAAAGGGATAAGCGCGAGCGACGTTATCGCAGCGAGCTCTTTACAGCCGATACGCTGACAATGATCATGATGAGTGTTCCCTGTATGTATATGTTTTTTGTATCTTTGATTTTATCCCAGCTGATCATGAGCTGATGGAACATGCGACAGAAACGGCTGTTGAGGTCGTAGTGATGCTGCTTTGTGCAAGTGCCATGCTTACGGTATTCTATTATCTGTTTACGTCCATGCCGCTGCTGGGAGTTTAGTATGGATACGACAGTAAAAGAAAGTGTGGAACTGATGGTAGAACTGATTTGTGCTTTTTCTGTTATGGCAATGCTGTCTCTTGCAATGTACACGGATGTCATCAGCAGACTGCTGGAGAGGCTGTTCTAATGGAAAATGCAGTCAGAATCAGCGTACCCGTCTGGGTTACGATTCTGATCATTACGGTCGTTTTTTCCGCATTCGGGGGATGGAGCCTGAGTGCAAAGACCTATATGGAACAGGAAAGTAAACAGATGGAGAATACGCAGCTGCACATCAATCAGATGCTGCTGGAGCATTCCTTTCCACAGATACTTGCACAGAATCAGCGCATACCGCAGGGCAGCAGCTATCAGATCAGGGATCATGTGAGGGCGATTGACCATATGGATGGTGATATCAGTGAAAAGCTGGAATTTTACGGGCAGGTAAACCCGATGAAAAAGGGAGTGTATACGGTTCGATGTGTCGTCCGTAATTCCCTGGGAATGAAGAGTGTGAAGCACATTCAGGTGTTGGTGGATTAAGGAGGTATTATGAAAATTAGTATCACAAGTGCATTATCAATGATATTTCTAACCTTTGTTTGTGTTTTGTTTATCAACGTGATGTCAGCGCAGATGCAGATTGCCAAGCTCAATGATTTTCATTACGGAGTTGTTCATGAACTGGAAAGCAGTGATTTTTCGCCTGCAGTTATCGATCAGCTGACACATGCGGCAAATTACGATGTCCGTATTGAAAACAGGGGGGTGAAGGATGATTTGCGAATTTATCAGATCATAACCTCCGGCAGTGTCCGCATGCCGTTTTTTCATTACGAAAAAACATATGTGAAGGAGAGCAGTGCACGCTGAGAAATTTGTTATATTTAAGGAAAAGCTCCTTCAGATATGATACAATATAGACAAGTCTTAAAGGAGGAGCTTTTTTATGAAAACGTATATTGGTGTTGATTTGGGCGGTACAAACGTCAGAGTGGCAAAAGTTGATGAAACAGGTGCCATCCTGCAAATTGTAAAGGAACCTACTGAAATCGGCAAAGGTGTGGAGCAGGTAGTTAGTAAAATCATATCCATGATCGAACGTATTGAAGGATATGAAGCAGTTGCCGGTATTGGCATGGGTGTGCCGGGTCCTGTAGACACGAAAAACGGCAAGATGATTCTGGCTACCAATCTGCCGGGATTTGAGGGGTATCCAATCGCCTCCAGAATTGAAGAGCATTTCCACGTACCGACATTCCTGGATAATGATGTGAATGTTGCCGGTATGGGAGAGGCACTGCAGGGGGCTGGAAAAGGAAAAGATATCGTTTACTATGTTACGATCTCCACGGGCATTGGCGGTGCTCTGGTTGTCAATCAGAAGGTGATCGCCGGAAGAAACGGACATGCCGGGGAAATTGCCAATCTGATTATTGACAGAAACCGTGAGAAGGTGAATTATCTGAATGTCGGAGCCGTAGAAAATGAAGCAAGCGGTACGGCGATTACCCGTAAGGGAAAAGCGGCGTTTGGTGAAGATGCTGTTCAGCATGCCGGTGATGTGTTTGATCTGGCGCGCAAGGGAAATGCCAAGGCATTGGAAATCTGTGATGCGGTGGCGTATGATCTGGCAGTGATGTTTTCCCAGATTGCGCACGTTGTGGATCCGGAGGTCTTTGTCGTTGGTGGCGGTGTTATGAAGGGCAAGGATGTATTCTTCGATAAGATGGAGAATTATTTCCGTAATATGATTCATAAGGGAATGCAGACTGTGGTGTTTATGGAGGCTGAGCTGGATGAACCGGGGATTATTGGTGCAGCTATGCTGCCGATGGCATACGTAAAGGAGTAGGAAAATGGATGCACGTTTACAGAAATATGCAAAGCTTGCGGTGCGCAAGGGTGTTAACCTGCAAAAGGGACAGACGCTGATTATCAATACCTCCGTGGAAGCGCTGGAGATGACACGCGCCTGTGTGGAAGAAGCATATCAGGCAGGGGCAAAGGAGGTACTCGTTTTCTATAAGGATGATTACGTTTCCAAGCAGCATTATCAGTATCAGGACGAGGAAACCCTGTGTACAGTACGGCCCTGGCAGATCGACTGCAAACTGGATTATATGAAAGAAGGAGCCTGCATTCTGCATATCATCAGTGATATTCCCGGCATTTTAAAGGATGCGGATGCTGAAAAAATCAGCAAGGCACGTCTGGCCATGGCGAAGGCGGGAAAAGAACTGCAGTCATATACCATGATGAATAAAACACAGTGGTGCATCGTCGCGGCTCCGAATAGGGAATGGGCGAATCTGGTTTTCCCTGAATTCGAGGGCGAAGAGGCTGCTGTAGAGGAACTGTGGGATCGAATCCTCAGTGCTGTACATGTTGAGGCAGAGAATGATCCAATTCAGGAATGGATCGATCTGCAGGAAAATTTTGCACGCAGGGAGCAGATCTTAAATACGCATCGCTTCCAGAAGCTGCATTTTGAAAATGCAGGGGGTACGGATTTATGGGTAGAGCTTGTTAAAAATCACCTGTGGGCCGGAGGAAGTGAAAAAACAGTAGCCGGTGTAGAGTTTAATCCAAACATGCCAACGGAGGAAATTTTTACGATGCCGAAGAAAACCGGGGTAAATGGCAAGGTGTTTGCCACAAAGCCGCTGGATTATAACGGAACGCTGATTGAGGATTTCTGGTTTCTCTTTCAGGATGGAAAGGTTATTGATTTTGGCGCCGAGAAGGGATATGACACACTGTCCTCGCTCGTTCATTTCGATGAGGGAAGCTGTTATCTAGGTGAGGTTGCTCTGGTGCCTTACGAATCTCCAATCAGTAAGAGCGGTATTCTGTTTCTGAATACGCTGTTTGATGAAAATGCCTCCTGTCACCTAGCTTTGGGAGATGCGTATCCGATGAATGTTGCAGGTGGTGTCGATATGAGTGAGGATCAGCTAAAGGAAGCAGGGGCCAATCATTCCATGACCCACGTGGATTTCATGTTTGGCAGTCCGGACATGAAAATAACCGGAGTTTGTGAAGACGGGTGCGAGGTAGCCGTCTTTGAACAGGGAAATTTTGTATTCTAGACCGGGGTTTCCGGTCTTTTTTCTATCTGTGTTTTGTATAGCGAGGAAGAGGAGCTTTTATGGAAATACGCCGTGAGAAAAGAATTTCTGGTGAAGCTATGTCTTCTATGGTATAATCTAGCTAATAAAAGGAGGGAATATCTATGATAATGATTATTATTGCTGTTGTAGTCGTGCTCATTCTGCTATGGGTTATTTCAACCTATAATAAATTTGTAAAGCTGCAGAATAAAGTGGAAGAGGCGTTTTCTACGATGGATGTATACCTGAAAAAGCGCTATGATTTGATTCCGAATTTGGTGGAAACCATCAAGGGCTATACAAAGCATGAATCAGAGACACTGGAAAGGGTTATCAGTGCGCGAAATCTTGCTGTAAATGCGCAGTCATTGGATGAAAAAATCAAATCCGAGAAGAATTTTCAGTCTATGCTGGGGCCTTTGTATGCCATCAGTGAGCAGTATCCGAACCTAAAGGCGGATCAGCATTTTACACAGCTGCAGAACGAGCTGCAAAATATCGAATCTGAAATTGCAAATTCACGTAAATACTATAATGCAGTATGTGTGAAATTCAACAATCTTGTGGAAATGTTCCCAAGCAATCTGCTTGCCGGCATGTTCCATAAGACGAAGAAGCCGCTGTATGAAATCGAGGATGCTGCCCAGCGTGAAAACGTAAAGGTACAGTTTTAAAGGGATAGCACAGCTATTCCTTTTTATCCTTTGAAAAATAAGGCGGTATCCGGCTGCATAGTATGTGCAACAGCTGAAGGCAGATGCACAACTGTGAGCTGAAAAGCGGCATAAAGGCGCGCTTGGAAAAACATGCAACAACATGTTCTTATGAGGGAAACAACAATGAAAAAAATTAAACGATGGATTGCGGTCTGCTGTTTGCTGTTTGCGGCAACGCTTATACCGGTGGATGCGCAGGAGGCTTTCATTATTGATGATCTGCATGTGTCTATGGAGGTACATGAGGATGGTGGTATTGACATTACAGAAACCTATGTGCTGAATTTTACAGAAGCAAAGCATGGATTTTTTCGTAATATCCCAACCTCCTATGATATGGAGTGGTCTGTGGATGGAAAGCTGGAAAAGAAGAGCTATTATTTTCCGGTCAGTGAAGTAACCTGTAACCGAACCTGCTCTCTTGAGGGCAACGCTGATGCGGTGGTTGTTAAGCTCGGTGATCCGGATAAGACGGTATACGGGGAACAGAAGTATGAGATTTCTTATCATGTAAAGACGAAGGATCTGGATTTGAGTAACCATGCGCAGGCATTGTATTGGAATCTTGCATCCGGCTTTGATACTCAGATTCGTCATTTGTCCTATGACATAAAAATGCCGAAGGCTTTTGATGAAAATGCGGTGTTTACCTACAGCGGGGCTTTCGGGGAAACGACAACGAACCTCACACATGAGGTGGATCAGCTGCATATCAAGGGAGAAACCGGCAGGCTTCTTTTGTCCAATGAAAGTGCAACCATAAAGGTTAATCTGCCAAACGGATATTTTATTTATCCAAAACCGAAGGATTATTCCATACCGGTGAGTATAGCGTCCGGCATACTGCTGTTGGCGGCTCTTTCGCTGTTCTGGAAATACGGACGGGATGATGAGATCATCGCGACGGTTGAATTTAAAGCACCGGATGGTCTGGACAGTGCCGGTGTGGGTTATGTGATCGATAATACCGTAGAAAATAAGGATATTCTGTCTCTGATCATCGACTGGGCAAATCGCGGCTTCATAAAAATATATGATGAAAAGGACGGATTTCAGCTGGAGAAGCTAAAGGATATGACGAAAGAGAACAGTCATGCCTATGAACGTGCATTTTTTGATTCTATATTTCTTTATGAAACCATCGTCAGGGAAGAGGGAATGAAGAATGAAGAAGTGCGTAGAGGGCTTGCCAGTGCCAAAAGCATGCTGCGGAATTATTTTAACAAAGATCCCAAGAAACGCATATTTACGAATACCTCTGTGGTACTTCAAGTGATTATGATCCTATTGATTGGCCTTCCGGGCTTGCTGTTATCCTTCTTCAGTGCAAAGGCCAAGTACGAAATGAATTTATTCGCAATTCCCTATGTTATTCCATCCGTGCTACTGATGGCATCCTGTATCCCATGGATTATTATCATGCGTAAGCGTTATGTAATGAAGAAGCCGACTTTTGTGCTGGTTATGTGCCTTATGGTCTTTCTGAATGGAATTCTGATTGCCGTGAATGCTGTTTTGCAGTTGCTGGTAGGCGGAAGTATGTGGGCGGTACTGCTTCATGCCGTCATTACCATTTTACTGATTCTGATCATGATATTCATGGACAAGCGCAGTGAGCAGGGCACGCGCTGGCTGGGACAGATTCTCGGTCTGAAGGATTTTATCCTAACCTGTGAGAAGGACCGTCTGGAGCTTCTTGCAAAGGATGATCCCTATGCATTTTTCTCCATTCTTCCTTACGCGTATGTTCTTGGTGTAAGTGATGTTTGGGTTAAAAAATTCGAAACAATTGCGGTGGCAGCACCAAACTGGTATCAGGGCTATGATTCCACAGGTGTTTTTACCACTATGCTGTGGTGGAATCATTTCCATTACTGCTTTCATGATATTTCAGCTGCAGCTACATACGTTCCGGCACCAAAAGGCGGCAGCGGCGGAGGTAGCTTTGGCGGTTTTGGCGGTGGAGGCTTCTCTGGAGGCGGTTTCTCCGGTGGAGGCTTTGGCGGCGGAGGCGGCGGAAGCTGGTAAGCCTATCAAAAAAACAAGTCCTTGCGTTTCACGGACTTGTTTTCTTTTCCCTTTTCCTTGTTACGCAAAGCTGCTATCTTGATGTCTCAGAATTCAGCTTACCGTCCTCCAGCTCCTTGACCTTCTTATAAAAGGTTGAATATTTCAAACCGGAAATAGCGATTGCCTCCTTGCTTTGCAGCTCCCCCTGCTGCCATAAATACACAATCTCCTCGAAGTCCTCCGGTAATGCGATTTTTGGCCGGCCGAACCGCACACCACGCATTTTCGCTGCACGGATTCCCTCAGCCTGTCGCTGATGGATATTCACACGCTCATTTTCCGCAACAAAGCTGAGCAGCTGCAATACGATATCCCCAATCAGAGTGCCAATCAGATCTTTTTTCTGATCAGTGTCAAGAAGCGGCATATCCAGAATTTTGATATCCACTTTTTTGTCCTTGGTTATGTATTTCCATTCCTGCAGAATCTCATTGTAGTTTCTGCCAAGACGATCGATACTTTTTACGACAAGCAGATCCCCCTGTTTCAGTTTCTTATAGACAAGCTTATGATACGCAGGCCGATTGAAATCTTTACCACTCAGTTTATCCATGTAAATATACTTTTTGTCAATTCCCATGTCCAATAATTCCAGATATTGTCTAGCTTCATTTTGGTCCTGACTGGAAACTCGGACATAACCATAAGTTTTTCTCATGTACATACTCCTTTCCATGCTCGTGAAAATTATACTAGACTTCAGTGGAAATTAAACTGTTAAAATTTACCAATTTGTAAGCGCAATACATAAAAGCTGTAAAATACGGAATATTTTGAAAGTATGTTTACAAATTCTGAATACTATTGTGAATTTGTTTTTATGGGAGAAGTATTTGACATATCGTCTGGAATGGTGTATAAAATAGACAGGAGTTAAATACGAGGAAAAGGACATGGGATCATTATTCTGATGCAGAGAGAAGGACGGCAGGTGAAAGTCCTTTGAAGGAATGCTGATCTTACTACCTTGGAGTAGCACCCGAAAGGGAAAGCCGCATGCCTGCGTTACGGGTTTGAGTGCATATGAGGAATCATATGAACAAAGGTGGTACCGCGTGTAAGACTGAACGTCCTTTGGATGCAGTCTTTTTTTGTTGAAGGAGATGATGATATGCAGCTTGTACTGGCACAAGTTTCTGACGCTGAAGCCCTGCAGCGTTATGAGGATGCCTGTAAGGATGCAGAGGAAACAGATGTTTTGCCGTTTCGCCTTCAGTATGCGGATATGTCTGCTTTTCTGAAGGCACAGACAGATTGGCATATCGGTGCAAATCTGCCAGAGGGTGTTGTTTCCAGCAGTCTGTATGTTGTCAGGCAGCATGGTGAAGTCGTTGCCACGCTTGTATTGCGGCATGAGCTCAATGCATATCTGAGAAAGTTTATCGGGCACATCGGATACCGCGTGCTTCCGGCATATCGCAGGCAGGGAATCGCCAAAGAGATGCTGAAGCAGGCAGTTGTACTTGCAAAAAGGGAATATGGACTGCAAGCGGTTATGGTCAGTTGTCGCGATGATAATATCGCATCGAAAAAAACGATTCTGCACGCTGGTGGATGCTGGGAACGAAGCTATCGCATACCGGAAACAAATGAATGCTACGATATATTCTGGATAGGAGGAAATGAATATGATTGATATTAAAGAGCATGAGGAATTAAGCAGGCTGAATCATTCCTGTGCACATATGATGGCACAGGCGGTAAAGCGTTTGTATCCACAGGCAAAATTCTGGGTAGGGCCGGTCATCAGTGAGGGCTTCTATTATGATATTGACCTGGGTGATGAAGTAATTAAGGAAGAGGATCTTGCGAAAATCGAAAAGGAAATGAAAAAGATTGCCAAGGACGGCAAGCGTATCGTACGAAAGGAGATTTCCAAGGAAGAGGCTTTGGAAATGTTCCAAGATGACCCCTACAAAATTGATCTGATCAGTGATCTGGAGGATGGTACAATCACCTGTTATCAGCAGGGGGAGTTCATTGACCTGTGTCGGGGACCACATGTCGATACAGTTAAGCAGTTGAAAAATTTCAAGCTGCTGAAGCATTCCGGTGCCTACTGGAAGGGAGATGCCAGCAATAAGATGCTGCAGAGAATCTACGGTATCTGTTTCCCGACAGCTGAGGAGCTTGAGGAGCATCTGCATCTGCTGGAGGAAGCGAAAAAGCGTGATCACAAAAAGCTGGGAAGAGAGCTTGGATTGTTCATGATGAGCGAATTCGCTCCAGGTATGCCATTTTTCCTGCCAAACGGAATGATTATCCGCAATCTGCTGGAAAACTTCTGGTATGAAGAGCACACAAAGGAAAACTATCAGTTTATCAAAACACCAATCATGATGAGCAAAGAGCTGTGGGAAGTGAGTGGTCACTGGGAAAATTATAAAGAGAACATGTATACGACCATGGTTGATGATCGTGAATTCGCAATCAAACCGATGAATTGCCCGGGTTCTTTGCTGGTGTTTAAGAACGGGCTGCATTCCTATAAGGATCTCCCATTGCGAATGGGAGAGCTCGGACAGGTGCACCGTCATGAGGCAAGCGGCGCATTAAACGGATTGTTTCGCGTCCGTACATTTACACAGGATGATGCACATATCTTTATGCGTCCCGATCAGATTGAAAGCGAAGTTATGCAGCTGATTCAGTTTATCGACCGTGTATATTCGGTGTTCGGACTGAGCTATCGCATCGAGCTTTCTACACGTCCGGAAAAGAAATACATTGGAGATCTGGCGATTTGGGAGCAGAGTGAAAAAGCATTGGCAGATGCCTGCGTTCATGCAGGAAAGGATTATAAGGTGAATCCGGGAGATGGAGCATTCTATGGTCCGAAGCTGGATTTCCATATCAAGGATTCTCTGGGAAGAGAATGGCAGTGCGGTACCATTCAGCTGGACATGAATCTGCCGGAGCGATTTGATTTGACTTATGTTGAAAAAGACGGCTCCAAGGTACGTCCGGTCATGCTTCATCGCGTAATCTTCGGTTCCATTGAACGCTTTATCGGTATCCTGATTGAGCATTTCGCAGGACATTTCCCAGTATGGCTGGCACCGCAGCAGGTCAGTGTGGTTCCGGTTCATCATGAGAAGCATCTGGGATATGCAAATGAGGTACATGAGAAATTATGTGCACTTGGCTTCCGCAGTAAGCTGGATGCAAGAAACGAAAAACTGGGATACCGTATTCGTGAAGCACAGCTTTCCAAAATTCCGTACCAGCTTGTAATCGGTGACGGTGAAATTGAAAACCGAAGTGTTACACTGCGCCGTGCACAAAGCAGGGAATCTATAACGATGTCACTGGATGACTTCATTGCTATGATGGAGAATGCAGTGAAGGAGAAAAAACTGTAATGAAGCTGCTTAAGGGGGCGCTTGCAGCAATACTGGCTGTTTCGATGACAGCCTGTAGCACCCAGAGCAGCAAGCAGGAAGAAAAGAAATCTAAAAAAGAGGAGCCTATCAAAATTCTGGCGCCTATGGGAGCACCGTCTCTGTCCGTGCTTGGGCTTTACGGTAATCAGAACGTAACCATCGATACCGTTGACGGAACGGATGTATTGCGTGCACAGCTTGCGAAAAAGGATGGTGAGTATGATGCGATCATAGCTCCGATCAACCTGGGAGCAGCGCTGCTTTCCAAGGATAAGAGTGCGTATCTTCTGGACTCTGTCGTCACATGGGGCAATCTGTATATTATCGGAAGTGATGAAGCAGATTTACAGAAAGAGGGAATGTTTGCGGCCTTCGGTGAAAAGGCGGTTCCGCAGAAGGTATTGGAAAGCAGTATGGATATATCGTCGTTTACTCCTGAAATCCGTTATTTCAATTCTGCAAATGAAGTGCAGGCACAGCTGCTGAGTAAAAAGGCTACTGTTGGTCTTCTGGCAGAGCCTGCTGCTACTGCAACCATTGCAAAGGCGAAGGAAAAAGGAATTGAACTCAAGGTTTTGAAGGATCTGCAGAAGGAATATAAGGCAGCAAATAACATGGAGCAAAGCGGATATCCGCAGGCTGCATTGTTTATTAAGAAGGGCAGCGAGGAGAAGGTTGCCGCTTACAGAAAGGAAGCGGAGGCATTTGTGAAAAAGGCGGGTGACACCTCAATTGCCGGGGCTGTTGAAACCGCGACAGTGGAAAAGCTGGGAATTCCAAGTGTTCAGATTGCACAGAAAACATGGAAGCGTCAGAATATCCGGTTTGAAAAGGCAACAGATGTGCAAAAGGATATTGCATTGTTTCTGAAGCAGTTTGCCATCACATTAAAGGACTCTGCCTATACAAAATAATTTGTTTGATTGCTTCCTTCATTCCGTAAGACAACATCCGACACCACATGCTATGCGTGATTGAGTGCTGTAACTTATAAAGAGCAAAGAATTGAAGATAAATCAAATAAAAGGGATCCGTTCTGAGCAACGGGTTCTTTTTGCATATGCTGCAGCGCTTCTGCATAGAATACTGCGTAACCAGCCCTTACAGGGGCCATACAGATGTTACCTGAAATCTAAGAAAACTAAGCCTCCGGAATTCGCAATAAAAATTTTCTCATCTTTTTTTAGCAATCCTCTTGCCAAAGTGCTAATTTTGAGTATAATAGTATGTGTTAGCAGTTGAGAACTGCGAGTGCTAAAAGACAAGGAGGTATTTTTATATGTTGAAACCATTACACGATAACGTCATTTTGAAGAAAGAAAAGGCAGAGAAGGAAACGACGACAGCGAGCGGAATTATCCTGACTGACAATGCAAAGAATGTACCAAGCTACGCAACGGTGGTAGCAATCGGACCTGACAGCAAGGCTGATATCAAAGAGAATGACAAGGTGGTATATAAAGAGTACTCTGGTACAAATGTAAAGCTGGATGAAGAAGAATACATTATTATAGAAGCAGAAGATATCTTAGCAGTATTAGCATAAAACATAACAGGAGGTAAGGAACATGGCAAAAGAAGTACGTTTTTCAAAAGATGCAAGAACAGCAATGCTGAATGGTGTGAATGTACTGGCAGATGCAGTACGTGTAACACTTGGACCAAAGGGACGTAATGTCGTTTTGGAGAAAGAATACGGATCACCGCTGATCACCAATGACGGTGTCAGCATCGCAAAGGAAATCGAGCTGGAAGACAAGTTTGAAAATATGGGTGCCAAGCTGGTATATGAGGTTGCGAACAAAACCAATGATACTGCCGGTGATGGTACAACCACTGCTACTATTCTGGCACAGAGCATGATCAGCAACGGTCTTCGTCAGGTGGAAAAGGGAGCAAATCCTGTCCTGATGAGAGAGGGAATTGAATACGCAAGCAAGGAAGCAGCAAAGCATATTCTGGAAAAATCCCGCAAGGTGGAAACGAGTAATGATATTGCAAGCGTAGCAGCAATTTCCAGCGGAAGCAAGGAAGTTGGCAAGATCATTGCCGAGTCTATGGAAAAGGTTGGACGCAACGGTGTAATTTCCGTTGATGAATCCAATGGATTTGATACAGAGCTGGAAATCAGTGAAGGTATGCAGTATGACAAGGGCTATGTATCTCCATATATGGTAAGCGATCATGAAAAAATGCAGGCTGAGCTGGAAAATGCATATGTGCTGATCACTGACCAGAAAATCAATAATGTACAGGAAATCCTGCCTGTTCTGGAGCAGGTTGTCCAGACAAACAAACCGCTGCTGCTGATTGCAGATGATATTGAAAATGAAGTTACTTCCACATTGGTTGTTAACAAGCTGCGTGGTACCTTTAATGTAGTAGCTACCAAGGCACCTGGCTTCGGTGATAACCAGAAGGAAATTCTGAAGGATATCGCAATTCTGACAGGCGCAAACTTCTATTCCAAGGATTTAAGCATGGATCTGAAGGAGATGAAGCTGGAAGATTTGGGAACTGTTAAGAAGGTAGTTGTAACAAAAGACAATACGACAATGATTGGTGGTAACGGCTCTAAAGATGCTATTGACGCACGTGTAAAAGAAATCAGTGCACAGATGGAAAATTGCAAGAGTGATTACGACAAGAAGCGTTATGCAGAGCGTCTTGGTAAGCTGAGCAATGGTGTTGCCATCATCAAGGTTGGAGCAACTACAGAAAGCGAGCTGAAAGAAAAGAAGCTGCGTATCGAGGATGCTTTGAATGCAACACGTGCTGCGGTTGCGGAAGGTATCGTAATCGGTGGCGGTGCTGCTCTGGTTGAAGCTTATATCGCATTAAAGGATGAACTGAAATCCGATGTTGTGGATGTTCAGAAGGGTATCAAGGTTGTCATGGATGCACTGCTGGCACCAATTGCACAGATTGCAGAGAATGCAGGATACAATGCGGAAGAGATTGTTGAACAGCAGAAAACTGCAAAAGAAAACATCGGTTTCGATGCGAAGAATGGAAACTGGGTGGATATGTTCAAGGAAGGCATCATTGACCCTACAAAAGTAACAAGAAGTGCACTTCTCAATTCTGCAAGTATTTCCGCTCTGTTCCTGACGACAGAAGCTGGTGTTGCAGCAATTAAGGAAAAAGAGGCACCGGTACCTCCAATGCCTGCCGGACCAATGTACTAAGAACAAGCTATGGTGATATAAAACTGCTGTACGGACGCATATCCGCAGCAGTTTTTTTATGTTAAGCACACAGGGTTAGCTGTACAGTATCCATACGTCGTCTTTAGTTAGGCGGTGTATTATTGTAATTGTTTATATCAGAAATTCATAAAAGTAACCGTATGCTGTCTTTTCTTTAGAAAATCTTTTGTTTTTTTTACCAGGTTCCTTAAATTTCGTTATTTATAATACCAATAGGGGAAAAGGAGGCTTTATGGAACAAGAAAAAAAAGAACGAAGGCAGCATGGGTTTCATCCGCTGCAGGATATCGGACAGCTGTTTCTATCTCTGTATAACAGTATGAAAAAGGGTTTGCGCGGTGTAGGTGTGCTCGCTTCTTTGCTGAAGCAGAGGGTATGGGAGCGAATAGAGGATTGTCAGCTGCGTCAGAAGAATCAGAAAAGCAGAAAACAGATATTGCGCATGGAGGATGAACAGAGTCAGCAGATAAGGGATATTTTATTTCCCAGAAATGCAAGAACCGGTCAGCATGCAACAACGATTATACTGTTTGCGACCTTTGCTCTGCAGCTGATATCGCTGACAACAACCTATCGCGGCGCTCGCTATTATCTGCTCGATCTCAATCCGCTGGCACCGTTTTTGTTTGCGCTGGTTGTTCAGGTTTTGTTGTTTTACTTCAGTAAACAGGCCGGACAGCATGCACATATGAAGCCGACACGCTATATGATATTTCTTATGATTGTCTGTATTTCCGTACTTACATCCTATGTCGGAATCATCAATAATACAATATCGCCACTGAATGATTATAAAAATCAGTATAAGGAATATCAGAGCAGCTTTGCAGCAGCCAAGGATGAGCTGCGCACGCTGTATGGAGATTACGTGTCCTATGAGCGAGCGTTGAATTCTTTGCAGAATCAGGCAAACCAGCTGATACAGATCACGGACAGTGCTATCGCATCCATTCAGAAAAAATCCGGTACGCTTCAGAACATCCAGCCTTCCACCTCGGTAACCACATCACAGCAGAGTGATGGAGGAAGCAGTGTTACACAGACTACGGATCAAAAGGAGCTGACCAGGGCTCTGGAGAAGATTGCAGATAATGAGGAGAAGGCTGAAAAGCTGAAAGCAGCTATCAAGCAGCTGCAGAACGCAAGCAGTTCTACGAGTATGAAGCATATGAAAAAAGAGCTGGATGAGCTGTCTGCTGAAACCCGTCAGCAGCCTTCACAAAAGGCATATACCGAATTTCAGAATCTGACGATGTCCTACAATCATTTACTGGATACACTGAACGCCTTTTTGAAGGAAGCTGATGCGGAAGGCATGAAGGATTTGAAAACGCTGAATATAAGTCTGGATCAGGTTATTCAAATGGTGGGGCAGTACCGTGAATTTCAAAAGCTTACCCTTACGGATATTCAAAAGCTGCAGCAGAAACATAACATTCTGGGCTCTGACCAGCAGGAAAAGGGATCCACGGTTTCCAGTCTGCTGAGTGCCTTTCTGCCATTCCGCAATATGCATCAGGAGGAATATCAGAAATTCCGTATCGATCTGGAGCTTCAGATATCCGACAGCTATTATGCATTAAAAGAGCATGCTAAGGTATTGCAGGCCTTGGATAAAGAAGCGGTGAACAGGATTATGAAAACACTTGATGAAAGCTATCAGAAGCATCATTCCTTCACAGATATAACGGTAATTGCATTTTCGCGCTTTACACAATCGCAGGCGGCGCGCAATACAGCGCTGATCTGCTTTCTGATCGCATCGCTGGTTGATGTCATATCGGCTATTCTGCCGTTTTTCTGGATCAACCGTTACAACTCAGCACTGCATGGCAGAAAAAAACACGGCGGGGATCCGGAAGAAGAATTGCTGGAACAGCTGTATTATGCTGCGGCTTCACAGCTTCCGGTACAGCACAAGGACATTCGAATCTATGTATGTGAGGTTCTCTCCTATCTGAACACCTATATACAGCTTTATCAGGAGGTACCCTTTGCGAAGGAGGATGGTTACGTTATGATGGCTGCGCGACAAAGTGTTGAACAGCCCGGGTATCATGCAATCAATGCTGTCCTGCTAACTCTGCATCAGTTAAACACCATATCCATACAGGATCTGCATCAGATGAAAATACAGTATTATAGCTTTCATGAGGATGTGGGACTTTTACAGGAGGATTATGTATACATCATGAGCAGCGACCTGCTACTGTGGCTGCAGCAGCATCTTCTTGCGGTACTGCATCAGCAGAGGCTGTTATCGGAAATGAAGGGAGGGATGATGGAATGCAAGCATTGAATGTTGCCGCAATCCTTCTGACAGGCAGTGCCTGCAGCGTCTTACTACTGCAAGCCAGACATCGCCTTCTCATTTGCCGTATCCCTGCACTGGTGATCTTTCTTCTGCTGGATTTACCGCTTTACGGCATTCTGCTCTATCTGCACGCAGACACTGCTGAGGCATTGCTTCGCAGAGCTGTTTTGGGCGGTGGCTTCGCTATCGGATGCATTGTAATTGCCCTGCTCTTTCAAAGAAGAAAAAAAGCGCTGCTTTCTTACGGTGGTGAGCTTGTTTCCGTGACCGCGTCACTTCAGCTGTTCACCTTGCTGTATACAGGAGCAGCACTGCTTTACCTGCATTTCGTGCAGACAAGCGGACTGACAAGAGAAATCTGCATGATGATTATGGAGCACCTTCTTTTGTTCTCCATGGTTTCGTGTTTTCTCTGTCTGCTTGAACAGTGGTTTCAGGTAAATGCATGCAGTGAAGCACTGCGACAGCTGCATAAAAGCCGATTGCGGATACGGCAGAAAAAATAAGAGCGAAGCTGTCATAAAAGGAACCTTTTTACTGCAGGGTGTTTGCGAACAGGGGCCTCAAATTCTATGGTTAAATACGATCTATTGCATTATGCCATGAGTAAGAATCCCGAAAGGATATCTGCAGTCTCTTTCGTGCAAGGCTGAAAGCAGTTGACAGTATCCGGTTAAAAGCAGGCGAATACAGAATCGCCTGCTTGTTCTCTCTGTTCTGCATGGGATCCATACAGCTCATGAAAATAGCTGAACCTCATCAGCGAAAAGCACAGAAAAAAAGAGATTTCCGAGCTTGTGATTGGAAATCTCCCCACTTCATGACCTAAGGAATACGCAGCACACAGCTGCTTTTTTCTGTGTTCAAAGAAGCGTGTACAATGATGTCTATCTGATATCCTTTACATACTGCAGTATATCGGCAGCGTTATTGGCGGGACTGGCCTTCTCAAAGGTTTTGATGATAACTCCCTCCTCATCGATGACATACGTGGAACGTGTTACTCCCATATAGGTCTTCCCGTACAGCTTTTTCTCCTTCCAGACATCGTAGGCCTGAATAACGCTCAGTTCTGTATCCGACAACAGAAGGAAGGGAAGCTCATACTTCTCTTTAAATTTTATATGGGAAGCACTGGAATCCTTGCTGATTCCGATTACGACGATATCCTCCCGTTTAAACTCCTCGTAGGCTGCCTTGAATGCACATGCCTGTTTGGTGCATCCCGGTGTATTATCCTTTGGATAAAAATACAAAACGACCTTCTTTCCCTTGAAGTCATGTAAAGCAATCGGATTGCCATGTTCATCCGGTAATGTAAAATCAATGGCCTTGCTGCCAGTTTCCAGCATATCGATCAACTCCTGTCTTTTCTTTATTCTAGCACGATTTTCATTGTGAAGAAAGTCGAATGCATGGTAAAATAAACAGGTATGTGAAAGTGAGGGTATTATATGATAAAACTTGTGGCATGTGATCTGGACGGCACGCTGCTGGATGAAAACCATCAGCTGTCACAGCGCAATATTCAGGCGATACAAAGACTTCATAAGGCAGGTATCAACTTTATGGTGGCGACAGGACGAAATTATCAAAGTGTTGCGCCCATGTTCAAAAAAGAAGGAATTCACTGTGACTGTCTGCTGCTGAACGGTGCCTTGATTACAGATGCGTATGGAAAACGGCTGTCTCATACACCCTTGACGCCGGGAATCGCTGAGGCAGCATTGCGAATTCTGGAGGAAAGCACGCTGCCCTACCATATGTATACCGGTGAAGGAATTGTGAGCAGTACACCGAAACAGGGCAGAGCAATGTTTATCCGGCATATGCGCAAGCAGGGGATGCGGGATAAAGAAATTCATGAGCTCATGGAAACATCCTCCTTTGGAAGGTATGACAGAGAAATCGATGATCCCTTTCAATATCTGATGGAGGAGCCGATTATTTATAAGCTGGAAGCCTTTGGGGATGATGCACAGCAGCTGCAATCAGTGCGGATGCAGCTTTCCGGCATGAAACAGACATCGGTAACGAATTCTGTGGCCGATAATATAGAAATAACAGCAAGCGATGCGCAAAAGGGTCTGGCTTTGAAAAAGCTCTGCGCAAAACAGGGGCTGCATCCGGATGAGGTGATGGTATTCGGTGACAGTCTGAATGATCTGTCCATGATGCGGGAATTTCGTTACAGTTTTGCAATGGCAAATGCCGAAGATATCATAAAGGAAGCCGCCGGCTATCAGACATTGAGCAATGCAGCGCATGGGGTGGCCCACGTGCTGGAACAGCTTCTGGAGGCTGCTACTGAAAAAAGGGTTTCCAATTTATAGAAAATAAGGTAAAATAAAGCTATATGACTCATGGAAAGGATGTTCGAAGTATGAAAAAAGCTACCATTGCGGACGTTGCTGAACTTGCCGGTGTTTCCAAAGCAACCGTATCCCGCTATCTCAAACAGGAAAATGTACGGGAGGAAATAGCAGAGAAGATACGTGCTGCCATTGAAGAAACCGGTTATGTTGCCAGAGGAAGTAAAACAGATAAAGCAAATGACAAAACGGCGGAGACAAAGAGTGAAAAAGGGAAGCACACAGGCAGGGTAAAACAGAAAAATTACCGGCTCGGTGTGCTGGTTAAGGATATTGCGCTGCCCCGCACAAGAAATATAATTCATGCATTGAAGGATGTGCTGAAGGAGCAGGGCATCACATTCTCAATCTGTGTGACCGATGGAATGGAGGAGCTGGAGGAAAAATATCTTACCTCCTATATTGTACAAAATGTGAACGGCATCATCATCGAAGGCTGTTCCAGTGTGGAGTTTATTCAGAAGCAGATGCGTACGACCTCGATTCCGGTTCTGTTCCTGAACGAGGATAAAGAACAGCTGAACTGCTGTTGTTTGCATGAGGTACAGGCCGGAGAGGTGCTGGGAGCCTATATGCTGAAAAAGCAGCAGCTGGTTGTCCGTTATCTCGGGGTTGATCAGATGCTCGCGGATCAGCGGCTGCAGGGAATCCGAAACTGCTATCATGAAAAACGGCAGCCCATCGATCTCAAGGTGATTCTCTGTACTGGCAGCTATGCGGATATCTATGAGAAAATAAAAGAAATCTTTACGGAGAAAATTGATCTTCTTTTACTGGAACGTGATGAGATGGCGATTCCCCTAACCAAATTCGCAAGGGAATATCATATCGCGATTCCGCAGAATGCATCGGTAATCAGCTTTGGCGGACATGAGATTTGCCGCGTGATGTCACCTGCTCTTCATGCACTCGCATATGATTATACAGCATATGCCAGGGATATCGCAGCGCATATGAATGCATTGATTGAAAAAACTGCTGTTAAGGAACAGACGGCTGCCTTCTCGATTTTTGAAGGAGAAAGCGTACGTTAGCTGATATTCAGATATCAGCTTTTTTTCTGAAAAAAAGAGATACTATTGCAATTTCCTTTGTAACCATTTACAATGGCTTTATAAAAGTTAGGGAGTGAACATATGATAAGGGCTGAAGTGAGAAATCTGTGCAAATCCTTCGGAAAGCATAAGGTTTTGAAAAATGTGAGCTTTTCGATTCAGGATCATGAGATCGTAGGGTTTATCGGACCGAACGGGGCAGGAAAATCAACTACAATGAAATGCATGGCGTCATTGATATATCCAACCAGCGGACAGATCATTATCGAGGGACATGATCTCGCAAAGGAGCGGGAGCTCGCTTTACAGTATGTATCGGCGATGATTGAGGCACCGGGGCTGTTTCCGACGCTGAGCGGCTATGAGAATCTGCAGTATTTCGCAAGACTGAAGCATGTCGATCAGAAACGGATAGAAGAAATTGCGTCCTTCACCCGTCTGCATAAGAGTCTTGATAAGCGTGCAGGCCAGTATTCCATGGGGATGAAGCAGCGTCTGGGTCTTGGAATTGCACTGCTGGGGCATCCGAAATTTCTGATTTTGGATGAGCCGACAAACGGACTCGATCCCAGAGGTATCATGGAGCTGCGTCAGGAGCTGCGGCAGCTGGCGGATGATGAGGATGTGTCAATTCTTATATCCTCACATCAGCTGGGTGAAATAGAAAAAGTTGCGGACCGGATCATCTGTATCAATCAGGGAGAAATCGTGGAAACGCCGTCTGCCATACACAATGCATATATATATACCTTTTACATGCAGGAAAAGGATTTGGCGGAAGCCGCAGCGATTCATATGGAGGATGCACAGCTTGAGCGGGTTGATCAGGGGATAAAGGCGCATTTTCGTAATGAAAAGGGGATGAATGCCTATCTGCAAGAGCTGCTGCGTCTGCATATTGATATCATGGATATCGTTAAGGAAAATGTGGATATCGAGTCTGTTTACCGGGAAGTATATGGTGATGGTTCATGAAAAAAATCATTCTGGCAGAATTAAGGAAAAGCTGGAGGGGAAAACGGGTTCTCGTGGCTTTTGCGGCCTTTCTCTGCTTTTTCTCGGTTGTGTATGTAAACTGTCTGCAAAAGGGGAAGGCATATGAGGATGATCTCATCATGCAGCTGCACTACCAGAATGCAATCGTAAGTACAAGGTGTGGAGATTTGATGTACACCTTGCAGAATACGCCTGTTGAGAAAGAAAAACCGGGTCAGCGTGAGGAAGCATACGGCTGGTGCAAAGTAACGGATAATGTATCCAGCTGGACATATCTTCGACAGGCACCGGAATATTTCGACTGGCATAATACAAATGCCTATGCCATAGGGCGTGCCGAAACCCTTCTTGCGCTGATGGATCGCGGTTACTACCACGATGAGCTGAAGGGCTATGGAATCACAAGGAAAACCCTGGAAACGGACAGGGCGTATTACCGTTATTTTGAAGCACAGGATATACCGCCATACACAACACCGTATGAGCCCAATCTCTTAAACTTCATCCTTCAGATGTTTCAGCATGATACGATGCTGCTGCTCATTGTTGTTGTATCACTGTTAATGGCAGATCAGATTTGTCATGACTATGACAGCGGCACCTATAAAGCCATATACAGTCAGCTGATTTCCAGAAAAAAGCTTATTATCGCAAAGGTATCCGCCGCTGCAGCTGTAATTCTGTTAACCCTTCCGGCTGCACTCGCTGTATTTTCCGTTGTGCCGCTGTCGGCCTATGGAATGGGAAGCAGTGCATATCCGTACATTGTACATACCTATGATGTCGTATCATGGACATGGCTGCTGCAGCGGATCCTGCCGTTCTCCCTTCTTGTAATTCTCTTTTATATGACTGTGGCCGCGCTGCTGGCCTCCTGGCAGAAAACGATATCCAACACCATGCTTTGTATCGGCTCCCTGCTGATCCTCATTTACTTCCTCATCCGTATATTCGGATATTCCATACCGCTGTTTTCCTGGATACCGTTCTTCTACATATATCCGATGGAAATCGCTGCGCATGATTTCACGTTGGACTTGCTTCCGTGTACAATTCTCTGCATTGCCGGCAGCCTTGTGTTTTTCCTGCTGCATATTTTTATCATAGAAAAACGGGATTTGGAAGGTGGTGTCCGCTCATGAAGCGGCGATTCTGCGTATACCGGCAGGACAGGGGGACTGCATGAGGGCTCTGCTGTATGCGGAAATACGGAAAAGCTGGAAAGCAAAGCGGTTTCTGGTATCCGTTCTCGCATTTCTATGTTTCTTTGCGGCAGTATATGCAATTGCTTTAAAGAAGGAAAGGGCATATGGGGATGCACTGGTCATGCAGCTGCATTATGAAAATCCTGTCGCAGATAATCAATGTCAGACACTGCTGTTCAATCTGCAGCGTACACCGAAAGAGGAGGAAGCCCCGAAGCAGCGGGAGGAGGCGTATTTGAGGTGTGATATCCAATACGCGACATCCTCCTGGACCAATATGCAGCAATCTCCTGAATATTTTGACTGGCATGATACCGTTCGCTATGCAAAGGAGCGTGCACTGGGTTATCAGAAGCTGCAGGAGCTTGGTTTATCCATGGACATGGTGAAGGAGCTGGGGATAACAAAGGATACGCTGCACCGTGATCATACCTATTATGCGTATTTCCTCAATCATGATATAAAGCCGTATACCAGTCCCTATGAGCCGACACTGTTAGACTTTCTTATGCAGATAGTTCAACAGGATACCATGCTGTTGCTGCTGCTTGTTGTTGGCGTATTGATGGCGGATCAGATTTGCCATGATTTTGAGAGTGGGACATATAAGCTCATATACAGTATGCCAATCTCCAGAGGTACTCTGCTGATTGCCAAACTGCTGACAGCATCCTTTGTAATTCTGCTTTCCTTTACGATTGCTCTGCTGCTGTTTTCCATCCTGCCCCTTCTGCAGCATGGACTGGGAAGCATGCAATACCCATACATCGTTCGCTCGTATGAGGTGAGTACCTGGTCATCCTTAATGATCAAAGCGGTGCCGCTTTCCATGCTTGTGGTTTTGTGCTATATTGTGCGGCAGCATGGCTGGCATCTTGGCAGAAGACGGTGTCCAATACGCTGCTGTGTATCGGCTCCCTTTTGCTTGTGATATATTTCATGATGCGTATCTTTGGAAATTCGTCCCCTCTGTTTTCCTGGATTCCGTTTTTCTATCTGCATCCGCTGGAAATTGCTGCACAGGAATATGCAGCGAACAGTACCCTGTGTATGATGATGTGTGCGCTGTGGCTGCCGCTTTTATTTGTCGGGACCATACACGTGATTAACCGATCCGACCTGGAAGGAGGTATGCGATGATGCTGGAAATAAAAAAACTGCTGCGTAAGAGAAAGCTGTGGATTGCCATGGTCTGTGTCCTGCTGTGCGGTGTGCTGAGCGCAGTGGATTTGAATGAGAAGGCAGCAACCGAGCACAGAGCGCTCTACGCTGATGCACTGGAGGCGGAGAACAAAGTGAAGCATCAGCTGTTCATGCTGATGACGGATGACAATGCCGCGTATTTCAAAACCCTGACACAGAAGAGTGAGCGCTTAAAATCAGCCATCCAGAATAAGGACTGGAGGGCTGTGAATAAAAATTATGCCGAAGTGAATCTGCTGCATGCAAGACGTGTTTCCGCTCTGTATGCTACACGGAACTTCGATTTGTATTATCGTGAATATGTAACGAAGGAGGATACGCTGGAGGCATTGCGCAAGGAACGAAAGCTTCCGGAATTTTCCGATCGTGAAATATCAGAGGATTGGGCGAACAGCTACATGGACAATGATGAAACTCAGATGTTTCCGTATTATCAGTTCACCGCCCGGTTTTATGATCAGCTGGAAAAGCAGGGGATTGCCACTTTGACCTATTCCACAACGGACAGCGCTACGCTGATCGTACAGTTCATGCGCTCCCTGTTTCCGATACTGCCGGTTATATTGATCACGCTTCTGTGCTTTGACTCCATTCATGAGGACCGGGATAGCGGGGTTATCAAAACACTGCTGTCACAGCCACGCAAACGCATTTGTTATCTGCACCAGAAAATACGCACCAATCTTGCGGCGCTGTGTGCCATATTCTTTATACCGCTTCTGCTGCTTTCCCTGTGCTTCGGCATCTTTGATCACTATGAGCGTATGCAGGCACCGGTGTTGTCCAATGTGCAGGGATTGACCTCTTTGGAACAGATGGAGAACACCCTGGCGGAAACAGAAGAAAATAATGCAATGACATATACGCTTGGAATTACGCGGTATTTTTCCATTCCTTATCAGACACAGAGTCCGAATTCCAAATTTGATTTTTTGCCGATGTGGCAGTTCACAGGCTGGTGTGTCCTGATGGCGCTGCTTGTCATCCTCTTCTGCATGCTGCTGAATATGCTGTTTAATGCCATTTGCAGAAACAAGATGACATCACTGGTTCTGACGCTTGCCATTCTGCTGCTTGGCATGGGAATTGCACAGCCGGCCAATACCGAGACATGGTATGCATGGCTTCCGTTCACCTATTTCAATCCCGTGGACATTCTCAGCGGCTATACGTCCTATACCTATCTGAATGGTATTCTGACGTTGGGAATATCCTGCGGACTCCTGTATGTTGCAACACGCTGGATCTTCCGGAAAAAGGATGCAGCATAAAAAATCCGCTCACCTGCGGCAGCATCAGCCAGCTTCAACGTATGCGAAACAACATATCACAGCAACGTTGAGAAGCTTTGGCACAACGGTATCAGGTGTTCGGATTTTTTCTTTTTAAGGCCTCGTATTTATCACGGGCAATTGCGCGGTATACGCTCTCATGGCGGCTTTCCCACATCATCATCGCCCAGCAGCACCATAACAGATTCTGGAAATTCTCCCAGATATCAAGCTGCCTGCGCACGGTAGCATTCATTTCGTTGAAATACACGGCATAGAAGCGCTCCCGCAGGGCTGGATCCTCTATCTGGTTCTCACTCAGAAAGGACATGACATCAAACAGCGGATCGTTGTTAGCGGCATATTCAAAATCAATCAGATAGGTCTTATCCTTTGTAAACAGGATATTCCCATCCACCCAGTCGTTATGACAGAGGATACGGGGGTTGTTTAAATGATAAACTGCCTGTATGGCATCCTCATACGGGGTCAGATCGTACAGCGGCTGCCGGAGGCGGTTTCGATAGCCCTGCAGTCGACGAATCGGTTCAAAATCGGCATCCACACGCTTCTGCAGCGAATGGAACCGTTTCATAAGGGCAGCTGTCCGTTCCAGCTTGCAGGGGTCTTCGCATTCTCTGTAGGTTCTGGCATCCGGCAGATACCGTGTAACCTTATAGCCGCTTGCTTCATCATAATAAATCGTTTCCACATCGATATCCGCATCCCGCACAGCCTCCAGAGCCATCGTTTCGTGATGCCGGTTCACAATATGCTCGCTGTCTGCGCGGGGAATGCGCAGGACATATGTTTCCTGATTCATTTCCAGAAGGAAGTTCTGATTGGTCAGCCCTTTATGCATATCACGTATCGTAATATCCGGATCGAAAAACAGCGTATCCAGAAAATCCATTGCTTTCATTCATATCACCTGTTTAATCATAGCATATTTAAGTAAAATTTGTTAGAATAAATAGCGAGAAGGTGAAGAAGTGAAAAAAGTTCTGCTGACGACATGCAATGCTAAATATATACATAAGAATCTTGCTTTGCGCTGGCTGTATACGACAGCTCCGCATAAGGAATGCGTCACGATAAGGGAATATACGATAAAAGAGCAGGAGGAGTGGATCGCACAGGATATTTTATCCGTACAGCCGGAGGTGGTATGCTTCAGCTGCTATATATGGAATATTCAGCTGATCCGAAGGGTCATTGTTTTGCTGAAGCAGCAAAACAGCAATCTGCATATACTGGTTGGTGGTCCGGAGGTCAGCTACGAGTCCTATGATCTGCTGGATGAGGGTGTGGATGCCATCAGTATCGGAGAAGGGGAACAGAGTGTATGGGAATACATCACCATGCTGGAGGAAGCAAAAGCGTATCCGGTTTCAGGTATTTACACAAAGCAGTATCCCAATACGGAATATCGCAAAACTGACCTTGCATGGCTGGAGCGCTTTGAAGCACCGTATTTCATGGAAATGGATGAGGCGGGGATGGACAGGCAGTATTTTTATCTGGAGACAAGCAGAGGCTGTCCATACGGCTGCACCTACTGCCTGTCCTCCGCCGATCGAGCTGTCCGCATGTTTTCCATGGAGTATATCATGAGGATACTGCACAAGCTGAAGGACAGCAGAGTAACGCAGGTGAAGCTGCTGGATCGCACCTTCAATGCAGATCCCAAGCGCGCTTTGCAGATTGCACGCTATATGAATGAATACTGTACTCATCAGATTTTCCAATTTGAAATCGTTGCGGAAACACTGAGTGAGGAGCTGCTGCAGTTTTTCTGTGAGGAGGCTGTTCCCGGTCGCTTCCGCTTTGAAATCGGCGTGCAGTCCTTTCATACCAGGACGCTGCACGCGGTTGGACGCACCCAGAATAACGAACGTCTCATAGAGGTCATTCAGCGACTGAAGGCAAGCGGTGCTGTCATGCATGTGGATTTGATTGCCGGTCTGCCCTATGAGGATCTGAATTTGTTTCAGGTCTCCTTTGATACTCTGTTTTCCCTGCAGGCCAGTGAGCTGCAGCTTGGTATTCTCAAGCTGCTGAAGGGAACCAAGCTGCGAAGTCAGCGGGAAAGCTATCACTTCGTGTTTCAGGAAAATGCCCCCTATGATGTTCGGGCCAGTGCGTGGCTGAAGGAAGAGGAGATGCAGCGGATTCATGCGTGTGCAGAGGCGGTTGAAAAATTCTGGAACAGCGCAGCCTGTCGCAGTGTGATTACCGCAATCCTGAAGCTGCACTGGTATGAGAGTGCATTTGCATTATTTATGGATCTGGGACAGGAGTATGAAAAGCTGCCTCGTCCCTATCAGCCCTATGAGCTGTTTCGCTGCTTTTATCCGTTACTGAATACACAGGATGAACGTCTGGTGGATGCCATCCTGCTGATGCAGTATTACCGTAATTTTAAACAGAAGCCGCATCGCTTCACACGGCCATGGGTAACGCTGGAGAAAAAAAAGGAGCTGCTTTCCTTTGCCCTGAAGCAGGGGATTGCCAATCAGGATACGCTGTTTCGCTATGGTGTGGCGGATATCGGCTATTGCGGGGAAGCAGGCTATCAGCTGGTGCTGTACAATCGTCACCAGCAATATCCGAGACAGTGGTTTATCAATGAGAAAATAACAGAAATCAAGGAGATGACACGATGAAAGAAATCATGCTTGCAAGCGCCAATGCGCATAAGGCGCAGGAATTTGAAGAAATGCTCAGGCCGCTTGGATATACCGTGAAGACATTGCTCGATCTAAAGGAGGATATCGAGATTGAAGAAACAGGGACAACCTTTGAAGAAAATGCCCTGATTAAGGCAAAGGCAATTCATGAGCGTCTGGGAATCGAGGTGATTGCGGATGACAGCGGTCTTGCTGTCAATGCACTGGATGGCGCACCGGGTATCTATTCCGCACGCTTTATGGGCAGGGATACCTCCTATGATGTGAAAAATCAATATCTGATCGATCAATGCAGGCATGCCGAGGATAAGGGCTGTCAGTTTATCTGTGCGATCGCCTATGTGCAGGCAGATGGCAGTGAGCATGTCTTTACCGGAGTCGTAGAGGGCATTGTGGCAGACCATATGGAAGGCGCAAAGGGCTTTGGCTATGACCCTATTTTCTATTATCCGCCTTATGGAACCACACTGGCAAATGTGAGTGAGGAACAGAAAAACCGTGTTTCCCATCGCGGGCGTGCGCTGGCAAAGCTGGTAGCCTTTATGGAAAAGGAGAAATGATATGCTGCACCTTGTACTATATGAACCGGAAATCCCGCAGAACACCGGTAACATGATGCGGACCTGTATGGCAACCGGCACCCGTCTGCATCTGATACAGCCGCTGGGCTTTTCACTGGATGAACAGCATCTGAAAAGAGCGGGTATGGATTATGTGAAGGAGCTGGAGTATACAATCTATAAAAGCTGGGAGGAATTCACTCAGCAAAATCCCAGTGATAATTATTATTATATGACGAGATACGGCAAAAAAGCACCTTCGCAGTTTGACTTTACCAAATGTGAGGGCGATATCTATTTTATTCTGGGCAAAGAGAGTACAGGAATTCCCAAGACGATTCTTTCCCGGCAGCTGGAGCACTGTATGCGCCTTCCCATGGTGGCCAATGCGCGTTCCTTAAACCTCAGCAACTGCGCGGCAATCATCCTCTATGAGGCTTTGCGGCAGCTGGATTATCCGGGTCTTTCCGGTGTTGAGGTTATTAAGGGAGAGGATTGGCTGACAACATGATTGAATGGCTCGATCAATTCGTCGATACACGGGCAAAGCGCCGGCATTTATTGTATTTAATTGCCTTATCCTCATGCATACTGCTCGTGCTGCCCTATCTGTTTCTCGGCCTTCGCCTGCTGCAGCTATCTGATTATCCCTCAGTATTCGCGTTGCTGAAGGAGCCGCTGATTTCACAGACCTATGTATCACGTATTATTCTGGATACGATTTCCCTTGCATCCTTTTCTTTTACAAAGGCGATCACAGTTCTGCTGAAGGAGCTGCGTCCATTTGAGGTGGTAACGGCACTGCTGTTTCTGCTCGTCTTCCCGGCTGTAGAGAAAAAGCGGAGTACGACCGTTGTGCTGAGTGCCGCACTGCTTGCGGCAGGTGGTATCTTTTTCTGTACCTGGCAGGGACTTTCCAGCACATCGCTGGCACAGGCAGTCGTCTATATCCGCTGTATCGGCGGAATTTTGTGTGTTCTTGGCGGGGTGCTATTATGCTTTCTATTCTATTATACACGCAGGCAGCTGAAATCCTATTATCTGGCATTGCAGATACGGGTAGAAGAATTGGAAGAACAAGAAACTGGAGGCAGCTTATGATAAAGACAAAACGGCTGAGCATACAGCCCTTTCAGGAAGCAGACTGTACCGGCATGGTGAATCTGCTGTGCAATGAAGAAATTAAGAAAACCTTTATGATTCCGGATTTTGCAACAAAATCCATGGCAGAGCGCCTGTTTCATCAATTCAAGGAATGGTCATATGAGGAAGCGCGTTATGAGCGTGGAATCTATCTTGGTGATCAGCTCATCGGGTTTGTCAATACTGTGGATGCAGAAAAAAGCTGCATTGAGCTGGGGTATGTGATCCATCCGGCACATCATAATCACGGCTATGCCACAGAGATGTTACAGGCAGTAATAGCAGATCTGTTTGAAAAAGGCTATCATGAAATCTGCGCAGGGGCCTTTCAGGAAAATACTGCAAGCTGCCGCGTTATGGAAAAGTGCGGTATGAAACGGATACAGAAAACAGCAGAGGTGGACTATCGCGGCCATCTGCATACATGTGTCTATTACCGTATTCGTAAATAATGACAGGAATTTTATCAGCGAAGTGATATGCGCAAGAAAACGGCAGACAGCCCATGCGCATCCACTGCTGCTTATATCAGAAAATAAAAAAAGAACATGTGCGATTGCCGATGGCAGCACATGTTCTTTTTTTGTGCGCGTTTCTTAGAACTCTTTCAGGTTACGCAGGTTTGTGGATTCGTCTCCATCGTTAATTCCACGAATGTGACGAGCTCCGTCACGTCCTGTGAATGGAAGAGCGTTTTCGATCATACCCTGTTCAACAGCCTCTAAAGCCTGTTCGTAGTCGTAAGTCTTTCCATTGTTGTCCTTGAACTCGCTTAATGTACCATCACTGTTACGACGAGCTGCAACGAAACGTGTCTTTTTGCTTGTTTTTTCTTTTTTCATTTTTTCTTACCTCCTGACATTATTGTGAACACCAATCGCATATTTATACATAGGAGGGATACTGTGAAATTCTGGAAATTAAAAATGAATGACAGGAATTATCTGCTGGTGAGTGTGCGAAGAGAGCACATGCGGGATGTTACACTGTGCAGTGAACAGATGCAGCAGGAGCATCAAAGCTTTGCGGGGAGTATTGTAAGGGAGGATATCCGCTTTCAGATTGTGGAGGATGCAAATACTGCAAATTTATGCAGTTTGGAGGCGGTATGCTGTCTGGGGTTCTGGTATATGAAGCAGTTTGAGAAGGATACCTGCAATATCCGGTTGCAGGAGCGGGAATGCCGCATGAAATGCTTCCGCAACCTGGTGACTCTTGAAATCCGGGAGCATGATACGTACCGCATGCCTGAAGCCTACGAAATACAGGATGCTATGCATTTCAGTACGCCGGAGGGCTCAGAAACACTGATTCCGGTCTATCGCAAGGCATATCATGACGATCTCCTGCACAAAATAGCTGTAGGCGTATCCCGCGGCGGAAAAAGCCTTCTGCGCTGGTCCAACAACAAAATCTACCTTTCTGCACCGGTGTATATGGATTATGAGGGCATTGCAAGGAAAATGTGATGAGTTGGGTGAAGATTGAAGAAGAATATAGTCGTTTCCATTGAAATTTTCCGATTTTCGTTTATAATAATGTCTATGGTGAAGAGCCTTTAACCATCTTTTTCTAAACGGACATACGGTAGGGAGTGGTAATTCTTGGATGGATCGCAAATATGTCTTCTCATCGTTTTACTTATACTGGTAGCTTTCAGTGCACTGTTTTCGTCAACAGAAACGGCATATTCCTCTGTGAATATGATACGTTTGAAGCAAATGGCGAAAAACGGAGATAAGCGTGCCCGTACAGCGTACAGCATTTCCAAAAACTTTACGGCTGCAATTACAACAATATTGATTGGAAACAACGTGGTGAATATTCTGGCAACCTCCATTGCGACAGAGCTGTTTACACAGATGTTCGGGAGTGCCGGTGTGGCAGTTGCCACAGGAATCATGACGGTTCTGATTCTGACGTTTGGAGAAATTACGCCGAAAATTGTTGCGAAAGCAAAAGCGGAATCCGTAGCTTTGTTTATGGCAAAGCCGCTTTCCATCATGGTGCTGCTGTTTCGCCCGATTTCCTTTGTTGTGGAATCGATCGAAGCGCACTGGGAAAAGAAAATGGAAATTGAAAACGTTACGGCAACGGAGGATGAGCTTCTGGAGATCGTTTCAACGATTGAACAGGAGGGAGTTCTGGAGCAGGAGGAGCGCGAGCTGATTGAAAGCGTCATTGAGTTTGATGATAAGAATGTACGCGATATCATGGTACCCAAGGATCAGGTTGTTTTTCTGTATGACAATGCCACCTATGAGCAGATGAAGCAGGTTCTTCATGATCACAAGCTGTCCCGGCTTCCGGTGATTTCCTATCAGACAACCGAGGTTGTCGGTATTCTGCGCGTGCGCGATGTACTGGATGCTCTTCTGGAGGATAAGGAAATCGTCATTTCTGAGATGATGCAGGAGCCGGTATTCGTTACACAGCGAAAGAAGCTGCCTGCGGTTCTGGAGGATATTCAGAAATCGAGGGAGCATATGGCGATTGTTGAGGAATCTTTGACTTCCCATGTGTTTGTCGGAATTGTCACGCTGGAGGATGTATTGGAAGAGCTGGTAGGAGAGATCTATGATGAATATGATCCTCTTCCCAATCACGTCGTGGAAATCGGACACCATACCTTTACGATTGACGGGAATGTGTCGCTCGTTGATTTCTTCGATACATATGTAGAAGATCAGGATGCGCCGAAAACAAAGGCGAGAACCTTCGCCGCCTGGATCTTTGAACTGAATAACCATCGCAAGGTCCGCAAAGGCCGTGAAATAGAATTTGAAAACTTTGAAATCAAGGTTCTGGATACCAAGGATGGTATGGCAGCCAGAATCGAAATGCAGATCTTGTCACAAATGGATGACGATTTAGACTAGGAGGAATACTATGAACGTATTTTTGAAAGCAGTAAAGCCTGCAAACGCACCAAAGGCGCTGGGGCCTTATTCTCCGGCAGTGAAGCTGGGAGACTTTGTTTACCTGAGCGGGCAGATTCCCTTAAACCCGGAAACAGGAGAGGTAGAAGGAACGACAATCGAAGAGCAGACTCACCAGGTCATGAAGAACATCAAGGCTGTTCTTGCGGACATGGGGCTTGATTACAAGCACATCGTTAAGACGACGATCTTTGTCAGCGATCTGAATGACTTTGATAAGCTGAACGAGGTATACGGCAGCTATCTGGAGGAACCATATCCGGCAAGAAGCTGTGTGCAGGTAGCACGTCTGCCAAAGGATGTTAAGGTAGAAATCGAATGCATTGTGATTGATACCCTGGTTTATGAACAGCAGATGGCAGCGCAGGAAAGCGGATGCTCAGGCTGTGGCGGCGGATGCGACGGAGGCTGCTGCTAGAAGAGGTCATATGGGAACGGAGTAAATCTGTTCCTTTTTTTATGCAGGAAATTCTCTCGTATTTGATTACTTTTTGTGCATTTTCCGATTCCTGTGATATAACGATTAGGTGAATGCTTTTTGGGAGGCGGGGAAATGGTTTATTATTTGCAAAGAATTGATGAGAGAAGCTGCTTAATGGTGCAGGAGAATCAGCAGCAGGCACGACTGCAGGAGCCTGTACTTGTCATATTACAAAGACTGTGTATGCGTCATGGCTCCACCTTTGAGGGGAGAAGAGCAGCAGCTGCACGCAATCTGGATATTCATCAGAAGGTGCCGATTCTGTTATCAGAGATTTACCGGGATGTATTATTTCCGACAAAAGCAATGCGCAATCCCGATTGTATCTGGATCAATTACCGTGCAGTAGATGAGGTGCACCGTCTGGAAAAGGGCTGTGTGGTACAGTTTCATGATGAAAGTAAATTGTCTTTATCAGTCGATATCCGCTGTATTCGCAGAAGCATGCGTCTGTGTGAACGCTATTTGTCTTTTCTGAATTCCTGAGGTATATATATGGTATAATGATATCCGCAAGGAGAGATTATAAGATTATAAAAACATAGAAAATGTGTTTGTGAGAAAGGTGTCTTATTATGAACAAATCAAATACCGCAAATTATAAACCAAAAGATTTTGCAGAATTATTAGGTGTTTCTGTTAAAACATTACAACGCTGGGATAGGGAGGGGATATGAAAGGCAAATCGCACTCCAACAAATCGTAGGTATTACACTCATGACCAATATTTACAATTTAAAGAAATACATACATACAATGATATAAGAGATATTGTTATATATGCGAGAGTGTCTACAGGAAACCAGAAAGACGATTTAAAAAACCAGATTGATTTTTTAAGGCAGTTTTGCAACGCAAAAGGAAGTATAAGAAGTTATGGAGAATAAAATTTCCAGTAAAGACAGATTTATACGCTTTGGCTATGATTGGTTTGAAAAGCTCTGCCAAAAATTCAATACTAGAATCATTGTTGTAAATAATGAATCTCTTTCGCCAAACGAAGAATTGGTGCAGGATATCATATTTATCTTACATGTGTTCAGTTGTAGATTGTATGGATTAAGGTAATACAAGAAACAGATAAAGGAAAACAAGGAAATTGCTAAAGAGTTACAAAACGGAAATCAACCCAACTCTGGAACAAATACAGAAAATCAATAAAACGATTGGTACTTGCCGCTTTGTATATAACTTTAATCTGGCCCGTAATAAAGAAGTTTATGAAAAAGAGAAGAAATTCATATCCGGCATGGACTTCTCAAAATGGTTAAACAACATCTATTTAAAAGAAAATCCTGAGTATGTATGGATAAAAGAAGTCAGTTCAAAATCTGTAAAGCAAAGTATTATGAACTTCGAAAGGGAATTCAGGAGATTCTACAAAGGACAATCCGGGTTTCCCAAATTCAAGAAAAAAGGCAAATCGGATGGTAAGATGTAGTTTGTGAAAACAGATTCTAAAGTAACCATACCATGCGAAAGACATCGTATGAAAATACCGACGCTTGGATGGGTAAGATGAAAAGAAAAGGGATATATCCCTACGGACTCTAGTATTTACATTATCAAGAGCGGCGCTGTTTCATGTAAGGCTGGACGATAGTATGTGTCAGTTTTCGTTGAACAACCGGAACAGGTATGTCCACAGTTAAAAGATATCGGATTAGGAATTGACCTTGGTGTCAAGGACTTTGCTGTTATCAGCAATGGTATTGTAAAGAAGAACATCAATAAAACTGCAAAATTAAAGAAGGTAGAGAAACAGTTAAAACGAGGACAGCGTTGCCTTTCGAGGAAATACGAAAGCTTAAAGAAGCGCAATAAAAATGAAGGAGGAAAAGCTACTCGATAAAATATCCGAGAGCAAGTAGTAAAGGTACAAGGATTTCATCATAGGATAGAGAATATCCGTACGGATTATATAAATAAAAGTGTTAATGAGATGGTGAAGACCAAGCCGTCTTATATCACTATTGAAGATTTGAACATATCTGGCATGATGAAGAACAGGCATCTTTCCAAAGCAGTTGCTTCGCAGAAGTTCTATGAATTTAGAGCGAAACTGGGAGCAAAATGCAGAGAATAAGGGATTGAATTAAGAATTGTAGATAGATGGTATGCATCCAGTAAGCTTTGTCATGAATGTGGTTGTATCAAGAAGGACTTAAAACTTTCTGACAGAGAATACGTGTGTGAATGTGGCTGTCATGCAAACAGAGATTATCATGCAAGTCTTAATTTAAGAGATGCTATATCCTACAAAGTAGCATAACCAGGGACTTGTAGGCATGTACCGATGGCTTTCGTCGGGAATTTACGACTGTGGAGTATACAAGAACTTGTGAGTAGTATCTGGATGTATCCAGTACAAAAGCATATACGGTGAAGCAGTAAGAAAGGTTCACAAGAACTTTCAACATCTCGGTATGGATATATTTGTCCATGTTTTGAGTAGCAGAGATCATTATGGAACTATATGTGTTGATATTTTTAATTCTGTGTGTTGTACTGCTGTTTATCTTTCTGTTTCTGCAGCAGCGGCCGGCAAAATCAGCAGACAGTGAACGAGTGCTGCGGGAGCTGAACGCACAGCGAGAGGATATGGCAGCCATGCAGCAGCAATTCAACAATCAGCTGATGATGCTGCAGACGCAGATTTCCCAGCTGATGAAAACCGATTTGCAGTCTCTGCATGAAAACGTCGAACAGCGGATGAGCCATCTGGAGCTTACGCTGAATGAGAATCTGCACCATGGCTATCAGACGACAACACAGGTTTTCGGCAAGGTGCTGCAGCAGATGGGAAGGCTGGATGAAAGTCAGCAGAGCATCAGGGAGGTCTCTGCATCCATCCTGCAGCTGCAGAATGTGTTAAATGATAAAAAGACCAGAGGCATCTTTGGTGAAATAGAATTGTACAGTCTTTTGGAAACGGCGATGGGGACGGATGAGCATCGTTATCAGAAGCAGTATAAGCTGAGCAACGGAACGATTGCGGATGCTGTTCTGTTCGCCAGTGAACCGCTGCGTATGATTTGTATTGATTCCAAATTTCCGCTGGAAAATTATAACCGTCTGATGTCAGCGGATACGGCGCAGGAAAAGGCCAGAGCACATGCTCAGTTTGTACAGGATGTGAAAAGGCATATCCGCGCCATCGCTTCCAAGTATATACTGCCGCAGGAAACAGCGGAATTTGCCTGCATGTTTCTGCCTGCCGAAGCAGTGTTTTCCTATATTTATGCGAGCTGTGATGAGGTCGTGCGTTACTCTTATGAAGAAAAGGTGTATATGGTCTCACCGACGACACTGATGGCATATCTGACCGCAATACGTGCAATCTATCTGGGCGTACAGCGCAATGAGCATGTGGAACAGATTCAGCAGGAGCTGAAGCATCTGCAGGTCGAGTTTGAGCGGTTTCATAAGCGTTATCAGACAGTCGGCAGTGATTTTGAGCGAACCTATCAGGATATGCGGCAGCTGCAGATTACAGCTGGAAAGATTGTGAAGCGCTTTGAAGAGATTCAGGAGGTGCAGCTGGATAAAAAGAAGGATAGCGCAGCATAATCCGCGTTCTCAAAACGGTATGAAAAAAGAATGACAGATCGATTCTGTAAAGAAATAGCTTAACAGGAAATCTGGAATCGCAAGAGGGCACGGCAGTGACACCTTTTGGTAGTATCGTTGATGTAAACTATATATTGACAAATGTTGAATTCCACTATATGCTAAATCTGAAGAGTTAGAATACAGGAATAACGATATACATATATGAATCAATCATAGCCTGTTTCTTTCGCAATTACAGAGAAATTCAACAATTGATTGGAAATAGGAGACACTTTATGGAACTACAGGAAGCGATTATCGCAAGATACAGCTGCCGCAGCTTTACAGAGCGTGCGATTGATTCAGCGCTGCTGAAAACATGTGTGGAAACCGCGGGGCTGGCACCATCCGCATGCAACTCGCAGCCTTGGAAATTTCACATCATCCAAGACCCGGCCATGGTAGCCCTGACACAGCCCTTTACAAAGCATGCAGCTTTTATCGTTGTTGAAGAACAAAAGCCGGTGGTTTCTGAGCGAATCGTGAATCGCATGAAGAATCAGGAATTTCATCAGGTGGATATCGGTATTGCGTGTGCATATCTGTGCCTGCAGGCTGCTGAGCTTGGTTTGGATACATGCATGATTGGATATTTTCACGAAAAGAAAATCAAAGAGCTGCTGCAGATACCGGATAAAAAAAGAATACGGCTCGTTATTGCTGTGGGCTACGGCAGTCAACAGAGACGAAAGACTGACAGAAAGACATTGCAGGATAGTCTGACAATACATGAATCGCTATAGGAGATCGCGTCTTTTTATTCAATCGCTGTGAGTCTGAAAGGGAGGATGAGGATGGATATACTTGCTTACTGCGCTGTTATCGGTGCCTTGTTTCTGCTTGCTTCCATTGTTGATTTACTGAGAAGCTGTCTGAAGGAATTGCGGCAGATTCGGGACATGCTGCGCACCAGTCAGCTTGTGGAGTTGCAGAAGGTCATGAAGGAGGCAGGGGTGGAAACGGAAGAAGCGGCAGAATGAGATGCTCTGCCGCTTTTCTTATACTATTTTTCAATCGAGATATGCTTGGTAACGATCCATCGGTCAATCTGATACAGATAGGCAAGCAGCTGTGGTCCGCTCATAAGTTGACCGTACCATGGCAGCTGAAAGCTTTCCCCCTTTGTATCAATCAGCTCTTTTAATTTTACATCATCAAACAACTCATGCAGCGGGCTTGTCGGATCCTCATAACGCTCCTGCAGACGTTTGCTGACCAGCTCGGCGTATCGGGGATTGTGTGTCTTTGGAAACGGGTTCTTTTTCCGATGGGCAACACTTTCAGGCAGCTCATGTTCAAATGCCTTTCGCAGAATGCCTTTTTCCTCCTGCTTCAGAAACTTCATCTCCCATGGGATGTTATATACGTATTCCAGCAGCTTCACATTGGCAAACGGGGCACGGATATTCAAATGCGCTGCATCTCCCATGCATACCTGACGGGTAACCAGCGTCTGCATAAACCAGTGCAGACACAGCACGGTGTGAATACGCGCACGGCGGTCCTCCTCACTGTCGGTATCCAGATATTCAATATCCTGTATGCTTTCCGCATAACGCTTTGCGATATAGTCCTCATACGGAAGACGCTGCAAATCCGGATGAAGCAAAGAGATTCTCTCTTTTGTGGAGCGCAGCCATGGAAAGGTATCCAAATCCTTTAACTCGTCCCGGTAAAACCACGGATAGCCGCCAAAAATCTCGTCCGAGCACTCTCCGCTTAAAATGATCTGTTCCTTTTCAGCAACCTTACGGCACAGCCACAGCAAGCTGGAATCCACATCTGCCATACCCGGTGCCTCTCTTGCCAGCATAGCATCCTCCAGCAGATCACAGAGCTCTTGCTGTGACAGCATAAGCGGTGTATGCTCACATTGACAGAACTCACACATATCCTGAATGAAGGAAGCATCCAGAGAAACCTGATACATATTCCCCTTGAAATTTTCTTTATTCCCTTCATAATCCAGAGAATAGGTACGCCATTGCGGATTCTTTTTTGCGGCAACGCTCGTTATCAGGCTGGAATCCAGTCCGCCTGAGAGAAAGCTTGCCTGTGCACCAGACGCCTGTGCGTGGATAGAGGCACTCATCAACTCGTGTACCTTCGTGATGGTCTCCTGTAAGGTATCCGTATGCGGATGTGCGGAAAGCTTATAATATGTTTTTATCTCCAGCTTACCGGCGGATATACGAAGCAGGGAGCCCATCGGCAATGCATGGACATCCTTATACAGCGTCTGATTTTCACTGATGCTGGGGCCAAAGGCAAACAGCTCCAAAAGTCCCTCGCGATTCAGAACGGCCGGTGTATCCGAAGCATCCAGCAGAGGCTGAATCCGGCAGCTGATCCAAATGCAGTTGTCCTTGATCAGATAATAGATTGGGCGAAGCCCGAGCGGATCCTTGGCACAGAAGAGGGAATCACCTTTCCGTATAATAAAGGAATAAGCACCCTCCATATGCTCCATCGCTTTTTCGCCCCAGAGCAGATAGGCATACAAGACGGCTTCCTCCATACTGGAGGGATTAGGAAAACCAGCCTGTCGCAATTCCTCGTGTAATTTTTCAAGCTGATACAGCTCCCCATCACACATAACAGAAAATTCCATTGCTTCATGCTGTACAGCTTTGAAGCCCTCGGTATATATCTTGACATCCCTGCGGGTATCGCAGTGCTTTTTGACTGCCTCATTTAGGGCAGCTACGGCTAAAAATTGTTTCATAACAACTCTCCTTCCATATGCATTGTATGAATTTTCACAGCACAATAGTATCAGTTCAGCTAAAAAACAGCTGTAAGTGCTTGCTGGAAATCGTGTAAGACCTGATACGGCTGAATGAAAATTTACATAGAAAAAAGTAAACAGGTATCATCCGTAAAACGGTTGCATGTAGAAAAAAAGATAGTATAATTATGCATGACCAGAGGAAAAAGGGAGTAGAAGAATGAGATTAAAACCAAGTGTCAGAGATCTGATTACGGTAGGCTGTGTGATTATCGGATCACTTCTCTGCGCCATCAATATCAATACCTTTATCAATGCCGGGGGCTTGTTTCCGGGCGGCTTTACCGGACTGACGGTATTCATTCAGCGATGCGCGGAAAAATATATGAACCTGCAGGTTCCGTATTCTGCCGTCAACTTTGCATTGAATGCCATACCGGCCTACATCGGCTACAAAACAGTAGGAAAGAAATTCACACTGTATTCCTGTGTGATGATTGTTTTAACCGGTGTGTTTGTTGAAATCCTGCCGGTTACCAATATCACGGAGGATATTCTGCTGATTACCATATTCGGTGGAATTTTACAGGGTGTCGCCTTGGGCATCGCCTTACGCGGGAATGCCAGCAGCGGCGGAACGGATTTCATCGCCATGTGGATTTCACAAAGGACCAATCAGCCAGCCTGGAATTATATCCTGGCTATGAATGCCGTAATGCTTGTGGCTGCCGGATATCTGTTCGGATGGAATGCTGCGCTGTATTCCATAATCTTTCAGTTCTGCTCCACACAGGTTATCAATTTTGTGCATACCCGTTACAAGCGGATGACGCTGTTCATCGTCACCAGCAATCCGGATATCGTGATTGAGGAAATTCAGAATTCCACACATCACGGCGTAACGCGGCTGGAGGGGATCGGTACCTATTACGGGCGGCCGAGAACCATGCTGTACACAGTTGTGGATTCTCAGAATGTCAAGGGGCTTGTCACCCGAATCCGTGAAATTGATCAGACCAGCTTTGTCAATGTGACAAAGACGGAAAGTGTTGAGGGGAAATTCTATCAGCGGCCGATTGAATAAAATCAGTTGATTTGCTTACTAAAACACCTGAGAGGGTGTTTTCTTTTGCTCTTCATAGCCTGTTCACAGAGTTATCACATGCCGCCTGTATACTGTAACCGTGAAAGGAGAATACTCATGTACATTTTAAAGAATGCATTGCGGAATATAACCAGAGCAAAGGGCAGAAATATACTGATCGGCTGTATCGCCTTTGTGATAGGTCTGTCAGCCTGCCTTGCATTGTCGATTCGCGAGGCTGCGGACAGGGAGCGTGAAAGCGGCTTATCCGATTTGAACATCACCGCAACCATCCGTGTGGACCGCCAGTCCATGATGGAGGATATGCGTAAGAATGCAGAGGAAACAGAGCAGCCGGATAGCGGCAGTATGAAGGATTGGATGTCTTCGATGAAAGAGCTGTCTTTGGAGGAATTAAAAACCTATGCACAGGCAAAATCCGTCCATGATTTCTATTATACGGAAAGTGTTTCCCTGAACGCATCTTCGATAGAAGCGGTTTCCACTTCCTCTGATACTACTGATACAGCCACGGCAGACACATCCCAGGAACGTGGATTTCCCCAACAGGGGAAGGGCATTGGCGGTATGCAAAATCAGGGAGATTTCACCATAACCGGCTATAGCAGCTATGCGGCGATGACGGCCTTTGCGGATGGCAGTGCCCAGCTGAGTGAGGGAGTCCGTTTTACGGAAGGTGATGATGCGCTTACGTGTATCATCCATCAGGAGCTTGCCACACTGAATAACCTGTCCATCGGGGATACGATTACCTTTACCAATCCCGCTGCTGAGAAGGAAACGTACAAGGTCAGGGTTGTCGGTATCTATACCTCTACAAAAACCGCTGATTCCTTTATGGGGATGAATATGATGGATCCTGCCAATCAGATTTATATGTCCTATGAGGCTCTGCATGCGATGGTTGAAAAGAGTACCGCTGATACGGATACTGCCCTGCATGCCCAGACCCGTGGCACGTATGTGTTTGAAAATGTTGAGGCATATGATAAATTTGAAGCACAGGCCCGAAAGCTTGGGCTGAGTGATATGTATACCGTTTCCTCTGAGGATGTGGCTGCTTATGAACAAAGCCTTGCCCCGCTGGAAAATCTGAGTACGTATGCCGGATATTTTCTGGCGGTTGTATTGCTGGTCGGCGGTGTGATTCTAGTGGTGCTCAATATCTATCACATCCGGGAACGGAAATATGAAATCGGGGTGTTGGCGGCCATCGGTATGAACAAGCGCAGGATTGCTTTGCAGTTCATCTGTGAAATCTTCATAGTAACACTTATGGCGATTATGCTGGGCTGTGGAATCGGTGCTGCCGCAAGTGTACCGCTGACCAACACACTGCTGCAGACACAGACTGTACAGACATCTGCCACGCAGGAAACCGATTTTCCAAAGGAAGGCGGTCCGCAGATAGAGTTTGGCGGCAGGAGCAAGGGAATGGAGAAAGAAACTGTATCCTATATACAGGAAATCAGCAGTGCCGCCAATGGAAAGGTCCTGCTGGAGCTGGGCGGTATTGCCATATTGCTGACGCTATTATCCGCCGCCCTGGCGGTACTGCGTATTCTGCGTTATGAACCGCTGAATATATTATCGAACAGAGAATAGGAGGAAGCAACATGCAGCTGGAATTACAGAATGTCGGCTACAGCTATAATGGTAAGGAATTGGTGCTGCGCCATGTGAATTACCGCTTTGAAGACGGCAGAATCTACGCGATTACCGGTCGCTCCGGAGCAGGTAAGACCACTTTGCTGTCTCTGCTTTCACAGCTGACAAAGCCAACGGAAGGAAAGATTCTGTACAATGGATTGGATGTCAGCGAGGTGGATCAGTATCTATACAGAAGTCAGTATGCAGGTGTGATTTTTCAAAGCTTTAATCTGCTGATGCATCTGACTGCCGTTGAAAATGTGATACTGTCCATGGACATCGCCGGAGTAAAAAAAGAAAACAACCGTGCATATGCAATGGAACTGCTGGAAAAGGTGGGGCTCAGTAAGGAAGAATCCCAACGCCGTATTTTAAAGCTTTCCGGTGGGCAGCAGCAGCGTGTAGCCATCGCCCGTGCAGTATCGTATGATCCCGCAATTCTTCTGGCGGATGAGCCTACCGGTAATCTGGATGAGGATACGCAGGATGAAATCATGGAAATCTTTAAAGGTCTTGCGTATGAGGAACAGAAATGTATCATCCTTGTCACACATTCACCCGTGGTTGCATCCCTTGCAGATGAAGTTTATGCATTAACCGATACAAAAAAAATCAAAAACAGACAAAAAGGTGTATAATACGCCTTTTTCTTTGAAAAAATTTACTTTTCTTCTTCTATATACTGTATAATATAAGATATATGGACATCGAGGTGAGATTATGAAGCAAAAGGGAATACTGGCATGCATTGTTGTAATGTTTCTGTTTCTGCTATCGGCAGTACCATCAGTGCAGGCAGAGGAAAACAAGCGTGTCATACGAGTAGGCTTTCCTACGCAGCCAGGCCTGACAGTAAAAAATGATGATGGCACCTATACAGGCTACACCTATGATTATCTGAAGGAAATCTCACAATACACAGGATGGACGTATGAGTTCGTTGAAATAGAAGGGGATCTGAATGAGCAGCTGACGACCATGCTGGATATGCTGAAAAAAGGGGATTTGGATTTACTTGGAGCCATGAGCTACAATGAGGGACTCTCCAAGATATACGATTATCCGACAGAGAATTATGGAAATGCATACAGTGTTATCGCAGTGCTTTCAAACGATGAGCGCTTTGATGAGTATAATCTGACAGAAAGTAAAGACTTTCGCATTGCGCTGGATAAGGATGCGGAAAATCGTAATATAGCATTTGAGCAGTTTGCGGAATTGAATGGTATGAAATACAAGACGGTATGGTGTGAAAATGCGAAGGAACAGCAAAAGGCCGTTGAGTCTGGAAAAGCCGATGCTCTTATAACCGTCGATCTTTCCATTGATGATAATTTTCGTTCCATTGCAAAATTTTCTCCAACACCATTTTATTTTGCGACCACAAAAGGCAACAGCGCATTGATCTCCGAACTGAATCGGGCCATTGTCAGCATAAGTGAAGTCAATCCAACGCTGCAGTCTACGCTGTACAATAAATATTTCACGAAATCAAGCAACCAGCTGCTCTTAAACAGCAGGGAAAAAGCCTATATCAACGAGCATCCTGCGTTGAAGGTGCTGGTACAGGACGGGTTCGGACCGCTGCAATATTATAACGGCAATCGGGAAATACAAGGTGTGGCAAATGATCTTTTGAAAAGCATCAGCAAAAAGGCGGGCTGGAGGCTGGAATATATATATACCGACAGCTATGATGATTTTGCAAAGAAAATTGCAGATAAAGAAGCAGATATCGTATTGAACATACAGTATGATTACGATCTGATGAGTCACAGTACCCTGCTGCTGAGCACACCATATCTGGAAACGGAGCGGGTGCTTGTCGCAGGGAATGATGTCGATGTAACGACATTGAAAGAGAAAAAGGCCGCAATCTACAAGGGGAATGTGACAGAAAAGTATGAGAATACAAAAAATGCAGTCTATTATGATTCCATCGAGGAAGCACTGCGTGCAGTCGATGAGGGCATATGTGATTACACGTATACGGACAGCTATGCTGCATCCTTCTATCAGTACCGGGATGATTTCACGCATTACATTATTTATCCTCAGGCGAATTCCTCCTCGATGAAATACAGCATGGGTATTATCAACAGCAGTGAGAACACACTTGCGACAATTTTGAATAAGGGTATCCGTACCATTGATACCAGTGAGCTGGAAAGCTATATTTATGAAAATGCACAGCAGCAAAAGCCGTTTACCTTCATGACATATATTCAGGAAAATCCGCTGAAATTCATGATGCTGATCGTGGCAGCTGCCTCGGTTCTGTTGATGCTTGGATATGTGTACTATCGTAATCAAATGAAAATGAAAAAGCAGATCGAGCTGGAAAACACACGTTACCGCTATCTCTCGGAAATTATGAAGGAAGTAATTTTTGAGTATGATTACAGGAGTGATATGCTGCGTCTTACCAGTGAGGCTGTGGAGATTTTCAAGGTACCTGAAGTGATTGAGCATTTTTCTTCCTATCAATCCGAGATTCTGGTTGTGGATGGTAAGGGAAACAATCCGCTTTATGAACAGCTGATGAAGAAGGTGGATACGGATGCGGACGTAAATCTGATTTTTCACGGGTCTTCCTTATGGTATCATATATATATCAAGGTGATTTATGATGGGGCACAGGCTGTTTCCGCAATCGGACGTGTGCAGAACATCCATGCTGAAAAGATGGAAAAGGAACAGCTGCGTAAAATAAGCATGCTGGATTCTCTGACGGATATTCTGAATGCAGCATCTGTGAAGAAGCAGATTCAGGAGGTACTGAATGCAAAGAGTACACCGCATGCGCTGTACATTATGGACTTGGATGATTTCAAGGAGGTAAATGATGTACACGGCCATTATATAGGGGATCAGGTGCTGATTCAGACAGCAACCGCCTTGCAGGAGGTCTTCCGTGATTCCGCAATTGTAGGACGGCTTGGCGGAGATGAGTTTGTCGTCTTTATGAAGCATATCAGTGGCAGAGAACAGGTGAAGGAGAAGTGTCAGCTTCTGACAGAGAATCTGCGTTATAAAAGAGAAACCACCAAACTGCCGATTCCCACCATCAGCATCGGGGTATCGCTGAGTCGCACCGGTGATGATTTTGTCAGTCTGTATCAGCGTGCGGATATCGCGTTATATGATGTTAAACATCAGGGCAAGGATAATTATGTCATTGATAAAGAATAAAACAGCAGGCAGAATCATTATGGTGGTTCTGCTTTCTCTTCCGCTGCAGGGGTGCAGGAAGGGACAGGATGAAGTGAAAATACCCTGGAAGACGGAGCAGCTGGCAGAGCAGATCGATCAGACTCGAAAAACGGAAGCCTACAAACTGCCGGCAATGCCTAAAGAGAAATCCAGCCTGCAGAAGTACTGGAAGGCACTGGACTATGCTTTGGAAAATCAGCATGCCTCCTCACCCTCCCGCACACTGACGAAGAAAGAGGCGCGCGAGGATACAACGGCATTGTTTGCAATGCTGAAGGAACTGTATGGCTGCTATGCCTATTTTAATCAGAGTGATGCGTTTGCGCAGGCAGAGGAGGCAATCCTGCAGGACATCGAGCGAATTCGGGAGCTGGATTATACGGGCTATCGTTCCTGTATTCGAACACATCTGCGCTTTCTTGAGGATCAGCACTTTCTGATTGACCAGACGCCGCTGAAACGTCCCATGGTAACCTTTACGATGCAGGATACGTTTGAAAAGAGAAAAGACGGATTTTATTTCAAAGATAAAAGGGTAACGGCAATAGATGAAGAAACAAAGCTGGAGACTGTTCTGAAGGAGGATGCTCTGCATGCGGGACGCTATGTATATTATCAAAAAATAAACGAGCAGAAAACAGAAGTTACCCTGCATTTTGCCAAGGAAACGGCACAGCGGCAGAAGGTACTGCCTCTTGCAGCACATCCTTCGGATAAAGCCATTCTTGAAAAGGAGATTCAGGGTGTTCCCTATGTTCATACGGCACGGATGTTTTATGCAAAACGTGAACAGGAGAAGGCGGATGCATTTTTAAAAACGGCAGAGAAGTTCAAAGACAGCAAAGCAGCGATTCTGGATTTGCGGGGAAACAGCGGTGGTGATCTGCTGGTGGCAGAAAGCTGGTATCGCAGCTTCTCGGGGACTGCAAAGGGCGGTCATATGCAGACACTGTTGAAGCTTCCTCTGGAAAACCCCTTGCTGGAGGAGAAATTTCATGCAGAAGACTTCGCACAGTCCTTATCGGATTTGCGAAAGAAAGAAGCCTGGAAGCAGCTGGATGAGCTGCATGCTGTGGTGGAGCGCAGAAGCGAGAAACAAATAAAGAATGATACACTGCTGTTCGTCTTACAGGATGATCAGACCGCATCCGCAGCAGAGCATTTGATCGATCGGCTGCACAGCCTTGATCATGTTGTGTTCATCGGTACACCGACGGCAGGCATGCTGCGTGGTTCTTCCTTTCTGACAGTGTATCTGAAGCATTCCAGTCTGGAGGTCAGCTTTGGCAATATGCTGACGCAGTTTTCGGACTCCTATGCTAAAGAATATTACGGTATAGAGCCGGATATCTGGACAAACGATGCCTCCGCTCTTGTAGAGCAGCTGCTGACACAATAGGTCTGCAATCTTATGGAAAAATGATATTGCAATGAAAAGAAGCCTGCGCGTATCCGTGGTTCTTCCTCAATTGCGGGTGAAAAAAATAGGGAGAATTCCATTCGAATTCTCCTTTATGCAGGCACCTCTACGTAGGAAAGAATGGTATCTGCAGGTTTTTATGATATGAAAGAGAGCGCAAAGCTGCCGGAAGAAAGCCGCAGGATATCCCGTTTATGTTTTCAGACCGGAGCGTCCGGATAAATAATTGATGAGCTGCTGTGCGGCACGCCCGCTGTTTCCGCCATGACCAAGCCCCCATTTTCTGGCCTCCGCCTGCAGCTCCTCCTCACTGAGCGTGATTTCCGGATACTGCTTGGCAAGCTCCGTGACGATTTCAAAGTAGTTCTTCTGATTTGGGCGCTCATAGCAGATGCTGAGACCGAAGCGTGCCACAAGCGAGAGCTTCTCCTGCATGGTATCGGAATGATGCAGCTCGTCATCGTCATTGATATCGTTGCGGTCCTTCCATGTTTCCCGTACCAGATGGCGCCGGTTGCTGGTGGCATAGATTAGAACATTATCCGGCTTTGTTTCCACGCCGCCCTCAATGACCGCCTTTAAAAATTTATATTCGATTTCAAATTCCTCAAAGGACAAATCATCCATATAAATGATAAAGCGGTAATTGCGATTTTTAATATGCGATATAATGGTTGAAAGATCCTTGAACTGGTGCTTATAAATTTCAATCATGCGCAGGCCATCCTTATAGTACTCATTGACGATGGCCTTGATGCTGGTGGACTTTCCGGTTCCGCTGTCTCCGTACAAAAGAGCATTGTTGGCGTTGCGTCCCTCAACAAAGGCCTGTGTGTTTTCCCGCAGCATATCCTTTTGCATCTGATAGCCGATGAGATCATCAAGAATCACGCTGTCCATATTGTTGATGGGAAGAAATTCCACATCCCCGTTTTCACAGGATCGGATGCGAAACGCCTTGTTTAAGCCAAACATCCCGACACCGTACTCCTGATAGAAGGTGGTGATGATTTGGAAGATTTCCTCCTCATCGGCGGCAGTCTCAATGCTGCGGGAGATACGTTGTACCATTGCGGAGACATTCCTGTTGTACATGCGCTCCTTTTTGGCAACGGCTTTATAATTGCTGATTGTTGAGAAGCAGTCGATGCCGAGTGCTTTTTCAATCGGGTGAAAGTCAAAATCAAAGAGACGCTTAACTACCCTGAAATCATTTTTGGCGAAATGATGCACACTGCCATCCTGTACCGGACTCTTTTCACTGACGAGGCTGAATGAATTTTCATTCATCAGAAGCAGAAAGGTCAGATAATTGTGCCAGAGATTTTCATCAAAGCCATAGCTGGTCGCCAGATCAAGCAGTGCCTTGATCTGTGTGTATATACGTTCAATCAGTTCTGCATCCTCTGCCGTTTTTGCATCAAAGTCATGAAATATCTTGGAAAGCTCTGATAAAATACTGTGATCACCAAAGCTGCGGTATAAAATAAGTTTTGCTGTTTCCTTATACATGGGGATACCTCCGTTGTCTATGCCTTTTATTATAAAGAAGGAATGGCGGAATGAAAAGGGTTTTGTGAAAATAAATATTCGTTTTCCACAACGTATGTAACAGGATTGTAAAATAAATGAAAATATGACTGAAAACTATTGACAAAAGTGTGAAAAAGTTTTATTCTAATACCATCACAGTTGGAAAGGAAGTGGACAAGTGATGGCACTATACATTATCGTCATTATTATTATTCTCATAGTCCTAAGCAAGTCTGTTTTTCTTTCTAGTGAGTCTCATACGTGAGATTTCCATAACAGAACACTTTCGTTGTATAAACACTAAGGCGTGAGGATAGAAAGAAAAGCAGCTTATCGTTGGATATGCTGCTTTTTTACGAAACAGGAGGAAGAGGAATGGAATGTAAAGATGTAGAGAAGGCGGCCGCCAGACTGCAGGGGCAGATTCACAATGTGAAGGTGACCAGCTCGCGGACATTTTCGGAAATGAGCAGCTGTCAGCTGTTTCTGAAATGTGAGAACCGCCAGAAAACCGGATCTTTCAAGGTTCGCGGCGCCTTCAACAAGCTGGCGAAGCTGAAGGAAGAGGGGAAAACGAGCGAGGTCATTGCCAGCAGTGCCGGCAACCATGCACAGGGCGTCAGCTATGCCGCAAGCAAGCTGGGCATGCATGCAACCATCGTGATGCCGAAGAGCACACCGATTGCCAAGGTGCTGGCAACCAAGGGCTATGGTGCCGATGTGGTGCTGGCAGGGGATAATTATGATGAGTGCTATCAGGAAGCGCTTCGTCTGCAGGAGGAAAAAGGGGCAACCTTTATTCATCCCTTTGATGATGAGGATGTCATAGCCGGTCAGGGAACAATCGCCTATGAGATCTGTCATGATCTGCCCAATGTGGATATGATCGTCGTACCGGCTGGGGGAGGCGGACTGCTTTCCGGAATCAGCTTTTATGCCAAGCAGATCAATCCGCGTATCAAAATCGTCGGGGTTCAGGCGGAGGGAGCCAATGCCATCGTACAGAGCTTTCAGAAGCAGAAGCACTGTGCGATTAAACATGTAAATACGATCGCGGATGGAATCGCGGTGATGAATCCGGGGAAGACCACGGTAAAGCTTATTCAGGAAAATGTGGATGAGATGGTGAGTGTCAGTGACAGTGAAATCGCAGCGACGATTCTTCTGCTGCTGGAAAGAGAAAAGCAGGTCGTGGAGCCGGCGGGGGCAGCGAGTCTGGCAGCTGTGCTCAACGGAAAAATCAATGTTGCGGGAAAACGTGTTGTCTGTGTTCTGTCCGGAGGGAATATCGATGTTTCCTTTATACACAAGGTTGTTGAAAAGGGACTGGTAAGCCGCGGCAGAAACATGAAATTCAAAACACTGATGCTGGATGTACCGGGTGCTCTGGAGCATTTCACGCATATCCTGTGTGAACAGAATGCGAATATTATTGAAATACAGTATGACCGTATCCAGGCTGATTTGAATCTGAATGAAACCATACTCCATCTGGCTGTTGAGGTCAGCAGCAAGGAACATGGGGAGGCACTGATTAAGGTGTTAAAGCAAAAGGGATATGAAATAACGATGGAATAGGGAGGCTGTTTTATGAAAATGAATGGTTCGCAGATACTGATACAGGCATTGATCGACCAGGGTGTGGATACCATCTTCGGATATCCCGGAGGATCGGTGCTGAATATCTATGATGCGTTATATGAACGAAGTGAGGATATCCGTCACATTATCACCTCACATGAGCAGGGGGCAGCCCATGCGGCAGACGGCTATGCGAGAAGCACCGGCAAATGCGGGGTCTGTCTGGCAACCAGCGGACCGGGCGCTACCAATCTGGTTACCGGTATTGCGACAGCCTATATGGACTCCATTCCCATGGTGGCCATTACCGGCAATGTTCCCAATGATCTGCTGGGACGTGATTCCTTTCAGGAGGTAAATATCACGGGGATCACCATGCCGATCACCAAGCATAACTTTATCGTGCAGAATGTCGAGGACCTGGCGGCAGTGGTACGCAAGGCGTTTGTCATCGCCAATTCCGGACGAAAGGGTCCTGTTCTGATCGATATACCGAAGGATGTTACCGCAGCGCACAGCGAATATGTCAAGCTGCCGCGCTATCGCATCCGCAAGCTTCCAAAGGTGGACGATGTCGTATTTGAACAGGCGCTGGAGGTCATCCGCAGGGCCGAGCGTCCGATGATCTATGCCGGAGGAGGGATTATTTCCTCCAATGCGACCAGAGAGCTAATGAATTTTTCCAGGCATATGGATATTCCTATCTGCTGTTCCATGATGGGACTTGGCAGTGTGCCGTATGACTATGATTTATATATGGGTATGCTGGGGATGCATGGGACACCGGTCTCCAATTACGCAACCCTGAATACCGATCTGATTATCGCGATCGGCTCCAGATTTTCCGATCGTGTTGCGGGAAACCGGGAAGAATTCGGCAGAGAGGCGAAAATCATCCATTTCGATATCGATGCCTCTGAAATTTCCAAGAATGTAGCCAGTGACATTTCCATCGTCGGAGATGCCCGCTATATTCTGAAGAAAATGATACAGCGCATGCCGGAAACCAAGCATGATGACTGGACGGGAACACTTAAGGATTTTAAAACCAAGCTGGGGCTGCCAAAGCCGAAGCCGGGAGAAAATGTCGATCCCAGAGATCTTGCCCTGACCCTGCATGAAATCGTCGGAGAGGATGCGATTATCGTTACCGATGTCGGACAGCATCAGATGATCATGGCACAGTATTATCAGTTTTCCCGTCCGCGCAGCTGGATCAGCTCCTGCGGTCTGGGGACGATGGGCTATGGTATGGGAGCGGCAATCGGTGCCAAGGTTGCCAATCCGCACCGTCCGGTTATTCTGGTTACGGGGGATGGAAGCTTCCATATGAATATGAATGAGATGGCAGCGGCTGTCAGTGCCAATATTCCCATCGTCGTGCTTGTCTTCAACAATCATGTTTTAGGAATGGTGCGGCAGTGGCAGACTCTGTTCTATGATCACCGCTATTCTCATACGACGATTGACCGGCAGACGGACTTTGTGAAGCTGGCAGAGGCGTTTGGCGGAAAGGGATTGCGTATCCAAACGAGGCATGATATTAAAGGTGTCATGAAGGAGGCGCTGTCCAGCAGGGTTCCCTGCATTGTGGACTGCTGGATTGACAAGGATGACTGTGTCTATCCGATCATACCTCCGGGAAAAAGCGGTAAGGATATTATTCTATATGGCAACTAGGGAGATGAGAGCATGAATCGAGCGGTATTATCCATTCTGGTATCCAATCACTTCGGGGTACTGACAAGAGTGACGAATCTGTTTTCCCAAAGAGGATTCAACATAGATTCTCTGGCTGTAGGAGAAACGGAAAATGAAAATTATTCCCGTATCACGATTACAACGAGCGGGGATGCAGCGAGTGTCAATCAGATCAAGCTGCAGCTGGATAAGCTGGAGGATGTGAAAATCGTCCAGGAAATACCGGACGAACAGCTGTTTATCCGGGAGGTCATGCTCGTTAAGGTGGCCCCGCGCGTCAATCAGATGGAAGCATTTGAAAAATGTGTGGAGGACTTTAACGGACGGACGCAGATTATCGAGGATGGCTGCTGTATCGTGGAGATGACGGATACACCGGCTTCTGTAAATTATTTTCTGGAGGAGCTGCGCGAGTATCACATTAAGGAAATCAGCCGCACTGGCGGAGCTGCGCTGCAGCTGAGTACGGAAACTGTTTATTAAACGTAAGCACTTACGTTTTGATAGAACTGGAATTACCAAAAACAAGGAGGAAAACGAAAATGGTAAAAGTTTATTATGATGCAGATTGCAATATGGATCTTCTGAAAGGAAAGACCGTGGCAATCATCGGGTATGGAAGTCAGGGACATGCACATGCACTGAACCTGAAGGACAGCGGAGTGAATGTGGTAGTCGGTCTTCGTCCGGGCTCCAAGAGCCGTGCAAAGGCAGAGGAAGCAGGATTAACGGTATTGGATACGGCAGAGGCTGCAAAAGCAGGTGATGTTATCATGATTCTGACACCGGATCAGGATCAGCCGGATATCTATAAAAAAGATATTGAACCAAATTTGGAAGAAGGAAATATGCTGATGTTTGCACATGGCTTCTCCATTCATTTTAATCAAATCGTGGCACCCGCTGGTGTCGATGTTACAATGTGTGCACCAAAGGGTCCCGGACATACCGTACGCAGTCAGTATCAGGAGGGCAGAGGTGTTCCATCACTGATCGCCGTACATCAGGATGCAAGCGGTAAAGCACATGACTATGCACTGGCATATGCCGGAGGTATCGGTGCCGGACGTGCCGGAATCATTGAAACAACCTTTAAGGAAGAAACGGAAACCGATCTGTTCGGTGAGCAGGCTGTCTTATGCGGCGGTGTCTGCGAGCTGATGCAGGCTGGCTTTGATACACTGGTAGAAGCTGGCTATGAGCCGGAAATGGCATATTTCGAATGTATCCATGAAATGAAGCTGATTGTCGATCTGATCAACAGCGGTGGCTTCGCAATGATGCGCTATTCCATCTCCGATACAGCAGAATACGGTGACTATGTGACTGGAAAACGTCTGATTACAGAAGAAACGCGCAAGGAGATGAAGAAGGTTTTAACAGAGATTCAGGATGGAACCTTTGCCGGAAACTGGATTACGGAAAACAAGGCCGCAGGACGCTCCCACTTCCTGGCAATGCGCCGCGTTCATGCAGCACACCCATCGGAAAAGGTTGGCGAGAAGCTGCGTAAAATGATGAGCTGGCTGAAAAAATAAGGAGGCATTCAATATGGGTAGACCAAGTGATTCTGTCGTTCGAGGAGATGCCTGTGCACCGCAGCGTTCGCTGTTCTATGCACTGGGACTGACAGAAGAAGAATTGAATCGGCCGCTGATCGGTGTGGTCAGCGCCTATTCCGAGATTGTTCCGGGGCATCTGCATCTGGATAAAATCACAGAAGCGGTCAAGGCGGGAATCCGCATGGCCGGCGGTACCCCGATTATGGTGCCTTCCATCGGTGTGTGCGATGGTATCGCCATGGGACATATCGGTATGAAATATTCTCTTGCATCCCGTGAGCTGATTGCGGACAGTGTGGAAACAATGGCAAAGGCACATGGCTTTGACGGTCTTGTGCTGGTGCCAAACTGTGATAAAATCGTTCCGGGAATGCTGATGGGAGCCTTGCGTGTCAATGTGCCGAGTGTTGTCATGAGCGGCGGTGCCATGCTGCCGGGAAATGACAGAGGAAAGGCGATGAGTCTTTCCACCATGTTTGAGGCGGTCGGTGCAAAGAAAGCAGGTCTGATCGATCAGGCGGAGCTGACGCATATCGAACAGAATGCCTGTCCGGGCTGCGGCTCCTGCTCCGGTATGTTTACTGCCAATTCCATGAACTGTCTGTGTGAGGTGCTGGGGATTGCATTACCCGGCAACGGTACGATTCCTGCAGTGTATTCCGCACGAATCCAGCTGGCGAAGAAGGCCGGAATGGCGGTTATGGATATGGTGGAAAAGGATATCCGTCCAAGGGATATCGTAAACGAGAAATCATTACGTAACGGACTGGCCTGTGATATGGCACTGGGCTGTTCCTCCAATACGGTACTGCATCTTTTGGCGATTGCCAAGGAAGCCAAGGTGGAGCTTGATCTGGATATGATCAATGAGGTTTCACAGAAAACGCCGAATCTGTGCAAGCTGGCTCCTGCCGGACCGGATCACATTGTGGATCTGTATAATGCAGGCGGAGTGCAGGCTGTCATGAAGGAGCTGTCAAGAAAGCAGCTGATTGATACCGGCCTGATGACCGTTACCGGAAAGACAGTCGCAGAGAATATCGCGACTGCCGTGAATATGGATACGAATATCATCAAGGATATCGAGCATCCGAATTCTGCCACCGGCGGTATTGCCGTATTGTTTGGAAACATCGCACCGAAGGGCTGTGTTGTAAAGCGCTCTGCTGTGGATCCGAAAATGATGACTCATACCGGACCTGCCCGTGTGTTTGACAGCGAGGAGGCTGCGATCGAGGCAATCTATGCCGGCAGTATTGTAAAGGGGGATGTTGTAGTCATCCGCTACGAAGGACCGAAGGGTGGTCCTGGTATGCGGGAAATGCTGAATCCGACAAGTGCACTTGCCGGTATGCAGCTGGATAAGGATGTGGCACTGATCACAGACGGACGCTTCTCCGGGGCAACCCGCGGTGCTGCCATCGGGCATGTTTCTCCGGAAGCTGCGGCACAGGGACCGATTGCCATTATACAGGAAGGGGATTCCATTACAATTGATATTCCCAACGGCAATATCAGCCTGAATGTGGACGCAGCAGAAATCGAGCAGCGCCTGCAGGCATGGGAAAAGCCGGAGCCGAAAATCAAAGAGGGATGGCTGTACCGGTATTCCCGTCTTGTCGCCAGTGCGGATGAAGGCGCTGTGCTGAAATAAGACATGCCTGAATAGTAAAATATAAAAAGATACGAGGAAATGAGGCAGCTCTGATACCTTATCCAATCGTATCTTTTTTGCATCTTGTATGTCAGTCAAAAAGAAATAGTCATTCTCCAATATACGCTAAACGCCTATATAAGCCTCAATGAAAGCTTTGCTTCAGCACAGTATCAGAATAAGCTCTGTAACCGCATGTCATTCCGGCTTTTGCTCATCAGTCGCTCATAGCGCACAGGCTCCTCGAAGCCGGAAACAAGTCTTCCATTTGCATAGCATGCTTCTATGACGGTATAATGGTCACGATACAGCTTCATAACGACATGCAGTGTTATGCCAGGAGCGATTTCACTGGTACCCTCACTTGCAAAGACATCATGTTCAAAGGAATAAATGATGGGGGTGAAGGCCTGTTTTACAACAAGCTCATCATACAGCAGCTGCTGTACATGCTGACTGTCGAATGTATGCTTTGCGTATTCGCAGGGGATTTCATAGGACACCAGTTGAATGCTGCCGTCTGTTTGTGCATGATAACGGTAAAGGTGATGCAGCTGGGTGACATGATCATCATAATGGTAATAGGTTTCATCGATAACAAAGACATCTTCAAAATTCTCGGGCAGATTTTTGATACGTTCATTCACCGGTGTGGTGATATGGACAGCCTGTGGCAGCAGGGGATTTTCGGTATGCTGAGCTTTATTCGAATAGGTTTTGTTGATACGGCTTAAAAATATATCCAGTGTATTCATGTGAATGTCCTCTTTTCTCATGCACATAGTATAGATCATTTCAGGTAAATCAGAATACTCATATGCTCATGGATCGTAACCTATGAAGGTATTGTGGCTTTTTACTATACGTATTCCAATTTCTGTATCCGAATTTTTATGAAAGTACTCCTGCATACGAATATGGCTGCATGTGGCCAGTTACTGTTCACCGATAGAATAAAAGGTGTCAAGAGGAAAAAGCAAATAAACAAAAAAAATAATATGACATTAAAAGCAGTTTTAATGATGTTAATAAAAAGAGAGTAAAAAATGACTTGCAGCGAATATAACGATTGCTCAGAGCCTGCCAAAGCCTGATAGAAGGCTTTTAAGCAACAACGTTGATATGCAATACATATTATGATAAAAAAGCTTTGAAGAAAGTTATCCACAGTAGTCGTATAAAATCATATGATATAATATCTTCAGAGAAAAAGGAAGATATCAATATGATGACAAAGGATAGGATTACATTAAACAACATTTTACTGCATAAGGAACATTTTGATCATAAACTGATAGGGATCGTAGAATATCTCGAACATCAAAATGTACATTTGAACACGGAATATAAGAGAATCGTGGTCAGTAACCGGAACCTCGTAAAAAAGAATCAAGATGTGCAGGCAAAACTGAAGGATATGAAGGCGATCCAATATAATCTGAATCAAAAATTGAAAGAAAAAGATGAAGAGGCCAGTAATATCATCAAAGATTTTGAAGAAGAGATCAAAAAGCAGGAGAAGATTATAAAAGGCGAACTCCAGCATTCTTATAACGAAAACAATAAACTACATACTGAAAATGAAAAATTACGAAGAGAGATAGAAAAGCTGAGAAAAGAAAATAACCGATATAAAAGGATGAGCAAGAAAAACTCCTGTAATTCCAGTATTCCCCCATCAAAGGATGAATACAGAAAAGTCGCAAATTCAAGGACAAAGACTGGATTGAAAAAAGGTGGACAGAAAGGACATACGGTACATCGTATCAGCTTGAAAGATACTGCAGATAAGATCATATATAGAATCGTAAGACAAGCACCTGTAGGAGCAGAGGCTATTTTAAATGCGGAGAACGAGCTCCTATACTATAGAACACAGGAAATCGATGCAAGACTGAAAACGGAGATTACGGAAACAAGATATATAACAGCAGTACAAGGACAGGTGCTTCCGGAAAAAGAAATGCGCAGGTATCGAATCAGCAGTGTGTCCTATCATGATGATTTCAAAGCGATGATACTGTATCTGAACAGCAAAGGGACGATTCCGTTGAACAGACTGTGTACGATGATCAATGAAATGAGTATGGGGAAGATAAATCTCAGTGCATCAGTCATCGTGAAATGGGAAGAAGTATTACAACAAAAAAGTATAAACTATCAAAATGAGATTCTAAAAGAATTGCGAAAAGAAAGAATCCTGCATGTAGACGAAACAGGATGGAAAATCAATGGAACGCGTGCATGGTTACATGTGATCGTAAGTGAACAAAGAGCATTTTTTATTGTCACAGAGAAGCGGAAAGATACGGAGAAAGGACCGCTGGGAATACTGAATGATTATGAAGAATGTCTGATCCATGATCATTATAAGGCATATTATGATTTGAAAAGCTGCGACCATGGAGAATGTAATGCACATATTCTGAGATATTTAAAAGAAGGAGCAGAACTGGATAAGAATGAAGCGTGTGCAAGAATGATGGAACTGATTCAGAACATGATCCATGAAAAGAAAGAACTGGTTAGACATAGAATCATGAAGATGGATGAAAAACAGATCAGCTCATACGAAGAAAGATATATGGAGATCCTGAATGATGAGTTAGAAAAGTATGCTTCAGAGCATCCAAAAAAAGTAGCAGCCAAATATGTACCGGGATATATAAAATTGATGAAACGGATGGTGGAGTATAAAGAAGAACATCTGAGATTCATCAAGGATTTTACTGTTCCTTCTGATAATAATATAGCAGAGAGACAGATGCGGCCGACAAAAGCAAAGAAGAAGATCAGCGGACAGAGTCTCAGTCTAGAAACAGCTAATTATTTTGCGGCAATACATACAGTAGTGCAAACGTGTTCCTTACAGAAGAAAAATACACTGGAAGAAATCAAAGCCATCCTTCAATCATAAGAGGGATGGCTTTGATTTTTTATGAGTATCGGTGAATAGTAACAATGCATGTTTGCATCATGTAAAAAAATGAAAAAAGTGTTGCGTTAAAAAGCTGTTTATGGTAACATAACCATGTTGTATGTCCTCCCGGATTTACAACCGCTCAGAACAGGGTTTAAGTATGGAAATCATCACCTTGCATGGCGAGTCTTAAATTATTTAGAAGGAGGTGCGATTTATGTACGCAATCATTGAAACAGGCGGAAAACAGATCCGTGTAGAAGAGGGTTCCACAATCTTCGTAGAAAAGCTGGACGTTCAGGAAGGCGAAGCTGTTGTATTTGACAAGGTAGTCGCTTACTGCAACCGTTCTCTTCGTGTTGGTACTCCATATGTAAAGGGAGTTAAGGTCAACGCAAAGGTTGAAAAGCAGGGAAAAGCAAAGAAGATCATCGTCTACAAATACAAGGCTAAAAAAGGTAGCTCACACCGCAAGCAGGGACACCGTCAGCCTTACACAAAACTGACAATCGAATCAATCGAGGCTTAATGTATGGTAAGAGTCCATGTAAAGCGGCATCAGGGTATTATACAGGAAGTGGAAATCAGAGATCATGCAGGCTATGCAGATGCCGGTCAGGATTTGGTATGTGCCGGAGTGAGTTCCATAGCTGTAGGAATGATGAATGCTTTAGATGAGATGGTGCCTGAAGCATGCGACTTCGTTTTGAAGGAAGCATACATCAAAATTGAAACGATCCTGCCAGATGCTACAGCAGGTATCCTGTTACAGGGAATGTACTATCAGCTGTCAACCATGCAGGAAAGCTATGCAGACTATATTACAATAAACGATCAGGAGGTGTGATTATGAAATTTGTATTAGATATTCAGCTGTTCGCATCCAAAAAGGGTGTTGGTTCTACAAAGAACGGCCGTGACTCCGAATCCAAACGTCTTGGAGCAAAACTGGCTGATGGACAGTTCTGCCATGCAGGAAGTATCATTTACCGCCAGCGTGGTACGAAAATTCACCCGGGAACAAACGTTGGAAAAGGTGGAGATGACACGTTATTCGCAAAAGTGAATGGTGTTGTAAAATACGAACGTTTAGGTAAAGACAAGAAAAAAGTGTCCGTTTACCCACAGGCGTAATGAAAAAATCCCCGGTATGGGGATTTTATTTTTGAGCAGGATAACAGAAGGAGACAAGGAGGTGCCTGAATGTTTATAGATCGTGTAAAAGTACATGTGAAGGCTGGAAAAGGCGGAGATGGAATCGTTGCTTTCCGGCGTGAAAAATATGTTGCCTACGGTGGTCCCAGCGGCGGAGACGGCGGGGCTGGCGGTGATGTCGTTTTTATGGTCGATGAAGGAAAGACAACACTGCTGGATCTGCGCTACAACCGCAAGATGGCTGCAGAGCCGGGCGGGAACGGAAAGACAAAGAAAATGCATGGTGCCGATGGGGCAGACTGCATTATCAAGGTGCCGCAGGGTACGCTTGTAAAGGATGAGAAAACCGGAAGAATTCTGGCGGATCTCACACGCAAGGGACAAAAGGAAATCATCGCCAAGGGCGGAAAGGGCGGCCGCGGCAATTTCCACTTTAAATCCAGTAAAAACACGGCACCTCAGTACAGTGAGCTGGGCGCACCGGGGGAAGAACGTGATATTATGGTCGAACTGAAGGTGCTGGCGGATGTCGGACTGGTTGGCTTCCCATCTGTTGGGAAATCCACATTGCTGTCCGTTGTATCCAAGGCGAAGCCGGAAATCGCGGAATACCACTTTACAACGTTGGCTCCGAATCTGGGGATGGTGCAGGTTCCGGATGGCAGAAGCTTTGTCATGGCGGATCTGCCCGGACTGATTGAAGGAGCGAGTGAAGGAAAGGGGCTTGGACACCAGTTTCTTCGTCATATCGAACGCTGCCGTGTTATCATCCACGTTGTGGATATGGGAGCGAATGACGGCCGCGATCCTGTTGCGGACTATAAAACCATCAATGATGAGCTAAAGCAGTATGAATACCGTCTGATGGAGCGTCCGCAGATCGTTCTTGCGAATAAGATGGATCTGGATGGAGCACAGGAAAACCTGAAGCGCTTCAGAAAGGCCTATCCCGAGGTTGAGGTATTTGAGACCACAACGATTATTGCAGAGGGTCTGGAGCCGGTTCTCTATCGCGCAGCCGATCTGCTGGAAACAACACCGCAGTTTCCGTTATATAACGATGATGCCAGTGATGAAGAGGCGGAAGGTGTGCTTTACAAATTTGAACCTGAGCAGCCTGCCTTTGAGGTACACAACATGGGAAATGGCAACTGGGAGCTGAGTGGGGAAGAGCTGGAACGCAGCTTTAAGATGAGCAAGATGGATAATGAAGAGGACTTCATGCGATTTGCCCGCAAAATGCGGAAAATGGGAATTGATGAAGCACTGCGCAAAGCCGGCTGTAAGGACGGCGATGTCGTAACCATCTGTGATATTCAGTTTGAATTTGTCGAGTAACGTCATACCGACATTCCCCTTCATGAAACATGGGTTGGCTTCATGGCAAAAAAGCAAAGGCGCAGAAACACACGATTAAAGCGAGGTTCCTGTGCCTTTTTCTTTGCTTTTGCTTATCCCACCCAATCATGCATCGTTTTGTACAGGCGGATGATAGCACGCCTGCGGGCGGTGATGCTCAATTCCGAAATAAAAGAAGACCTGACAAGTTATCAACGCTCTGCCGGGTCTTTTTCTATAGGATAAGCCTTTTCACGCTGTGTTAAATATTTCAAAACATGAAACATGCTATGTGAAGCTAGCTGAAATCACCGAGCAGCTCATGATGGAACTCATCCAGCAATTCGTTGATCTGCATCAGAGAATACTGCTTGCTGATGCCGAAAATCAATATCGCATCCCGCTGCTGCTTGGCATACAGATGGTTATGATGTGCCACGGTCAACAGACGGTTGGTTTCCTCTAGATTCAGCTTCATAGCTATAGCAAGCTGCAGAATCTTATCTCGACCGGCCTGCTTGCTCCCCTGAAATATCTGATAGGCATAGGTTCTTGGAATCTGGGCATCCCGAATGATATCGGACTTCTCCAAATCCTTTTCCAACAGGATTTCATTGATGTAATCCACAAAGGATACATCACGGATTTCTTTTAAAATACGATCTTTCTCCAGCGCGCCGGCCTTCTTCAGGATATCTTCCAAATCCTTCGTTTTCTGTTTCTGCATACAATCACCAGATATTATGATATAATCAAATCACGATTATTGCAAGCTAAAGGAGAATTTATGCGTCTGGATTTATTAGAGGATATATGTACATTGTCCGAAACGGAAGAAAAAACAGTGCAGCTGGTGAAAAACTGTCTGGATCAGAAATTTTACATTAAGAAGATAATGCGGGACTGTGCGGAGCTGCAGATTTACCGTCAGCTGATGCAGCATCCCCATCCCGGCATTCCGATGCTGTATGAAGCGACGCGCAGAGGGGAAACGTGCATCCTTGTAGAGGAATTCATCAATGGAACGACACTGGAGTACGTGCTGAGTGAGCGATCACTTGATGATGCGGCTATTCATCATATCATGCAGCAGCTGCTGTCTGCGGTTGAGCATCTTCACAGTCTGCAGCCGCCGGTTATTCATCGGGATATCAAGCCGGGAAATATCATGGTGCTGGAGCATCTGGAGATACGGCTGATTGATTTTGAAATTGCACGGGTTTTCAAGCAGGATAAAAATCGCGATACCCGTGTGATGGGGAGTGCCGGTTATGCTTCACCGGAGCAGTACGGGTTTCATCAAAGTGACTGCCGCAGTGATATATACGCCATCGGAGCGGTCTTAAAAACGATGGTACAAAAGGATGTAACGGCAAAGGATATCCACAGTCCGTTTCAGCACATCATTGAAACCTGTATGCAGCTGGATCCAGATAAACGCTATCAAAGTGTTGGCGAGCTGCAAAAGGCGCTTGGATATTGCGAGGAGAAGTCTCTGCCGCACGCTTCCGTTTCTGTCTTACTGACGCAGCTGCCGGGTATACGAAGGGATTCCGCTGCAAAGCGGCTGCTGTTTCTTGCATATTACGGGCTTTGTATAATTCTGGGAGCATCGATGACCGTGACCCCTCCGCCATCCCCGTATTCACTGATCTGTCAGAGAATCGCCTTTGGTTTATGCCTGGCGATCATCCCGGCAATTACGGTAAATGCAGGGAATGTTCGGGAGCTGCTTCCGCTTCAGGATCATGGACGGACATCCATACGCTTCTTCAAAGGTGCGATTCTGTGGTTTCTCTGTGCGTTTATCATAATCAGTCTGCTGGTGATTCTGGCAGCCATACTGGAAAGTCTGCTGTAAGCATACCAAAGCTTTCCGGTTTTTTTATATAATTCTGTTCGTGATAAAGAGGGAAGCGTGCAAATGAGATTAGAAGTATATGATGATGTTGCTATGCTGTTTCACAGTGATGAAAAGGATATCCTGCTTGTTCAGCACATGATAGAAAACCTGTTCTTTGTGAAAAAGGTCGTTCGTGCAAAGCTGGATCTTTCTTTGTATCAGCTGCTGCAGAGCCATCCGTATGAATATCTTGCCAATGTGATTGATTTCAGCTACAGTCATGAAAAGACAATTCTGATAGAGGAGTTTGTAAATGGATGTACACTGGAATATAAGCTCAGTCAAAGAAGGCTGCCGGTTGAGGAGTGCATCGGGATCATGCTCCAGCTGTTTGCGGTTGTGGGGCATCTGCATGCACAGACACCACCGATCATTCATCGGGATATCAAGCCGGATAACATTCTGATCGATAAGGGACATGTGGTGCTGATCGATTTTGAGATTGCGAAGCTGATGACAACGCGCAAGGATGTTCTACGTACCGGAAGTGTCGGCTATGCAGCGCCGGAGCAGTATTACGGCTTATCCGATCAACAAAGTGATATTTATTCCATGGGAATTCTGCTGAAGGAATTGTGTGCACATACGGCATGGAGGAATAACGAAGCGGATATCTTTCTCACCATCATACGGAAAAGCGCAGCTAAAAGACAGGAGGAACGCTACCTGACGATATCGCAGATGCAGAATGATTTTATCATAACATGCCGAAGCTGCAGCTCTACAGCAAAGTATGCTGAAAGCATACCAATGCAAAAAGAACAGAAGGTATAATAAAATCATTCCAAAATACAGGATGAGAAAACTGGAGGGACCTATGAAAAAATTAAAGAAATGGCAGATTGTACTTATCGTAATTCTTGCGCTCGGTGTCATTGGAGTACTAGCAGGCGGAGGAGATGAGGAAAAGAAAAACGGCGAGCCGGCAGCAGAGAAAACCGACAACAAAAAGAAAGAAGACAAAAAGAAGGAGCCGAAAGAGAAAACCTATGGTATCAAGGATACGCTGAAGGTAGGCGATGTGGAATACACAGTGAACGGCATTGAAACTACGGATACGATTGGCGATGAGTATCTGAATCAGAAAGCACAGGAAACCTATCTAATTGTTTCGGTTACCGTGAAAAACAACGGAGATGATGCTTTGAGTGTACTGGACAGCTTCTTTAAGCTGAAAAAGGGAGACAAGACCTACAATACAGATTCTACAGCTATTATGTATCTGGGAGATGAAAGCATTTTTGCCAAGGAAATCAATCCGGATGCTTCTTTAAAGGGTAAAATCGTGTTCGATGTAACCAAGGCGACGATTGATGATAAAAATCTGCAGCTGCAGGTACAGACCGGAGCATGGGGCACGGAAAAGGGGCTGATCAATCTTCATTAGACAGATATCGGCTCAGGCAAAAAGAACTGTCGCATATGCGACGGTTTTTCTTTTCCCCGCTGGTTGTTTGGCTGGCTTTTTTTTATGGGATACGGTATGATTAAGGTATATTCGGGAGGTAGATGTTATGCGATTGGTATCATGGAATGTAAATGGAATCCGCGCCTGTATGCAAAAGGGCTTTATGGATTTCTTTAAGGAAATAGATGCAGATGTATTCTGTATTCAGGAAACGAAGATGCAGCCCGGACAGCTGGAAATCGAAACACCGGGCTACTATCAGTATATGAACAGTGCAGAGAAAAAGGGGTATAGCGGAACCATGGTGTTTTCCAAGCAGAAGCCGCTCTCCGTGACGTATGGTCTTGGAATTGAGGAGCACGATCATGAAGGGCGGGTCATTACCTGTGAGTACGAGGATTTTTATCTGGTTTGTGTATATACCCCTAATTCCAAGGACGGCTTACTGCGTTTGGATTACCGCATGGTCTGGGAGGATGCGTTTCGTGCCTATCTGCACAAGCTGAACGAAACAAAAAGTGTGCTGGTGTGCGGTGATTTGAATGTCGCACATAAGGAAATCGATTTAAAGAATCCAAAGACAAACCGCAGAAATGCAGGCTTCACGGATGAGGAACGCGGTAAGATGAGTGTTTTGCTGGAAAGCGGCTTTATCGATTCCTTTCGATATCTGTATCCGGAGCAGGAGGGGATTTATTCCTGGTGGAGCTATCGGTTCAAAGCCCGTGAAAAGAATGCAGGGTGGCGGATTGACTATTTCCTGGTTTCCGAGGATGCGAAGGAGGCTATTCGGGAAGCAAGGATTCACACGGATATCTATGGCAGTGATCACTGCCCGGTATCTCTTGAATTTGATAAGAAGGCTGTCTAGGACAGCCTTTTACATTCCCTGTTGAAAAGGAGGCTGCAAACCACAGGATACACTCTGGCGGCTGCCTCTTTTTTTCATATATACAGGCTGTACTTTTATCTGGATCTGGGTGTGCATGGATTCGCTGAACGCTTTTGTAGTTGTAAAATACGGAAGATTATGTTATGATAATTATAAGAAAAATAAGAATTATAAGAAAAGAGGGAAACTATGGATTTCTCAAATAAACTATATGTTTATGTGGATGCTGCAGCTTTGCAGGATCCGCAGGCGGAGCATTTCATGGAGGTACTGACAAAGCAGTATCGTCAGATAATTTTGTTTGTGGAGAATGTTTGGGAGGAGGAAACACTGAAGCAGCTTCCTGCCTATGGATATATCTGCCGCACCGTTTATGGGCCGGATTTGCAAAGCGTTCTGGAAAAGGACCGTGCAAGGCGTTCTCCGGATAAGACCAAGCATATTCTTTTTATCACAAGGTCAGCACAGACACTGCATGGAATCAGTGTGCTTTGTCTTGAGAAGATGGGACTGGAGCAGATCCTTTTGGAAAAGCTGCAAAATGAGAAAAAGCGCAGAACGGTGATTGCCGGTATCTGCATGGGCTGTGTTGTATATTTTGCTGTATACTTTATCATGCTGGATAAGCTGCCGCTATGGATGCGGGATGGAGGAATCGCGTTTCTGCTGTGTCTGCTTCCGGCGGAGCTGCTGATTTTGACGCTTCTATACGGTTTGTGCAAACGGGTGATTCCCTTTGATACCATCTTTGAATTTTTTGATATGTTCGGATGAAGGCGGTACATAGTGATTCTCTATTTTATAGGAATAATAGAACCGAAAATAAGAGGAAACAGATACTGTGAAGCAGAAAACGTGACATAAAAGATAACATAAATGATTGTATAAAAGATAAGATATAAGGAAGAGAAAGGCTCTGGACGACATGCTTTCTGACGGTTGTTTTCTGCTTCATAAGGGGGCTTAACACAGCAGGAGCTGTGGACAGCCGTTTGAAAGGCAGACTGTATATTGCAGCCTTGCTGCCTTGTTTTGCTAATAGAAAACGGAAATACCGGATGGTTCTGTATCAGCAGGTTAGCGCCTCTGTTACATCTGAGCGTGCAGAATTCCCGGAGTCTATGAATACACTGCTTTAAAAGGTGAAATTACACCTCTTTTCCTCCCTTATTTCCGATGATTTTTCAAAACAGGGTAAGCACACAGTGGATTTCCACTGTTTTTATTTGTCCAGTCATGATAAAATAAGTGCGGTGATGAAAATGATAGCATTTATTAAGGGAATCATTCACAGCTACAGCAATGATTCTTTGATTATTGAAAACAATGGCATCGGCTACCGGGTCTATGTTGCCAATCCGATGGCAGTCCGGCTTAATGCCGAAGTGATTTTATATACCTATCAGCACGTACGCGAGGATGCGATCACGCTGTTCGGGTTTACCACGATGGAGGAGCATGATCTGTTTCTGCAGCTGATCAGTGTCAAGGGTGTCGGTCCGAAGACGGCCCTGGGAATGCTGGGCGTTTGTCCTGCCAGGAACATGATTGCGGCAATCGAAAGCAATGATGTAAAAACATTGAAGGGACTGCCGGGCATCGGTGCGAAAACCGCCAGTCAGATTGTTCTGGATCTGAAGGGGAAGCTCGTGGAAGAGGTTACGGAGCTGGAAGTTAAGGAAAATGAACAGCTGCTGGATGCGTTGGAAGCATTGAAGGCACTGGGCTATAAGAATGCGGAGCTGAACAGTATCAAGAAGGAGTTGGGTACTCTGGAAGCGATGACGAGCGACCAGTATATCCGAAAGGGGCTTGGCATTCTGGCGAAGAGAAAAGGAGTCTAGCAAATGGAGAGAATTTTATCAAATGAATCGCAGAGTATGGATGAGGAAGCATCCCTGCGCCCCCAGAGTCTGCGTGAATATATCGGACAGCGACAGCTGAAGGAAAACCTGTCGGTGTTTATTGAGGCCGCAAAGCAGCGTAATGAGGCGCTGGATCACGTTTTGCTGTACGGACCTCCCGGACTGGGAAAAACAACTCTGTCCTATATACTGGCGAATGAAATGGGTGGCAGCATTAAGACAACGAGCGGACCCTCGATTGAAAAGGGCGGAGATCTGGCAGCCATACTGTCAACACTGGAGCCCGGGGATGTTTTATTTATCGATGAGATCCACAGGCTGCCCAAGCAGGTCGAAGAAATATTGTATCCTGCCATGGAGGACTACTGTATCGACATCGTTGTGGGAAAGGACAGTGCAACCACCAGAAGCATACGGCTGGAGCTGCCGCCCTTCACGCTTGTCGGGGCCACGACACGTGCCGGTGATCTGACTGCACCGCTGCGTGATCGTTTCGGTATCGTTTCCCAGCTGGAATTTTATGAGCTTGCGGAGCTGCAGCAGATCATTTCCAGAACCTCCCGCGTCATGGATACGGAAATCGAGGAAGAGGCTGTGCTGGAAATTGCACTGCGCTCCCGTGGCACACCGCGAATTGCAAACCGTCTGTTTCGCCGTGTGCGTGATTTTGCGACTGTTATGAACGATGGCATCATCAGTAAGCAGATTGCCGAAATGGCACTGGATAAATTAAAGGTCGACCATCTTGGATTAGATAATGTCGACCATAAGTATCTGAAGGGAATCATTGAGCGCTTTCGGGGAGGACCGGTTGGTCTGGAAGCGCTGGCCAGCAGCATCGGAGAAGAAACAATGACGCTGGAGGATGTGTATGAGCCATATCTTCTGCAAATCGGCTTTATCAACCGCACACCGCGCGGACGCGTTGTGACGGAGAAGGCCTATCGCCATTTGGGTTATGATCTGCGGGAGGGCCTGTTTTTACACACGGATTGATTCATCCCTTATGCGTGCGTGAGAACGCAATGACGGCAGCTGCGATATACACAAGCGCCTTACTGAGGTTTTCGAGCAGTGCAGGCAGTGAAAAGCCGGACAGCAGCAGGGAAAGCAGAAAGAATACAGCGGCAACAGGAAGCGCATGAAACAGCGCTTTTTTATTTACGCCGATTCCCAGCAATGCTCCGCCTGCTCCATAGGCGATGATACCGCCGATCCAGTTCAAAATGTGAAAAGTCGAAGTCGATACTGCATGAAAATAGTATAAAGCAGCAAATACAAGAGAGAATAACAATGTGAGCGCAAGCAGTACGGCTATGGAGCGCACATAGGTCTGTAGTTTGGATTTCATAAGTGGTCACCTCAGTCTACTGTATGAAATTCACGTACAAACTATGCAGGAAAGGATGGTTTAATGCAGGAATATATAAATCTGATGGTGAAGTGCTTTATCGTATATTTTGTGATAATCTTTGCCCTTCGCATCATGGGAAAGCGGGAAGTTGGAGAGCTTTCGGTCTTTGATATCGTAATTTATCTGGTTATGAGTGAGCTGCTGGCAATCTCCATTACAGATGCGCATGAAAGCATCCTGAAATCACTCGTTCCGATTTTTACGTTGGCTTTTTTGCAAATCGTGATATCCTGGGTGCTTTTGAAAAGTAAAAAAACCAGAGATATATTTGACGGTAAGAATGCGATTCTGATTCATAACGGACATATCAATCAGAGCATTATGAAGAGGGAACGCTACAACATTGATGATCTGATGTCACAGATTCGCAGCAAGGATCTGTGTACACCGGATGAGGTTGCCTTTGCGGTGCTGGAGAACAACGGACAGCTCTCCATTCTGCCGAAAAACAAATGCAAGGTGAAGCACCCCGATCCTCTAATCAGTGATGGAACGATCAACAAAAAAGCACTGCAGGATCTTTCAAGAGATGAGGAATGGCTGAAAAACGCCCTGAGGAACGAGGGCGTGGAGAGCGTGGATGATGTGTTTTTGTGTATTTATCAAAACAACGGCATGTTTGTCATCAAAAAGGAAATGAATTCCAAGGACACCTTCTTTTAATTGTTTTTGAAGGCAATGAACAGGCGCACAGCGTGCATGGTGGTAGTGATAAGCATTCCGGCTGTCAGTGCAATGGGCAAGGAGGCCTCCATGCAGGTTCTTGTTAGAAGCAGAACACATAAAATTCGTACCAGAGAGCCGCTCAGGGTGTCTGCGACGGTCTGCTTGCTTAAGGATAAGGCATGGAGCATGCTGGACAGGGGAGGCTGCAGGGAATACAGTGCAAACGGGATGGCCAGCTGCTTGAGCAGCAGGGCACCGTGGGTGTTGTGATAAAACAGATAAAGCAGCTGCTCCGGAAACAGATAGCAGATCACACTGCAGCCCAGACCGACCAGAAAGCAGCAGCCGATGATCATCGAAAAGAGGCGGCGTGCATGATCGTAATAGCCTCTGGAATAGGAATAGGTGAAGGATGGCAATAGAAAATTGCTTAGTGTTACGGTGATAAAGCTTGGCATGGTGATAATGGGTAATACATAGCCGTTGAGCTGTCCATAGGCGCCTACCATGGCGGCGGATGCTGCCGTACCAAGACCCAGCACCATGACGATCGGCTCCATGAAGTAGGTCAAAGAGCCGATAAGACGGCTTCCTGTCATCGGTATGGATACCATCAGCACCTCATCAAACTGTCGGCGGTTCAAATCGCTGAACAAACGCGGAATCCTGGAAAGGGTTCTTTTTTGTCTGCGCAGGGAGAGCAGCATAAACAATGCGCTGCATGCCTCGCCAACACTGACAGACAGCATCGCCATACGGGCCATGGTGATCGCGTCGGTAAAGGGGTGCAGATAGAAAACCACAAATAGAAACAGGATACGGCTGCCCTCTTCAAACAGCTGGGAGGAGGTTGCCTGCACGTGGTGCTGCAATCCGAACAGATATCCCTTCAGGATACCGGACAGGGATACCAGTGGAATCAATGGTATGATGGCATACAGGACAGGCAGGATTTCCTTCTGCTTGAGGATGTGGGTGGCAAGAAAGGGAAGCACGAGCAGAAAGGTTAAAATAATAACGGCGTTATTCAACAAAGAAAGAATCACGCTGACCTTCAGCGGCTGATGCGGATGGTCACTTTGTGCAATCACCTTGGATAAAGCCCCCGGAATCCCCATCTGTGCCAGGGTGATGAAAAAGACCATGGTCGGTGCTGCCAGAGTATAATAGTTCATGGCCGAGGGACTCAGGGTTCTGGCAAGCATGATGCGCACGATGAAAGAAAGAGCCTTGGCTATCACGGAAACAATTACCAGAATCACAGTAGACTGCAGTACGGTTTTCTTCAAATAAATCACTCCAATCCAGCTTGCAGATCATGAAAAAAATTGGCGATGTAATGATTTTAAAAAACAAAGTACGGATTCGGGATAAAAAAATACATTGCTTTCATTCATAATTGAAGCTATAATAATGTTTATGATATTAAGGAGGAGCTTATGAGTGGTCAAAGTGAAATCGAAGATAAATACATAAAACTTGCTATTGCTTTGAAAACAAATCAGTTGAAACGAGAAGAGTTATCTTCCTTGACATATCAGCATGTAGAAAGCTCGTTGAAGGAGCATTGGCGCTTTCGCAAGCCCGGAAGCATCCATGAGGCGGTGGAGGATATCCAGCAGCTAAGTGCAAGCGATGTGGTGGCCTATCTGTCCACACAGGCAGTGATTATGGGCTCCCGTATGAACCTCAACGACTTTGATGATTTATTTGGAGGAGATAAACAATGAAGAAATCACGTCTCGTGGTCTTTGTGATAACCGTGTTGACCATACTGACACTGATTGTGACCTGTACCCCATCCGTTCGCAAGAATATGAAGCTGGGGCTGGATTTACAGGGTGGCTTTGAAATTCTGTATGAAGTGAGTCCACTGGAGGGTAAGAAGCTTCCTTCCATGACAGCTGTCGCAAAATCAGTAGAAAAACGTGTCGATGTTCTGGGTGTCAATGAACCGGAAATCACAGTGGAAGGCGACAATCGTATCCGTGTGCAGCTTGCCGGTGTAAAAAATGCCGATCAGGCAAGAAGAGTCATCTCTTCAACTGCCAATCTGACATTCCGTGATGTCAATGACAACCTGCTGATGGATTCCACCGTTTTGCAGGAAGGCGGAGCCAGTGTGATGTACGACAATTACGGCAAGCCGATCGTCAGCCTGAAGCTGTCTGATCAGAAGAAATTTTATGAAGTTACACAGAAGGTTTCCCAGATGGGAAGCGGCAATAATCTGATGGTTGCCTGGCTGGATTTTAATCCGGATACCGATTCCTATGCCAAGGAAAAGAACCAGGAAAATCCAAAATTCATCTCTGCCGCCACTGTTAGTGAGGGAATCAATTCCACTAGTGCGCAGATTAGCGGAAGCTTCACCAAGGAGGAGGCAACCGAGCTGAAGGATCTGATCAACTCCGGTTCGCTGCCTGTGAAAATGAGTGAGAAATACAGCAATGCGGTGACTGCCGATTACGGTATCAACGCCTTCAGTGAAACCATGCTGGCTGGCGGCATCGGTATCGCACTGATCATGCTGTTCATGATTCTGTACTACCGTCTGCCGGGTCTGATTTCCGCAGTCACGCTGGCAACCTATGTCTTTATCGTGTTCCTCATCTATAATGCCATGGGCGCAGTCTTTACCCTGTCGGGTATTGCGGCCCTCGTGCTTGGTGTCGGTATGGCGGCCGATTCCAACATTCTGACATTTGAGCGAATCAAGGACGCGCTGTATTCCGGACGAAGTGTAAAGACCGCCTTTTATGAGGGAAGCTCCAAGTCCTTTATAACGATTTTCGATGCGCAGGTCACAACCTTTATCTGTGCGCTGATTCTGTATATGATGGGTACGGGAAGTGTGAAGGGCTTTGCGACCATGCTGATCGTATCTACGATTTCCACCATCATCCTGATTGTCTTCGTCACAAAATTCCTGCTTTCTCTTCTGGTTGGCAGCGGTTGGCTGAATGACAAGCTGAGCTGGTTCGGCGTGAAAAAGGCTCATGTTCCGGATGTGAGCAAGGGGCAGGAGCGCTTCTATTTCGGCTTCTTCAAGAATTTTGATTTTGTTAAAAATGCAAAATACTTTATCATCGCTTCTGTGACGGTGCTTGTCATCGGTGTGGGATGTATGGCATTTCAGGGCATGAAGGGCAATGGCATTCTGAACTGGGGCATTGATTTCACCAGCGGAACCAAGCTGACGGTACAAAGCGATACGGCGATTTCCAGGGATAAGCTGAACGATCAGCTGAAGAGTCTTGGAATCAATGCAAGCAGTATTAAAATCAACGGTGAAAAGGATAATGTGGCAAATATCTTTGTGAAGGATGCCATTGATGAACATAAGATGGATACCGTAAAGGCGGGATTGAAGAAAACCTATCAGCACGATGTCAATGACAACGTGGTAACCCCGGTGATCGGGCAGGAGCTGGTGCGCAGTGCAATTCTGATCTCCATTCTGGCATGGATCGGCGTTCTGATTTATATTTCCATCCGCTTCAAGTGGGATTATGCAATCAGCGGTATTGTCGGACTGATTCATGATGTCTTCTTCGTGCTTGCGGCCTGTGCGATTTTCCGTCTGGAGGTTAATACGGAAATCATCGCCGTGCTGCTGACGGTGATCGGATATTCCATTAACAACTCGATTGTCGTCTTTGACCGTATCCGTGATGAGATGAAGGGACGCAAGCTTGCGACAACGACAAAAGCGGAATATCGTGAAATCGTAAATGAAGCGCTGCAGAGAACGGCGACAAGATCCATTCTCTCCACGCTGACAACGATTCTGCCGGTTGTGTGCCTGCTGTTCTTCGGAAGCAGTGCCATCCGTATCTTCTGTCTGGCGCTGTTCATCGGTATCGCCTGTGGTGCGGGGAGCTCCCTGTTTGTCGCAGCGCAGCTGTGGTATCAGATCCGTATCCATCAGAATCCGAAAAAGCATGTAAAAAAGAAACGCAAAAAGAAAAAGGATGAACTGGAGGAAATGATCATTCCGGGCATGAACGACTATTAAAACAACGGAGATATCTGTGACAGCAGATATCTCTTTTGCTTTCTTAAGGCAAAAGAGGAGAAAGTGTGGTATGATATTTCACGGTGATAAATATGCAGATACATAAATTACAGAGCGAACGCTCGCAACAGATACAGGAAATGCATCATGTGAGTGCCTTGTGCGCTAAGGTGCTGGCCTCCAGGGGGTTAAAGGATGAACAGATAGCTGAGCTTTTGCAGAAGCCGCAGCTGGCAGACCCGTTTACGGCAAACGGAATGCAGGAGGTTGCAAAGCGCATCTATCAGGCGAAGCAGAATAAGGAGCGAGTTATGGTATGCGGAGATTATGATGCGGACGGTATTTGCTCCACAGCGATTCTTGTGGATGCGTTGCGCCGCTATGGCATACAGGCCGGTTTTTATATACCGAACCGCTTTGCAGAGGGCTACGGTCTGCAGAAGCATACGGTGGAGCTGGCACATGAAAAGGGGTACAGCCTGCTGATCACCGTTGATAACGGCGTGAAGGCACTGGATGCGCTCACGGAGGCAAGAAACAGAGGGGTGGATGTAATCGTTACGGATCATCATGCCATGGATGAGGAATTCCCCTGTCTGTATCTGCTGCATCCGTTTCTGATGGGGGAACGCTTTGAAACATTGTCCGGAGCCGGCGTTGCGCTGGAGATTTCCCGTGCACTGCTGGGGGAGGTAAAGGAGCATGTGGTGCTGGCCTGTGTTGCCGCCATTGCCGATGTGATGCCGCTGCGTCAGGAAACAAGGGCAATTGTGCAGCTCGGACTGCAATACCTCCGTCAGGGCATCTGTCAGCCGATTCAGCTGCTGGCCAATGACCGTTATCCGAAATGGGATGAAACGCTGATCGCCTTTCAGATCGTGCCAAAGCTGAATACGACGGGACGGCTTGCGGATATTGCAAATGCCAACAATACCGTGCGGTATCTGCTGAGTACGAATCTGGAGCAGCTGCAGCATATGGCAAAGCAGATACGGGAGCTGAATGATCGCCGGAAAACGATGAGCGATGACATGGTCAAGGTGGCACGCACGCTGGTACGCCCGGAATATCGGTTTCAGCTGCTGTTTCATGACTCCTTTCATGAAGGTATGGCCGGGCTTGTGGCAGGTAAGCTTAGTGAGGAGCTGCAGCTTCCCGTCATGGTCGCCGCTCAGCGAGAGCAGATGTTTAAGGGCAGTATCCGCTCACTGGATCTGCTGGATCTGACGACCTTTTTTGATGCCTGCCGGCCTTCGCTTTCCGCTTATGGCGGTCACAAGGCGGCTGCCGGTATCGGTTTTCCTTATGAGAATAAACAAATCGTGCAGGACTATGTCAATACCCGCATGGAGGGGATTCACTTCCAACAGGAAAAAAGCTATGATGTGATTCCCATCCGTGTTCAGGAGGCTACACTGGCAGAGGTGGAGAGCCTGTCTGTGCTGGGACCTTTTGGCTGCGGCTTTGAAGAACCGCTGTTTTATCTGGAGGAAGCAAGCGTGCAGGGCTGCCGGTTGCTGGGCAACCGGGAGCATGCGAAATGGATACTGAGTGACAGCCTTGAAGCAATGTATTTTCGCTGCGGCAACGCATATGAACGCCTGCATGAGAAAAACAATGTAAATTTTATTGGAAATCTTCGAATAAATTCCTTTATGGGAAGAAAAAAAGTGAATATTTTTGTAACAGAGGCGTATTAGCTAATGCTTTTTCAGAAAGAATTTGATATAATACATGCATAAGTGCTAGGAGGCTACACACATGAATTTTAAAGATTATATTGCCAGTATTCCTGATTTTCCTCAGGAAGGGGTTTTGTTTCGTGATATAACACCGCTGATGGCGGATGGGAAGGCGTTTCAGGAGGCCTGTGATAAGGTGATTGACTTTGCCAGATCCGTGAAAGCCGACGTCATTGTCGGTCCGGAATCCCGCGGCTTTATCTTCGGCTGTCCGGTCGCCTATGAGCTGGGAATCGGATTTGTACCGGTACGCAAGCCGGGCAAGCTGCCAAGAGAAACCGTAAGCGTATCCTATGATCTGGAATACGGAAGCAATGAGCTGCATGTTCACAGGGACGGCATCAAAAAAGGACAGCGGGTGCTGATCGTGGATGATCTTCTGGCTACCGGCGGTACCGTGGATGCGACCATTCAAATCGTACAGGAGCTGGGCGGAGAGGTTGCCGGCTGTGCGTTCCTGATTGAGCTTGCGGGCTTGAAGGGCCGGGAGCATTTAAAGGATTTTAATGTATTTTCCTTAATGTCTTACGAATAATAAAAACAAAGGGGAGCTTCCCCTTTTCTTGAATGCGGGTGATACTATGGTAAGTAAGAATGTCGTGACCTTTGATGAAATGATGGTTGAGGTCAGAAAATATATCAAAAAAGAAGAAAATATCGATCTGATCACAAGAGCATATCTGTGTGCGGAGAAAAATCATACGGGGCAGTACCGCAAAAGCGGGGAGCCGTATATTATTCATGCGATACAGGTCGGCTACATACTGACGATGCTTCGTACAGGACCAAAGACGATTGCGGCAGGCTTTCTGCATGATGTGGTGGAGGACTGTGACGTTACCATTCAGGAAATGAGTGATATGTTCGGAGAGGAAGTCGCCTCTCTGGTAGAGTCGGTCACAAAAATTGGTGCCCTGAAATTCAAGGATGAAAAAGAATATCTCGCCAGCAATCATCGTAAGATATTTATTGCTATGGCAAAGGATGTTAGAGTTATACTGATCAAGCTGGCAGACCGCCTTCACAATATGCGCACACTGCAGTATATGCGTCCGGAAAAGCAGAAGAAAATAGCTTCTGAAACTCTGGAGGTCTATGCGCCGATTGCACACCGTCTCGGTATTAGTGATATCAAGAACGAGCTGGAGGATCTGTGCTTTCAGTATTTGAACAAGGAAAAATATTATGAGATTGCAAAGCTGGTAGAAAAGCGCAAGACAGAGCGTGATGAGCAGGTGCAGCGCATGATTGCCGATATCAGCTCTCTGCTGGATGCCCATCATATCGGCTATCGCATTTTTGGAAGAAGCAAGCACTTGTACAGCATCTATAAGAAAATGATGACGAAAAACAAGCGGTTTGAGGAAATTCTCGACCTGCTGGCGATCCGTATTATCACGGATACCGATACTGCCTGCTATGAAACACTGGGCTATATCCATGCAAAGTACCGACCGATTCCGGGACGCTTCAAGGACTATATCGCCATGCCGAAGGTGAATATGTACCAGTCCTTGCATACGACGATCGTTGCGGAGGATGGCAATATCTTCGAGGTGCAGATTCGTACCGAAGCGATGGATGCCGTGGCAGAGCAGGGTATTGCGGCGCACTGGCGCTATAAGGAAAACATCAATGGCGGACGCGAGGTGCATCAGAAGGAAATCGAGGAACAGCTGCACTGGTTTAAGGATTTCAGTGTCATGAGCGATGAGGTCAATGATGATGCCATGGAATACATGAATCTCTTGCAGAAGGATATTTTTGAAGCAAATGTGTATGTCATGACACCGAAGGGCAAGGTGATTGCGCTGCCCAATGGCTCCACTCCGATCGATTTTGCCTATCGCGTGCATACTGAGGTCGGACATCATACCGTAGGAGCGACCATCAACGGTGTTCTCATGCCGTTGAATACGAAGCTGAAAACCGGGGATGTTGTCAACATCCGTACCTCCAAGCAGTCGCCGGGTCCAAGTGAAGACTGGATCAAGGTCGTGAAATCGGCGCACGCCAGAAACAAAATCCGTTCCTTTTTCCAGAAGCAGGAAAGCGAACGCCGCAGCATGGATATCAAAAAGGGTGAGGAGCTGCTTGTCGAGGAGCTGAAACGGCGGAATCTGGATGCGGATACGTATACCGAGCAGAAAAAGCTGGAAAGCATTGCCGGCTCCCTAAGCTTTAATTCCTATCAGGATTTGATGTACGCAATCGGTGTGAAGCAGGTGTCGCTGCCATCGGTCATCGACCGTCTGGTGAAGCATAAGACCAGTGTTCCGCTGGATAATGAAGAGCTGGCAAAGATGTTTAACCGTCAGGAACGCAAGAAGAAGCCGTCCGCTACCGGCATCCGCATTGCCGGTATCGAGTCGATGAAAATCAGTCTTGCGGCATGCTGTGCACCGGTTCCGGGGGATGAAATTATCGGTTATATTACCAAGGGGGCAGGTGTTAAGGTACACCGTGCCGACTGCCCGAATATTATAAACGAAAAGCAGCGGCTGATTCCGGTGGAATGGGATGAGAATATCGAGCAGAAGACCTATGAGGTCAAGCTGATCGTCAAATCCACGGATCGCAATTTCCTGCTGAGTGATATTGTGACGGTCGTGTCTCAGTGCAAGGCCGGTCTGCAGCATGTGGATTCCACAGTGGAGGAGGACCGGATATCCGCGACGACGAAAATGACGGTGGTCGTAGAAAATTCCGAGCATCTACGCAGTCTGATGGCGAATCTGCAAAAGGTGAACAGTGTGAAGTCCGTCGAACGAGTGATACAGTAAGACCTTCCTAGAAGGTCTTTTTGAAAGGGAGGATGAGGCTATGCTGCACATACGACAGGCAAGAGAAGCGGACAAGCCGGCAATCGAGGCGATGTATGAAAGAAGGGTGCGTTATAATGATGCGCACGGCATCCATCAGTGGAATCCGGATGAGGTGAGCTGGGAGGCGTTTTCCAAGCTGTATACAATTGCGGATTATTATGTAGGAACCGTAAATGAAAAGGTGGTATGCGGTTTGTTCATCGTGGATGAGGATGCCCTGTACTGGTCGGACATGGAAAAGGGGACATCGCTGTATCTGCATAAAATCTGTGTGGACCCCGCTTACAGCGGAAATGGGTATGCGGATGCCATGATTCAATATTTTATTGAAAAGGGACGCGGGGAAGGCTATCCCGACGTGCGTCTGGATGTGCGCGAGCATAAGGATAAGCTTCGAAGGATGTATGAGCGAAACGGATTTCAGCTGTACAAAACAGGGCGATTTCATCCCGAATTTACAACAGCTTTATATATCTATCCGTTTGAAAAGGCCGTATAGCTTTCTATGCCGGTATCATAGCAGCTGGTGTGATTGCTGAATTTGAATTTGAAGAGGAGACTATGATGATAGCTATAATAGGTGCAAGTACGTTTTCGGTGGTAATTATCTTATCTGTTCTTTTGATATGTGGACTGCCATTGGGCGAATTAACAATGGGAGGACGATATAAGGTTTTTCCGCAAAAGCTCAGAATCGTGTTAGTGCTTCAGTTAGCACTGCAAATGTTTTTTGTAATCATAATTTTGCAAATGGGAGGGATCGTTCCTTTATGGTTTTCCCGGAATATAACAAAAATAATTTGTGTTATTATGGCGGCATATCTTTCGTTAAATACCGTTATGAATTGTATTTCAAAAAGTAAGAAAGAAAAAGTTGTTATGACACCGCTTTCGCTGATTTCAGCAATTTGCTTTTGGGTTACTGCGCTGTAAAAAACAGTGTTATTAGAATTTGCGGAGGGAAACTCATGAAGAAAGTGATAGAGATGGTAGTTTGCTGTATGCTGATCGTAACATTAGTCGGATGCAAAAACGCTGTGACAACAAATGTAAAGATTGATTATGGAACATCTGCAATCTACACAAAAGAAGATATGGATTCTGCAATAGATACTATAAAAGAAACCTTCAAATCGTTTGAGGGATGTGAGCTGTATACTCTTTCATATTCATCCGATGATGTTTGTAGGGATGAAGAAAATATTGCATGGATGAACGATTTAGAGAGAGCTAATGATAATAAGCAGATTTTTACACAATGTATTATGTTTGATAGCAGCTTTCGCTCTCCGAAAAAAGGTGGCGGGGCTTGGGAACTTAACGAGGAATATACATGGTCTTGGTGGTTAGCTCGGAGTGAAGGTGGGGAATGGAAACTAATGACTTACGGATATTAAAGAGCGACTATTTCAGCTTATCTAGCAGAATGATAAGTTGCAGAGATGAAAAACACGAAAATTATCAAAGCATCAGATAGGAATTCAATATTGACAGAGCAGCATTTCTTCATAACAGAGGAAGAAAAGTGTGTATGAAAAAATATGTGCAACAGGCATAAAAGAGATACCTTGTCCGTTATTGAAGAAAACGAAAATCAGGTCCCGAATAAGGGAAAGGCTTGGGCAGAGAATTGCTTACATACGCAATAGATAAATATTTCAGTGAATGATCTGGAGTAAATGAACAAACCCCTCTTGCAAAAGGGTTTTATGAATATATGGGATGTAAAATATGGAAAAGGACTGGTGTGATGAACAAGGCAATTCATACCCACTTCTAAATATGAAATTGATTGATGAATTCAGTGAAGAAGTGAGAAAAACAGGAATTCATAAAGAGGTTAAGAAATGAAGTATACGATTAGAGAATTAAGCTCAAATGAGTATAAGATACTGGAAGATTTTTTATATGAAGCAATATTCCTTCCAGAGGGTGTGGATTCGCCATCGAGAGATATTATAAAGCAACCTGAATTGCAGCTGTACATCAGTGAGTTTGGCAAAGAAGATGATAATGCTTTCGTTGCAGAAATTGATGGAAAAGTTGTTGGTGCAGTCTGGACTCGCATAATGAATGATTACGGACATATTGATGATCGGACTCCTTTTTTTGCAATTTCCCTATACAAGGAATATCGAGGTCTTGGAATCGGAACAGAGATGATGAGACAAATGCTTGTAGTTTTACAGGAGAAAGGGTATAGAAAGGCTTCTCTTGCTGTTCAGCAAGCAAACTATGCAGTCAGAATGTATCAACGGGTTGGTTTTGAAATTGTGGATAAGAATGAAGAAGAATATATTATGGTTTGCAATTTGAAGTAATCAAATTTCTCAAAATTCATTTATCTTATTCAGATGGGGGAATAGAGCTACTATATAGCGAAAGAGGTGTGGCTGTGAACATATTGATTCTTTATTATTCCGGTGTAGGTAACACAAAAATGGTTGCTACAAAAATATTCCATGAATTGCAAGGCTCGCATGAAGCTACTCTAGCTTCTATCGAAGATTTGTCAACGGATATAACCATAGCTGAGTATGATAGTCTGGTGATAGGTTTCCCCACCATTCACGCTGCTCCTGCATACCCATACTTACCTTTATCAAACAGATGGAGCAACTTGAAAACTCTATTCCGGCTTTCCTTTTTACAACCTGTGGATTATATTCGGCAAACACGTTAAGAATATTCGCAAAACAGTGCGAGAAGAAAAACATGATTACGATTCTAAGTAGAAGTTATCGCTGTGCTGCTACGGATGGGGTTTTACTTGCACCCGCTATACATATATGGTCATGCCATGAAAAACGATTAGACAAAAAAGTGGAGAATGATGTCAGCGTTTTTATCAGGCGTTGTAATGATCCGGTAGTTGCTGATATTCCGCGTTTTAAAATATATAGTATATTGAACTACCCCAATAAATTTTTCGGACAGCGGTTTTCTCCTCCAATATACACTCATAAACAGCATTGCGTTTTATGCGGGAAATGCGGAATACACTGCCCTGTGCAATGTATCTGTAAGGACGATGAGGGATATCCGTTGTTTGATAATGAAAAATGCATACATTGTTATAGGTGCATTCACCATTGCCCTAAAAAGGCGTTGTCATTATCCAAAAAGCGTCCTCCATTAAAAACACTGAACGATGGATGTAATTGGACGGAATAAACTTTCGTATGTGAGTTGCATAGACCAATCCAGTGTATGTAATTGGAGTAGTGGTGATAGAAAATAAAAGGAGACTGTATGAGCAGAAAAGAAGTCACAACAAAAGAAGATATCATAACGGTTATCGATATATTGGAAAATGCAGAAATAACATATTGGATTGACGGCGGCTGGGGTGTTGATATACTGGCTGGAAAGCAAACAAGAGATCATAGAGATATTGATATTAATTTTGATTCCCGATATACAGAAAAACTGTTGCATATTCTTTTTGAATACGGATATGAAATAGATACGGATTGGAAACCTGTAAGAATGGAGCTGTACAGTGAAAAATACGGATATTTGGATATACACCCATTCGTTTTGCATGAGGACGGTACCGCAAAGCAGGCGTCATTGGAGGGGGACTGGTATCAGTTTGATAAAGACCTTTTTGGCAGCTCTGTTTTTGAAGGTAGAACAATTCCCTGTATATCTGTAAAGGGACAAAAGCTCTTTTATTCAGGCTATGAATTAAGAGATAAGGACAGGCATGATATTTTGATTCTTGAACGCATGACGGAATAGGGTATCGCACCGCAAATTGCATTTTGTATGATGAGTGAGGCTTTGAAGTCATCATACGGTAGATCCTTTTGATATTGTATATTCCGGAAACACATGATGCTTCTATTATGACACAAACAGAAGAAAAAACCTCTCTTGTCATCTGAGGGGTCTTTTCACTATGAATGAAAAGCGGGCATTGCCAGGAAGATAACACCTGTCTGTAATCCTGATAACCGAAAAAATTCAGCGCTTCCTTTTTCTATACAGCATCACCTCACAGCGAAGACTGTTCCACATGCGGAAGTATTCAGTTATATAATGCCTGCATTTTTCCTTTTCTGCGGTTTTCTGCATCACATAGTCATCAAAGAATTTCCGTACCATATAGCTGGCTCTGCGCACATGAAAACAGCTGGTCACAACAATGACGTGCTTCCATGCATGTGCATCACATAGCGTTTTTGCATACAGTAGATTCTCATAAGTGTTTTTCGCCTGACGTTCCAGAAGAAGCGCTGCGCTTGGAATGCTGCATCTGATTGCATATGCCGCCATGATATCCGCTTCCGTGTAAGTGTTTCGCACACTGCCGCCACTGATCAGAATACAGCGGACCCGCTTTTCTTTATACAATGTAATTGCCGCATCCATCCGTGTTTTCTGCACACGGGACAAACTGCCGTCCTCCTCTGCCGGACTGCCAAGGACAATCGCCACATCGTATACTCGATCACTCTGTGGCCTTGGCGGGGCAGGGAAATAATGATACAGAATAAGATTTACTGCAACCACAAGCAGCACAAGTGTAAGCAGACCTGTCATGATGAGATGTACATGGGACTGTGCAGCTCGCTGTCCATGACTTCCTTTCGTTTGGATAACGGGAAGGCACAGGCGTATGCGGCAGTTGTCCGCAGAAAAATTTCCCGATGCTCCTTTGGAATCTGATGAAAGGCGGAAGCGATCGCGATTTCCTTTTGCTTCAGCTCACGCAAATACGCCCTTCCGGTATCATTGAATGCCAGAATCCGCAGAAAGGTACAGGGGGGAAGGCTGTCGATTTCCTGCTTATCCGTATGGGTCAGAATATGGGTAAGACTTCGCTGGATACTGCTGCGTGGATAACGCTGTGTGATGCATGCCTGTAGAAAGGAACCGTAGTCCATGTGCTTGCGGGCATTGCCTTGCAGCATATGCTCCATACCCTCATCCACCAGAAAGCGCTTCTTCAATTCCTCTGCCGGTGTGCTTAGCAGCAGCGTCTGCAAATAAGGATAATAGTCCTCCATGAAAACCCCTTCCTGCAAATCCTCTGCCATGGGTGTTGTATGGCTGATCGGCTTTTTCTCCTTAACGGCTCTGCGTATGGCAGTCGCAGAGCTGATGGCATGCTGAATGTCCTCATCATGGTAACCATTGGTTCGCTGTATGGCGATAGGCTGAATTGCGCTGTCCTTCAGTGCACGAAGATACGCCATTCCCAGAATATCATTACTGGCAACACGTCCATGCACCATTTCCAGCGTCTTTGCCATAGAAATACCGTTTTTTCTCTGCTTCTGATAGTGCTCGTAAGAGGTATCCGCCAGCCGGTGAAGCTGCTGCATGTCAGTTGTTTCACTGCCGAAGACCAGCGTATTGATGCCGGCCAGCTGTAGCAGCGCCACTGCCTGCCTTGCGAAGATGTCCGAACGCTGCACAACATAGGGGTAGGGAAGCTCAATCACCAGATCGCATCCCGCCTGGATCGCCGCCTTTGCACGTGTCCATTTATCAACGATGGCGCATTCACCCCGCTGTACGAAATTTCCGGACATGACCGCAAGCAGGGCATCACAGCCGGAAACTCTGCGTGCCTGCTCGATATGATAGCGATGTCCGTTATGAAACGGATTGTATTCCGTTACAATTCCACAGCTTCGCATGGTATCACCTCCTGCTGTCTTTCAGTATACCATAGCGATTGTTGTATGACTACTGCCAGCTTCTGCTTTTGACACATTTACGGCTTTGTCAAAATGCTGCGGGCAATGCTGTTGAAATTGACACAAGTATGATACAATGCAGGTATAAGGAAGTGAGCACAATGACGACAACATTACAGGAATACAGCTTTATCAGCGATGCGGATGCTTTAGAGATATCCGTGCTGCGCTGCACGCCTGCAGGCAGGCCCCGGGCAATCATCCAGCTGGTACACGGCATGGCGGAGCACAAGGAGCGGTATATGGATTTTATGCAGTATCTTGGAGAGCTGGGATATCTGTGTGTGCTGCATGATCATCGCGGTCATGGCAAAAGTATTCGCGGGGAAGATGATCTGGGCTATATGGGCACAACGAAAGCTGCGGCACTGATAGAAGATATCCGGCAGCTGAATGCGCAGCTGCACAGGGAGTATCCGTCCTTGAAGATTTATATGTTTGGACACAGCATGGGCTCACTGGCGGTACGAGCCTATCTGAAACGCTACGATGATACCATTGATGCACTGATTGTCTGCGGCAGTCCCAGCAAAAATCCGGCTGCCGGAGCCGGAAAGCTGCTGTGCAAGCTTATGAAGTGCATGAAGGGTGCACACTATCGCAGCCCGCTTATACAGAAGATGGCATTCGGCAATCATTGTGATGGCTTTGCAGAGGAGGGCAGCGACAATGTATGGCTGTGCTCGGACATGGAGGTTGTGCGTGCCTATGACCGGGATCCGCTTTGCGGGTATACCTTTACCCTCAACGGATTTGAAAACCTCTTTTCCCTGATGCAGGATGTCTATGAACGCAAAAACTGGACGCTGCGCAACAGGACACTGCCGATTCGCTTTATCGCAGGCAGTGAGGATCCCTGTATCATCAGTCGCGGGAAGTTTCAGGAGGCAGCCGGACTTCTGCGTGAAGTCGGCTACAGCGATGTCAGTGCCAGACTGTTTGACGGCATGCGTCATGAAATACTGAATGAACCGGATCATCTGCTTGTATATGAGGATGTTTCTGCATTTCTTTTAAAGGTGGAAGAAAAAAATACGTAAAATCCCGGAAATGAAAAGAAAAATGAAAAAAATACTTTTCATTCCTCCTGTTTTGTGGTTTAATATATAAGCTAGCCTATGGAAGAGAAGATGGTGTTGACTTTGTCGCAGATTTTCCTTATAATAGGATAGGTCAGACAACGAGGTGATTCTTTTGAAATGGTCCAGAATGGAACTGCTGCAGGCGAAGGATGCAACGATCGAATTTGACGAAATGATCCGATTTGAGCCCGAGGTATTTTCTAAGATGCATCAGATCAGAGGATTGCAGGATGTTACGGTATCAGGGAATGTTCATTACGAGGCTTCCAGTGAACGCGTATTTGCAGATCTGGATATTGAAGGCGTGATGATAGTACCGTGTTCTATAACCCTTGAGGATGTAGAATATGATTTCCATACAAAATCTTTAGAAGTGTTCTCCTTCGAAAAGACAGATGACGAAGATGTACACGAAGTTAAAGGTGATGTCGTAGAGTTATTGCCGGTGATCTTTCAATTGATAGTGATGGAGGTTCCCCTGAAAATTGTGAAGGAAGGACTGACACAGTATCCTAAAGGTGACGGTTGGGAAGTTGTCAAAGAGGAAGATTACATAAAAGAAAAAAGCAAAGAAATCGATCCTCGTTTAGCAAAGTTGAAAGAATTCAAATTGGAAGATTAAGTAGGAGGTGCTAACATGGCTGTTCAACAGAGACGTAATTCAAAAACAAGAAAAGCAAAACGTAGAACTCATTATAAATTAGCTGCACCGACATTAGTAAAATGTCCGGCTTGCGGTGAGTACAAGGTGCCGCACAAAATGTGTTCTTGTGGTGAATACAACGGAAAAACCATCGTAGAAAAATAGAGTAAAGGCCGTACATGCGGCTTTTTTTCTGCCTTTTGGAAAAAAGGTTGATGTTTGACCTGTTTCGTGGTATATTATGTACAGATACTTCAACCGGAGTGGGTCAAGCCCACTCCTTCATTATGTTTGTAAAGGAGAATGTTATGGATCAAATACAAAAACTGAAAGAACTGATCACTCCGCTTGTGGCAGAAGACGGTATAGAGCTGTATGATGTTGCCTGGCATACCGAAGGCAGCATGCGCATTCTGCAGGTGTCGATTATGCATAAGGACGGCAGTATGGACATTGATACCTGTGCCGCACAGTCTGAAAAAATCAGCACAATGCTGGATGAAATGGATATGATTGCCAGTGAATATTTTCTGGAGGTCTGTTCTCCCGGTGCAGAGCGGGAATTGAAAAGTGAAGAACAGATCAGGGATGCCATCGGCGAATTTGTATATGTGAAGCTAAAGAATCCAAGGGCTGGCATGGATGAGATAAAAGGAACCCTGACAGCATTTGAAAACAATACGGTTTATCTGGATTACATGGCAAAGGCCGTGAAGAAGAAGGCGGAAATCGAGATGGATAACATCGCACTTATCCGTCTGTCTGTGAAAATTTAGAAAGGATGCGAATAAGAAATGAAATTAAAAGATTTTATGGCTGCGATGCAGGCAATCGAAACCGATAGAAAGCTTTCCAAGGAAGTCGTTGTGGATGCCCTGCAGGAAGCTCTGGCAAAGGCATTCCGTAAGCATATCGAAATACCGGATGCGCTGGTACGCGTGGATGTCAACGAAAAATCCGGTGATATCAAGGTCTATCAGCAGCGTCTGATTGTTGAAAACGTAGAGGATGACGAGCTGGAAATCTCCTTGGAGGACGCAAAGCGCGTCAATCAGGAGCTGGAGCTCGGCGGTGTTGTGGAAGAGGAAGTCAGTATAGCCGATCTGGGACGCGCAGCTGTTATTCTGGCAAAGAATGTCATGAAGCAGAAAATCCGCGAGGCAGAAAAGCTTGTGGTGTATGAGGAATACTGCGATAAGGTGGAGGAAATGGTCATGGGGACGATTGAATCTGTCGAGGAGAAATTCTGTGTTGTCAATATCGGTAAGACTCTTGCTTTGATGCCGAAAAATCAGCAGATACCCAATGAGCGCTACCGTGAGGGTGAAATGATCCGTGTGGTAATCACAGAGGTAAACAAGGAAACCAAGGGTGCACAGGTACTGGTATCCCGCGGGGATGCGACACTGGTAAAGCGTCTGTTTGAAAAAGAGGTTCCGGAAATCTTCCAGGGTATTATTGAAATCAAGGCGATCGCGCGGGAAGCGGGAGAGCGTACGAAAATGGCAGTCTATTCGCACAATGAAAACATCGATCCGATCGGTGCCTGCATCGGTCCAAGAGGACAGCGCGTACAGGTTATCATCGATGAGCTGGGCGGAGAGAAAATCGATATCTTTGAATGGAGCGAGGATGTGACGGAGCTGATTAAAAATGCACTGTCTCCGGCTGAGGTTCTGGCGGTTATCCCGAGTGAGGAGCGCAAGGGCGGACTGCTCGTTGTCGTACCGGATAATCAGTTATCCCTGGCTATCGGTAAGCGCGGAAAGAACGCACGGCTGGCTGTAAAGCTGACCGGAAACAAAATCGATATCAAGGCGGAAACCGATGTGGACGCAGCAGGTATCAACTGGAAGGAAATCGCAATGAAGCAGCGCGAGGAATTCCTGGCACGTCAGCAGGAGGCCAAGCTTGCTGCACAGATGGAGCGCTTTGAAGAAAACGCACAGCCGCAGGATGCACTCAGTCTGGATGATGCAGGCGTAAGCTTCCAGGAGGCTGTAACGGAAGAGGCTGTCAGTGAATCGGTTGTGGAAGAAAGCAGTGAACCTGTGGAAGCCACAGCGTCAACGGCTGTTGAGGAAGCAAGTGTGTCTGCCCCTGTTGAAGAGGTGGTTGAGGAAGCACAGCCGCAGGAAGAAACCGACCTGGAAAAGGCTGCCCGCATTGCCAGAGAAAAGCAGAAGCAGGAGGGTCTGAACCTGAAGGAAAAACAGGAATACCGTTCCAAATTCGAAACACTGGCAGATGCATCAGCGAAGCAGGATGATAAGGCCGCTGCAAAACCACGCTATAAGAAATACGACAAATACGAGGAAAAAGAGGAGCGCCGTAAGCCAACCTTTGACCTGAACAAGAAGGATTATGAAATGAAGCCGATCTATTCCGAGGAGGAGCTTGCGGAAATCGAACGTGAAGAGCGTGAGATTGAAGAGAGCGACTGGATACATGATGAAATCGACTTCGATGAATATGATAAGTATTACGAAGAATAAGATGTAAGGAGGTAGATGCGACATGAAGAAAATACCGATGCGTAAATGTGTGGCTACCAATGAAAGTCTTCCGAAAAAAGAGCTGATCCGTATTGTCCGTACACCGGAGGGAACAATTGAAATAGATGAAACCGGAAAACGCAACGGCCGCGGAGCTTATCTGAAACGCAGTGTAGAGGCGCTGGAGGCTGCGATGAAGAGAAAATCACTGGTACGTTCTCTGGAATGTGAAATACCTGAGGAAATCTACGATAAGCTGAAGGAGATGTTTAGCAAATGAAGGATGTGACGGGCATACTGGGACTGGCGGCACGTGCAAGAAAAACGGCTACCGGAGAAATCGTCTACACGCAGCTTCGTGCCCGTCATGTCCATCTGCTGATTCTGGCAGAGGATATCGGTGACAATGCGAAAAAGAAGCTGAACGATAAATGCAGCTTTTACAAGGTTCCCTGTGTTTACATGGATGGAGCATTGATGAATATGGCGATCGGCGATCGCAACAGAAAAGCAATCGCAATTCTTGACAAGGGATTTGCAGAGAAGATTGCAGCTTGCTTGAAAGGCTAGGTGATTATATGGCAAGACAACAGCATAGAAGAGGAAATAACAATCGGAAGGGGAATAACAACAACCGATCAAGAAACACAAACACGAATTTTACACCGAAGAAGGAACGTGTAGAAGTAAAGGAAATCACATACAACGGACCGCTGAGTGTAGGAGAGCTGGCAGAAAAGCTGAACCGCAATGCGAGTGAGGTTATCAAGCTGCTGTTCATGATGGGAACAATGGTTACCATCAACTCCACGCTGGACGATGAGACAATTGAGCTTGTCTGCATGGAATGGAATGTAGATGTGCACAAGGAAATTATTATAGAAGAAAGTGATTTTGAAGAACAGATGGAAGAGGCAGAGGATGAAGCCCTTCTGGAAAATCGTCCTCCGGTCGTTACCATCATGGGACATGTTGATCATGGTAAAACAACGTTACTGGATACCATCCGTAAGACACATGTTACAGAAGGCGAGTTTGGTGGTATTACCCAGCATATCGGTGCCTATCAGGTAAATGTAAAGGGAAAGCGGGTTACCTTCCTGGATACACCGGGACATGAGGCCTTTACCGCAATGCGTGCCCGGGGTGCCAAGGTTACCGATTTGGTTATTATCGTTGTCGCTGCCGATGACGGTGTAATGCCGCAGACCAAGGAGGCCGTTGACCATGCCAAGGCTGCAGGTGTACCGGTTATCGTTGCAGTCAACAAAATTGACAAGGCCGGTGCGAACCGTGAACGCATTGTTTCCGAAATGAGTGAGCTTGGTCTGATGCCGGAGGAATGGGGCGGAGATACGATTTACGCGGATATCTCTGCAAAATTCGGAACCGGTGTCAGTGATCTGCTGGAAACCATTCTGGTCGTATCCGAGGTATACAATTTCCGTGCCAATCCAAACAAGCTGGCAACCGGAACGGTTATCGAGGCGAAGCTGGATAAGGGGCGCGGTCCTGTTACCACGCTGCTCGTACAGGGTGGTACCCTGCATACCGGGGATGCAGTCGTTGTTGGTACGGCCTTTGGTAAGGTGCGAAAGATGACGGATGATCACGGTCGTGAAATCAAGAAGGCTCTGCCTTCCACACCGGTGGAAATTATCGGTTTGAACGATGTGCCGATTGCCGGAGATATCTTCAAGGCATTCGATCATGAAAAGAAAGCCCGTCAGATTGCGGAAACGCGTCTGAACAACAAGATCGCTTCCGAACGGAATGCGACAGGCGCTGCGATGTCTTTGGATGATCTGGCTCGTCAGATTGAAGAAGGAGAAGTACAGGAGGTCAACCTGATTATCAAGGCCGATGTACAGGGTAGTGCGGAAGCAGTTCGTGCAAGCATGGAAAAAATCGACGTACAGGGCGTACGTGTCAATGTCATTCGTTCTCAGGCGGGGGCAATAACAGAATCCGATATTCTGCTGGCAAGTGCATCCCATGCCGTAATTTACGGCTTCAACGTACGTCCTAACGCGCTGGTACGTAAAAAAGCAGAAGAGGAAGGAATTGAAATCCGTCTGCACAATATTATTTATAAGGCATTGGAAGAAATGGAAAATGCCATGAAAGGTATGCTGGCTCCTGTTTATGAAGAGGTTGTCATCGGACAGGCTGAGGTGCGTCAGATTTACAAGGTCTCCAAAGTGGGAACGATTGCCGGGTGTATGGTTACCGATGGCTGTCTGCGCAAGGAATGCGGTGTTCGTCTGATTCGTGAGGGCGTGGTTATCTACACCGGCAAGCTGGGATCATTGAAACGTTTCCAGAATGATGCCAAGGAAGTAACCAGCGGCTATGAATGCGGTCTGACAATCGAGAACTTCAACGATATCAAGGTGGATGATGTTATTGAGGCGTATGAAGATCAGCAGGTTGAGCCAGAATAAACATAAGGTGATAACATGACATTAAAGGCTGAAAAAATAGCGGGAATTATTCAGAAGGAAATTTCGGAGATTATCCAGTTTTCTCTCAAGGATCCCAAAATCGGATTTATTACGATTACCGATGTTACGGTGACCAATGATTTATCCATTGCGAAGATTTATGTTTCTTTCCTGGGGCAGAAGCCAAGAGAGGAAGCCGGTATGAAGGCACTGGATCGCAGCAGGGGCTACCTGCGCAGCGAGCTCGCCAAGCGGATGACGATCCGTAAGGTACCGGAGCTGATTTTCAAGCTGGATGACTCTTTGGAACGCGGAAATAAAATCGAGCGCATCATCAGTGAAATCAATAAGTAAATGAAAACGAAGCCGCAAGGATCAAAACTCCTGCAGCTTCGTTTTTTTGTGCAGCTGCCACTGACTGTATACAGGAAGCTACCTGTAGGGTGCTTTGCCCATTTTTTTATGCCGCATCACACTCCTGCATAGAGGGATGAACAGATACTTTAGGAGCGTACAACACGGTGATGAATGGATACAGCTTCGAAATGTAGCAATCGTGACAAGACATTGTGCTTAGGATCATCTCCAGTGAAACGTAATGAGGTGGGTGATTCCAGAAGAGCTTCCATTTGGAAGAGGATGCCACATCATCAGGACAAAAAATCAATTACATGCGTATAAGCCAATGCAATTGATTCTTTCTAATTTCCTGTTTTTTCTGATGACAGCCTGTTATGAACAGGCTATTCAAGACAGCAGTTAAAGGCATGTTATGTTTCTTTTGACTGCAGGTTCTGGTAATAGAAAATCGCAAGCTGGGTACGGTCACGCAGCTGCAGCTTTTCCAGCAGGCTGCTGAGATAGTTGCGGACTGTCCCTTCGCTGAGGAACAGCGTCTGTGCCAGCTCTTTGTTGTTGAGCCCCTTGGCAACCAGCTGAATGAAATGCAGCTCCCGCTCATTCAAATCATAGCTGCACAGCGTTTCCTTTGTATGCTGCTTCAGCAAATCGGGAAGCTTGGCGATAATTTCCGTATTGAAAACATTCTGTCCCATATACACTGCCTCCAAAGCCGGAATGATGGAATCGAAGTTCTGCTTAAGGATATAGCCCTTGACTCCCAGCTTTAAGGCGCGAATGATATAGTCATCATCGGAGAATGTTGTTAGAAACAGAATGCGGGCATCCGGAAAGCTGTGTAGAATTGCTTCACTGGCATCCACGCCGTTCATCCCCTCCATACGGATATCCATCAACAGGACATCAGGGTTGGTTTCCCTGTACAGCTGCAATGCTTCCCGGCCGCTGCAGCCGATACCCGCAATGGTTTGTCCCTGTGCCTCCAATATGGTTTTTAAAGAGCTGCATACAAGTTTGTCATCATCAACGATCAGTATTCTCATGGTTTATCCTCCTTCGGCAGTGTGATATAAATTTGAAAGCCGGCTGTGTGTGTGATGTTCAAATAGCCGTGCATATCCGCTACACGCTCCTGCATGTTGCTTAAGCCGATGCCTCTGGTCTGCCAGGGAACACTGCTGTGCCTGGTGCCGTTATCACGTAGAATCAATTGATAAAAGGCCGGCTGTTCGCGTACGGTAATGCTGTATTTTGTCGCATTGGAATGCTTCATTGTATTGTTCATGCTCTCCTTTACAATGGCAAGGATATGATAGATTGTCTGCTGAGACAGGGGATGCAGCACATCGTATTCCAGCGTACCATCACAAAAGCTGTAGTCCTTGAGCAGGCGCTGCAGTGTCACCTGCAAATCCAGTGCATCATCGTGCAGGTCATGTACACTGCTTCGTACGTTATCCATTCCCTGAGAAAGGGTATCTCGTAAATTCTGAAGCGGCTCCTTCAGCTTATCTTCCTTTTGAATTGCCTGTATAGCGCCAATCTGCAACAAAGCGCTGCTAAGCAGATGTCCCACATGATCATGAATTTCTCTGGCGATACGGTTTCTTTCATCCAAAATGGCGATTCGGATTTCCTGTTCCTGCTGGACAAGAAGATGCCTGTTTTTATTGGACAGAATATCTGCCAGCTCCTTTGTCGCATCGCGCTGCCGCATGAAGGAAAGCTTAATTTCCTCATTTTCCTCCCACTGCTGCCGAAGGGATATGGCGAATATAGAAAAAATGGCAATGGCACTGCATAAATACAGATTTTCCATACGCAGATGAAAGAGAATCGGAAGCAGATACAGGAGGATGGTGTAAGAAAAATGCTGTCGTCTGATACAGTATAGCAGCAGCGGCAGATAGTACAGAAAGCTTTGCTGCAGGGTGGCGAGCAATGCAAACAGAATCATTGCATACGGCGTCCATGTTCGCCTTGTGTACAGATAGGATATAGAGGCCAGTATCACTGCTGAAAGCAGAGCCAGCAGGCGGTACAGCTGATGGTCATAAAAAAAGCTGAAGCAGCAGCCGATACATAAAAATAACAGATAATTTATAAGCTGTTTCATGGCTTCTCCTCCTGTTCTGTCTCTATTTTACCATTGTTTTGGGACAGATACAATTTGTCATGCATGAATATGACATCTGTCATATCCGAATGTGAAGATATACACTACCGAAAATTTACCGGATTCCCTATAATATAGACAAGGACAAGGAGGGAGCATCATGATTATTGAAGTAAACAATCTGGTGAAACGATACAAGGAGCTGATTGCGCTGGATCATTTCCGGCTGGAGGTTGAGGAAGGTGAAATTCTGGGACTTCTGGGACCGAACGGAAGCGGAAAAACAACGGCAATCAACTGTATGCTGGCTCTGTTAACATATGACAAGGGAGACATCCGCATTTTCGGAAAGCAGATGAAAGTGGACAGCTACGATTTGAAACAGCAAATCGGTGTGGTTCCGCAAAACGTAGCAGTTTTTCATGAGCTGAGCGTCGAGGACAACATCAATTACTTTTGCGGTCTGTATGTCAGTGATAAGGCAAAGCGTAAAACACTTGTGGATGAGGCAATACGTTTTGTTTCATTGGAGGAATTTCGTAAATTCCGACCGGGTAAGCTGAGCGGCGGTTTACTGAGAAGGTTGAATATCGCCTGTGGAATTGCACATCAGCCAAAGCTCATTTTCATGGATGAGCCGACGGTCGCAGTCGATCCACAGAGCCGTAATGCGATACTGGAGGGTATACGGCGCCTGAATGCGCAGGGGGCAACCATTGTGTATACCTCTCATTATATGGAAGAGGTTGAAGAAATTTGCAGTCGCATCATCATCATCGACAAGGGAAAAACCATTGCGGCTGGCTCCAAGGAGGAGCTGAAGGCCGGCATTATGATGAAGGAAAAGATCGAAGTGGAGCAGGTGAAGCTGCAGGAGCAGCAGGTACAGGATATTCAGGATATCGCAAATGTGTTCTCCGTACAGTACAATGCCAATGTTCTGCAGGTTAAGTTTACTGAAGGAAAACGCAATCTGGCCAATCTGCTGGATTACTTCACACAGGAGAATATCACCTATGGCAAGGTGTATTCCCAGCAGCCGACCTTAAATGATGTCTTCCTGGAAATCACAGGAAAACAGCTGCGGGATTAAGGAGGGGTGAATATGCTGCATTTACTGAAATACAGGTTTCGCCTGATGATTCGAAACAGAGTACTGCTGTTTTGGACATTGATATTTCCCATGCTGCTGACAACCTTCTTTGGAATGGTATTGAAGGATGCCTATACGGTGGATACCTTTCAAACGGTTCCAATCGCTGTCGTCGAGCAAAAGGATTTGTTACAGCTTAAAGCCGTTCTCAAGGATGTCAGGCAGGGGGATACTGCTTTGTTCAAGGTGAGCTATGTTGGTGAGGAACAGGCAAAGCAGCTGTTGAAGGAGGATAAGGTCAGCGCGGTTGTAAAGCTGCAGGATCCGATTGCAATCACTGTGAATCAAAACGGTCTGGATCAGACAATCACAAAAACCTTCTTTGATGAATACAGCCAGAAAATCCATCTGGTGGAGGAGGCGATGCAGCAATATCCCGATGGCTCCGCTGTATCTGCACTGTTCACACAGACAGCCTCTCATGTGAAGGAAGCGAACACAGATCATACAGATCTGTCCTCCGTCTTCTTCTATACTGTCCTGGCAATGAACGCCATGTTTGGCGGATACTGGGCAATCAATTCCATGTATGAGCTGCAGGCGAATCAAAGCGAACGTGCAGCACGCCTGGCAGTATCACCATTGCACAAGGGAAAGGCACTGCTTGCGGATTTTATGATTGATATAGCGATTCAAATTGTCTTTCTGCTCATCCAGTTTGCCTATATGTATTTCATTCTGGACGTATCCTTTGGATCACAGCTTGGCTATGTCTTCCTCATGATGGTGCTGGGAGCCTTTGCCGGAAATGCTTTTGGCATTCTGATTGGCAGTATCACTAGCAAGATACCTCCGGATGGCAAGACGGGGATCATGACCTCTATCACACTGATCTGCAGTGCGCTTGCCGGTATGATGGCGGTACAGCTGAAATATTATGTACAGGAATATGCTCCGTTTTTAACCTATATCAATCCGGTGAATATGATTACGGATGGGCTGTATTCCCTGTACTACTATGGTGTAGGCGAGCGCTATTTCTTTAATCTGGCATTGCTTGCAGGATTTACGATGGTATGCTATCTGATCAGCTTCCGTGCACTCAGCAGGAAGAGCTATCACAGTCTGGGGGTGCGTTAAATGAGTGTCTTAAAGGTTTATTATAAAATTATGAAATCACATTGGCTGACGCTGATGATCTATATGTCCATCTTCTTCACCGTCTTCTTTGTGTTTGGCATGTCTGCATCTGAGCGCAGTGATATTAAGATGTATGAGGGATCAAAGCCGAATATCGCCGTTCTTGACCGGGATGGCAGCAGTCTGAGTGAAGGCCTGTTAACCTATCTCGGCACACAGGCGAATATCAAGCATAAAAATGTATCGAACAGCGATGCACAGGATGCACTGTTCTATGCAGATGTGTCCGCTATCATAACGATTCCTGAGGGCTTTGAAGAGGAGTTCGCATCCGGGAAGGAAGCGGTTTCCATGAACCAGCGCCCGGACGATGTGAACGGTGTACTGCTTCAGCAGACAATCAATAAATATCTGGATACCATGCATGCGTATGAGCAGCTTTATCCAAAGCAGGAAATTTCAGATTTGCATATACGCGTACAGAAAAACCTGAATACCGCAGCCGAGGTGAGAATGTCAGATTCTGAAGAGGTTGCCACCTCCTCCATGCTGCGTGGTGCATATTTCAATTATGGTTCCTATATCATGCTTGTCATAACCATTCTTCTGATCGGTTTAACGATGCATTCCTTTTTCGATGCGGAGATTACCAAACGGAATCTGCTTGCTCCGGTATCACAGAATCGTATGAATCTGCAGCTGGTGTTCTGTAATCTGTCCGTAGGTATCGCGTTATGGGGGCTTATGATGCTGATGATTCTTGGGATGGTGTGGGACTCCATGATGACACTGGGAGGCTTGCTGGAAATTATCAATGCATTTGTATTCATGCTGATGTGTGTTTCCATGTCCTTTATGTTCTGTGTGATATCCACAAAGAGCAAGCATCCGGATGATATGCTGAATGGCATCAGTAATATTGTCGGGCTGGGCTCCAGCTTTCTGTGCGGTGCCTTTGTACCGCTGAGTATGATTGGCGAGAATATTCTCGTTATATCCCGTTTTCTGCCAAGCTACTGGTATGTGAAGCTGAATGATGCTTTGACCTCGGCAGTCCATGTAGGGGATGCGCTGCTGCAGGAAGCCTTTATGACCTATGGAATTCTGCTGCTGTTTGCTGCAGCCTTCCTGTGTATCGCGCTGGTGATTATGAAAAGCCGCCGCACGCAGGATGCCTTGGAGGATACCAGTATGCAGCCATAATAAAAAGAGGAGGAGCCATAACAAGCTCTTCCTCGCCTTGTCCTAAAAGAGGAAATCCGAAACGATTGTGATGGAACGATCAGTTCGTGATTTCCTTTTTTTGTATCCACCTGACAGCTTGAGGTCTTTCATGAAGGGATGCACGCTATCCGCTTTGCTTAACTCTTGCTATCTGCCGACCTTAAGCAGACGCTCCTTTAGCTTGAAGCGGTTTCCGAAGCGGAAAAAGAAATCCATGACAAACGGTATGGCGGCCATACCGGCACCGGTCAATACAAACTGCATATAGCTCAGCCGTACCAGAGAGAAAATACCCGGTAAAAAGACGATGCATACGATAAAGAGTGCGGTCATAGTGGAGAAAATCAGCAGACGCTTTCTCGTAAACGGCGTACACACCCGATACAGCACAATGAGTGAGCTGGTACCGGTCAGCAGGACACACATAGTGGACATAGCAGCCGGCGTCATTTGAAAAAACAAAGAGGATATATTGACATAAAGGATACTGAGGACGACACACAGTGCTCCGGGAAAGGCACGGCCCAGTACATTGATTAGAAAGTTTCCCTCAACACGGGCATGATTGGCTTCCAGTGCCAGGAAGAAGGAAGGAATACCAATTGTACAGGAGGATATCAGTGTAAGCTGAATCGGCTCAAACGGATAGCGGCTCATGAAGAAAAGGGTTAAAATACTGAGGATGGTTGAAAATGTCGTTTTCACAAGAAACAGGGAAGCGGCACGCTGAATATTGTTGATGACTCTTCGGCCCTCGTCCACGATATGCGGCATACTCGCAAAATTGTTGTCCAGTAAAACCAGATTGGCGATGTTCTTTGCTGCCTCGCTTCCCTGTGCAACAGAGATGCTGCAATCCGCTTCCTTTAAGGCCATGACATCATTGACACCGTCTCCTATCATTGCCGTAATATGCCCCTGTTCCTTTAGAGCGCGAATCATCAGCTTTTTCTGCATCGGTGAAACACGACCGAAAACGGTATAGTCTTTCACTGCTTCCGGAATATCCTCATCCTTTAAGGTGCTGGCATCCACATAGCGCTCATAATTTTTCAGATTAGCCTTATGTGCGATTTCATGAACCGTGCGTGGATCATCCCCGCTGATAACCTTGACATCAACCCCCTGCGACAGAAAGTAATCCAGGGTTTGCGGTGCCTCCAACCGGATGGGATCACTCAGCAGAATCAAAGCGATCACTGTATTGTTCTTGGCAGGCTCCTGTTCCATAGCTTCCTTGCTGTGTGCCAGTACCAGCACCCTGTTTCCAAGACTGGCCTGTTTATCAATTTCAGCCTGCAGCTCTGCATTTTCACTGCCGTTGACAAATTCATAGGCACCCATGATATAGGTTCCGCGATTTTCAAAGCTTACGGCACTCAGCTTTCTTGCACTGGAGAAGGGAAGGGTATGTAATACGCGAAATGCTTCATATTCCTGCGGTGTATGCCTGCGAATCGCCTGAGCAGTTGCATTATCATCCTGCAGAGCATCCATCATATTTGCAAGAATCAAAAGGATTTCCTTCTCGTCTGCGTTCAGTGCCTGGATACGCTCCACCTGCATATTGCCTTCCGTTATGGTTCCTGTCTTATCCAGACACAGGGTATCCACGCGTGCCAGTGTTTCAATGCAGTACAGCTCCTGCACCAGCGTTTTGCGCTTCGCCAGATTGATGGAGCCAACCGCCAGTGCAACGCTTGTCAGTAAAACAAGGCCCTCCGGTATCATTCCCAGCAATGCCGCAACCGTAGATACGATCGCCTGCGGCAGAGTGCTCTCAGTCAGAAAAAACTGCTTTGAAAACAGCAGAATGCCAACGGGAATAATGATAATACCGATGGTTTTAATTATGAAGTTAATGGAATCCCGCAGCTGTGATTTATGCTTTTTAAATGTTTTTGCATCCTTCATAATCGTAGCGGCATAATTATCCTTGCCGACATGCTGTACCTGTACCTTGGCCTGTCCGCTGACGACAAAGCTGCCGGAATACAGGGTATCGTGCGTATGCTTGACGATGATATCCGATTCTCCTGTAACCAGGGATTCGTTAACCTCCAGACGTCCCTCAACAACCATAGCGTCGGCGCATACCTGAGAGCCGGTGGAAAGGCATAGAATATCATCCAGAACGATATCATCCATATGCAGTTCCATTTCTTTTCCGTTGCGCAATACCTTCAAATAGGGCTGCGTAATCAAAGACAGCTTGTCCAATACACGCTTGGCTCGAATCTCCTGAAGGATACCAATGACCAGGTTGGAAATTACAACCCCCAGAAAAAGCAGATTTTTAAAGGAGCCGATAAAAATAATCAATCCTGCCAGAATAGCATTGATCAGATTAAACAGGGTTAAAACATTGTCCCGGAATATTTCCTCATAGCTTTTGGTAATGCGCTCATCCTGTGTATTGACACAGCCTGCATCAATACGCTCCTGAACCTGAGAATCGCTGAGACCCTGTGCTGGATCAATCCATTCTCGTTTGTCGTCATTGCTGTGCATGAAATCACCTCGTATATGTATATTATAGCAAATCCTAATGACTTTGGGCCTTACGCTTTTGTAATTTTGTCGTATTTCTTTCTTAAATATTTCTAAATTCAGCATATGCTTTCGTTAGTATATGTCGAAGCAACACGGATATGAAAGAAATAAGGCAGTGAAAGCCGTTTCTGGAAGTAGCATAGCATATGTTATCATATGAAGCATGTTGATCAAGCCATTTGGAACCAGTTGATACAAAACGGTGAGGCGTATTTGCTTTCTTATAAAAGCATTGTATTCGGCAGGAATTATATTCGAAAACGGCCTGCCTTTATTTGTATAAACGTATCACTGGTATTGACGATTTCATTCGAGTAGTAAAGCCTTCTACAAACGGAAAGCAGGATTGCATACAAATGGAGCACATGGTATACTTGTCAGGGTAAGAATTGTGGAGGTAGGTATGAGTATTGTTACGGTAGAAAATGTTTCGCACAGCTTCGGTGGAAGACAGATTCTGGAGAATGTATCCTTTCGTTTGCTGAGCGGTGAGCATGTTGGTCTTGTCGGAGCCAACGGAGAAGGGAAATCAACCTTTCTGAATATACTGACGGGAAAGCTGGTTCCGGAGGAAGGGCGTGTTGCCTGGTGCCGCAGAATCACACGAGGCTATCTGGATCAGCATACGGTTCTGGAGAAGGGAAAGTCGATTCGCCAAGTATTGCAGGATGCATTTTCCCATCTGTTTGAGCTGGAAGCGGAAATGCTGCAGAAATATGAAGAGATGGGAGATTGCAGTGAGGAGTGTATGAATGAGCTTTTGCAGGATGTCGGGGAAATTCAGGACATACTGGAGCACAGCGGTTTCTATATGATTGATGCCAGAATACAGGAGGTCGCACAGGGACTTGGATTACTGGATATCGGTCTGGAAAAGGATGTTACCATGTTGAGTGGAGGGCAGCGCTCCAAGGTGCTGTTATGCAAGCTGCTGCTGGAAAATCCGATGATTCTGATTCTGGATGAGCCGACCAACTATCTGGATGAGGGACATATTGCATGGCTGAAGAACTTTCTGATTTCCTATGAGCATGCATTTATTCTGGTGTCGCATGATATTCCGTTCTTGAACAGCGTTGTCAACATTATTTATCATGTTGAAAACTGTGAGCTGACACGGTATGTCGGAGATTACGATTATTTTCTAGAACAGCATGCGTTAAAGAAACGCCAGCTGGAGGCGGCATATGTAAAACAGCAGAAGGAAATCGCCGATCTGGAGGATTTCATCGCCCGCAACAAGGCGCGTGTTGCAACGCGTAACATGGCTCATTCCCGCCAGAAGAAGCTGGATAAGATGGATCGTATCGAAAAGGTAAAGGAAAAAGTGAAGCCCAGCTTTTCCTTTTTATCGGACCGCGCACCGGGGCGTGTGATTTTCGACGCAAGGGAACTGGTGATCGGCTATGAGGAACCGCTGACAAAAGCAATGCATCTGGTGCTGGAGCGCAATATGCGGGTGGCGATAAAAGGTGTTAACGGTCTTGGTAAGACAACACTGCTGAAAACGCTGATGGGCAGAATTCCAGGCGTCAGCGGAAGCGTTGAGGTTGACCCGTATGCATCCATCGGCTTTTTCGAGCAGGAGGAAGCCGGAGAATCCATGAGTGCACTGGATTATTTCTGGAAAGAGTATCCGGCGATGACAAACGGTGAGGTACGTGCGGCTCTGGCAAAGTGCGGACTGACGACAGATCATATCGAATCCGGAATGTGTGTGCTTTCCGGAGGAGAACAGGCAAAGGTTCGTCTTTGCGTGCTGATGAATCGTGAGCATAACGTTTTAGTGCTGGATGAGCCTACCAACCATCTGGATGTGGATGCCAAGGAGGAGCTGAAGCGGGCATTGAAGGCCTACAAGGGAACGATCCTTCTGGTTTCCCATGACCCGGATTTCTATGGCGATATTGTGGATGAGGTCTGGAATCTGGAGGAATGGACGACAAAAATTCTGTAAAGCATTCGATGATGTGTATTCTCTGGTGCTATAATGTAAGGAAAAGAACCCGTCAGGCGGCAGGTTCTTTTTTGAATAAACGTTTAAAGACAGGAGAACTTGATCTATTCCGCAGCGGTATGCTTCAGCTTTTCCTTTAAGTCGGGATAGGCTTCACATTCCAGAATACATATGACGGCAGCATCAATCTGCGCGTTGGACAAGGTATCCACCCATCCATCATCGATTCCATACTTATGGATAATCTGTGCTTTTAATAAGGCTTTCTTGCCTTGGTCAAGACCCTCATCCTTTCCCTGTCTTTTGGCTTCCGCAGTTTGCTCTCTCAGATTTGCCTGTACTGCACGATTCGCAAACTCCACCGATTCCGCCCAGCTGAATAACGGGCCATCTTCACGCATTGCATTATATTTTCCCATAGCCACATTCACCATCCTTCTCTTCATGTTTAGTATAGCATCATCCGGATTATATGCAAGCACATAACAGAAGGTTTCAAATTCTGTCAGGTTTTCCATACCCCCGACCTCCTTCACACGCTGCCTGATCATCGGTAAAAACACAATTGCGCGATGCAGAGTATTGTTTGGTTCTTCCTGATTGTCTTCATCCTTTACCGTATAGTGACGAATCATGCGGCCTCCTGCTTTAGGCATCGAATTCATAAAGATAATCTGATAAAACGGCTTCAGCTTTGTGTAATCATCCCCCTGCTTCAGCTGTCTTCCGACCAGGCGGTAGCCATACTGCTGAAAACGCAGCTGTTCCTCCTTCGTGTACCCGGATACCTGCATCTCCAAATCATAAAGGTGACCGGTTTCATCCTCCAATACAACATCCAAAACCGCTCGTTTTCCGAAAAAGACTTCCGGCAGCAGCTCCGGATTCAGCACCTGGGTTCTTTGAACCTTCAATCCATAAATTTCTTCAATAATTCTGCTTCTCAGCAATTTAGAGCCTGCATCCTCTCCAATCAGCATATACTTGAAAAAAACATCATTGTGAAAGGGAATCGGATACTCCCTTTTCATCTCTTTTTGCATATGTACAATTCTCCTTTTTTTATATACACTCTTATATACGTATCGAACATGCAAAACTCCTAAAATTTTTACAAATATTTTTATTTTTTTTATAATTGATTTTGTAAACATGAGCAAAAAAGCGTTTGTTGGCTGTTGAGGGTTTACGGAATTTGGAATGTGTCAAGGTGGTTAACCGATATCCGAATCAGGTATACAAACACATAAGCGTAACAGGAGTGCAGATAATGATGGCTTTTCCATATTGCAATGATGAATTGTTATGCTGGAATTTGCTGCAATCATAAAATCTATATATGTTGAGAAATAGGTATAAAGGTTACGTGCTATTGTATTATAATGAAAAATATGCTATATATAAGATGTAGAGTGGCAGTTAAATCAGACGGGACATATAGTAATAGATATTTACTGTGAAAAGTATCCATATGAAAATTCAGTGAAGCATGTATAAAATTTATATGTATTGAAAATGCGACAGACTTCAATACAAATATTCAAACTCGATTCCATTCCCCGCATTTTGCGCGCGGATGCAAACAGTACATGAAAGCTGATTCAAATTACTTGTTTTATCTTGAAATTGAATGTTCTTTCATCTGTCGTATATCCCCCTGCTGCAGCAGGCCGGCTTTGTTTATCTAATCAGGCATGAATAGCAACTGGAAGGAAGGTGAATGTATGTCTCAGATTTCAAAGGAAACAAAGGAATTGAACAAAACATGGGTTTCCAAACAACAGGATTTACACAAAACATACAGCAGCTATATCATCGGTGGTGGTGTACTCGTTGTTATTGTTCTTCTGATACTGCTTGCAATTATGTACCTTTGAATCTCTGCTGTATCGGCTAATAATGCGGACACAGGATATGAAAACGCATTTGCATGCTTATTCTGTTCGTTTCACATTTTGTCATTGTGACCTGCTGCAGACATAAGAAAAGAAATCTTTCTCTGTATTCCCTGTAGAAAACAAAGATAAGATTTCTTTTTAACGAAAGATTTGTGATATACTTTTCAGGATAGCTGCAGGAGGAATAGAACATGAGAAATAAGAAAAGAGTCTTATCTGGCGGTGTTGTCGTGCTGACGGTTTTTCTGGTGTTAGGTGTATGCAAACCTGATATCGATAAATTCTGCCGTCAGAATCGAAGCATCACGGCTTTTTTTGCCAGTAAGGGTGTCGATTCGTTTGGAGAGTATCTTGGAGGCTTCATGTTTGATGCTGCAGCATTGGGTGTATGTGCTGTATTGGTTCTTTTTATTGCTCGTCATATCGGCACTCGTTTTCATAGCCTTCAGGATCGGAGGAAGAAGTAGCAAACCGATACGATTGTGAAGCCTCAGGCTGCCGGCTTACCCTGCGCATAGGTGTGAATCAGCAGACCGATAACAACGATACTGCAGCCGATCAGCTTGCGCATGGAAAACAGATCCAGCAGAAAATAATCCAGCAGCATACCGCTGGCAAGCTGTGCAACAAATACAATCAGTGTCAGCTGCAGGGGAGGAATGCGGGTTACGATACGATTTAGAATAATAATATTGATGACACCGATGACACCGCCCATAAGCAGGATAGCGTTCCCGTTTTTCATCAGCTGCGGGAGTGCGGGGGAAATATGCGGGGCAAACAGCAACAGAAAAGCCAGACTCGCCAGCAACCCGCTCGCATAATTGAAAAAGCTGCTGGATAATGCTCCGATTTTTTCCGCCAACAAGGCATTTACACTGCGACTCAATACGATACTGACTCCTGCCAGCAATGCAAAGAAAATGGAACAGATATATCTCATTCCAGCATCACCCCGATTCCTATTAAAATAATGAGCAGAGATACCAGCTTTATCGGCTGCAGTTTCTGTTTTTTTGTGCCAAGTGCACCGCTTTGTTCCAGAATGATCGAAGTCAGCATCTGTCCACATAATCCCAATGCACTAATCATAGAAGCTCCCAAAATCGTAATGGTCAGATTGTTGAAAAAGACAGTGAATACCCCGATTACACCACCCAGATATAAAAAACGGGAAGCATGGGGAAGGTCTCGAAGCGAAATGTGTTTTACTTTTAAAACGATATACATCGTCAATAACCCGCAGGCATGGATTAGAACCGTTGCGGTATACAGATCGATCAGATCAGAAAGCTGTCCGTTAAATACCATCATGACACTGACCACAATACCACTGAGTATTGCCATACTGATTGCCATATCATCACCTCGTATAGTAGAATACAGGTTTTTCTTGAACACGCATAGGACATATGTCATAATGAGAGAAGAAAGCAGATGATTAAGGAAAGGCGATACACATTGCATACCTTTTTAAAAACGGACGGAGGAAGCGTATGGAAAAAACGGCAGCCGCTTATATTCGGAAATATCGACTCGATCAGATTCTGGAGGAACGGCATATATCCATGCTGGAATTAAAAACATGGAAGCGGCGGGATATCCTTCTGCATGCAGATACCGAGCTGCATCATCTTTTGTTTCTGGTGGAGGGAAAGGCAAAGACCAGCTATATCAGTGCAAACGGACAAACGGTCCTGCACTCCTTCCTGTATCCGCTCAGTATTCTTGGTGAGGTGGAGCTTTGGAAGCAGATGCCTGTGCTGAATGAAGTGACGGCATTGAGTGAAGTAATAACACTGCAGTTGCCATTAGCTCGCTGTGAACAGTCACTCAGACAGGATGTCCGCTTTCTGCAGTATCTGGTATCAGAGCTGTCGGAAAAGCTGAAAAACAGCAATCGCAACGCATCCATCTCGCTTTCCTATCCGGTTGAAAACCGTTTGGCATCATATCTCATGGCAGTATGTGAGCGGGATGTTTTTCAGGAGGATCATGGTGAGGTTAGCAGTATGATTGGATGCAGCTATCGGCAGCTGCAGCGTTGTCTGTCACAGTTTTGTGAACAGGGGCTTCTATGTAAATGTGAAAAAGGCGTTTATCGAATCAATAACCGTAAACAGCTGCAAAAGCTGGGGCAGGACATCTATGGAGGAATTACATCATGAGTGTGGATATTAAAATTGTAAACAGGGGAATTTTCAAAAAGAAACTGAGTATGCATGATTTTCTGGAAACCGGTCTGCAGGCAGGCGTCATGGACAGCACCTGGCGGATGCAGCCGCTGGAGGCGGAATCGGCAGATGACTTTATCCTGTATGACCCTTCGTGTATCGCAAGAGGTATACAGGTGATCTGGAAGCAGCCGTATGAGGTGGAGCTGTATCTGCTGCTGCCGACCTGCCATCAGGAAATCGAAGCCTTTTATGCCCTGATTCAGCACCTCTGCAAACGTTGGAAGACGAGTGCCTTTGAACAGGATGGGGAAACACAGGAGCTGCGAAGCATTGCAGGTATTAAGCAGCATCTCACCACATTCAGTGACAAGTGTCTGGGTTCCTTTCTGAAGGAACATGCGGATGGCTGTTTCTTTTCCGCTATGCACCCACTTTGGTTTGAACAGCAGGATCATGAGGAGATGCACGACGACTTCGGAGCATGGCTGCATAACCATCAGAAGCAGGATGTTTATTATGCAGTACCACGCGTCTACCAGAAGGAGGATGGATTTTTCGGTGTATATACAATAACCTCCACCGTTGACAGTCTGTTGCCAAACAAGCCGGAGGCACCCTTTGGGATGAAGGATCCGGTAAGTGGAGAGGACATACAAATTGATACTTGGTATGCGGCCTTTTATGATTTGGAAGAGGAGACCTTTCTGGGACAGCTTCCATATGAAGCATTTGTAAAGGAAATTCATTTATCGGAATGTGAACGCTATGATGCTAAAATGCGGAAGCTGCCGGGTATGCGTGCCGCACATCAAAGAGAACTGATTCAGCAATATGGTGTGGACATCTGATGGCGCTAGAGGCAAAAAAGAACGCTGTAGTATTCTATAATCAATGGACGATGCTTCCTGCAAAGAAGATTCATGAAGGTGTTCAACATATACATGGCTAAGTATAAAAAAATGCAGCCCATGCGGATGCCAGGTTCTTTCTCGATTGCGGGTAAATATAAAACAGGGAGACTTCAACTTCTATTGATAAATACAATAGTGTTGAAGTCTCCCTTTTGCAAAAACCCTAAAATAAGAAAGAACCGTATGCCGGTCTGCATTTTTCTTATTGGATCACAGCCAGGATATTTTGTTTTCCGTACCGTTTTTAATTTTTACGATATTTGCCCTGTGCCGGTAGATCACCAGTATTGTCAACAGCCAGCTGGCCGCGACAATCTCCACGCTGATATGCAGCTGCATAACCGTGATATAGATACTGCTGGTAAGTGCAGCGCACATGCTGGACAGCGATACCATCTTACCTGCGTACAGCACAACCAGAAATACTGCGAACGGCACGATCAGATACCACGCACTCTGGAAGGTAAAAATGGATGTTGATAACAGAAATCCAAACATTGTCGCAACGGCTTTCCCACCGCGGAACCCTGCAAATACCGGATAACAGTGACCAAATGCCGCCGCAAAGCCTGCCCATATGCTCGCCTCCAGATCAAAGCAGGAAACGACACCGACAGCAACAACAACCTTTACTACATCACAGACAATGACTGAAATTCCGGCTTTTTTTCCTAACACACGTCCTGCATTGGTGCCGCCCAGATTGCCGCTTCCGAAATTGCGGACGTCTGTCTTATAGAAAAGCTTTCCGATGACGAGGGCAAACGGGATGGACCCCAGCAGATACCCCAGCCCCAGATACCAGATCCAGTTGATATTCATAGCTTCACCTCATTCATATTCGTCTATATTTTACCACCTTACCCACATAAGGAAAAGAAAAAAGAAACAATTCTTCTTATTTTCATGTTTTTAGTATATAATAATTAGGCCGTATTGCGGATTTTAAAAGAAATTTAATTGCAGGAAGGTTTTAAATTTGATACACTGAACAAAGCGGGCTGTTGATGAGATCAACGACAGCGAAATAGAAAGAGGTGATGGTATGGCAGAAAATGCATATGATGGAAGCAGTATACAGATTCTTGACGGCCTTGATGCTGTACGAAAACGACCGGGTATGTATATCGGCTCCACAGATTCCAGAGGCTTGCACCATCTGGTTTGGGAGATCGTAGACAACTCGATTGACGAGGCATTGAACGGTCATGGGGATACAATCCGCATAACGATAGAAAAAGACAACGTGATCTGCGTGGAGGATGAAGGACGGGGTATGCCGGTGGATATGCATGCCAGCGGTGTTCCCACTGTGCAGGTCATTTATACGGTACTGCATGCCGGTGGTAAATTCAGCACGGAGGGCGGCTATAAGACCAGCGGCGGTCTGCACGGTGTTGGTGCCAGCGTGGTAAATGCGCTGAGTGAATGGGTGGAGGTTACGGTTCATCGTGACGGTAAAATCTATCGCATGAGCTTTTCCGACGGGGGACGCGAGGTATCCAAGCTGGAGGTTATCGGTAAAACGAACAAAACCGGAAGCAAGGTACGCTTTAAGGCGGATAAAACAATGTTTTCAACGACGAAGTATTCCTTTCACCAGATTGCAGAGCGCGCCCAGGAGGATGCCTTCTTACTGGAGGGCTTAAAGCTTGTCGTACGCGATGAGCGCGAAGGGAAGGAACGCGAGGAGGTTTATCATTATGAGCAGGGACTGGTTGCCTTCATGGAATATCTTCATGAGGATAAGCAGGTCTTCCATAAACCGGTTGCTTTCAGCGGAATGAGCAATGATATCAAGGTGGACTGTGCCTTCCAGTATACGGACGAATATCAGGAGAATATTTTTTCCTTTGTCAACATCGTTCGTACCAAGGATGGCGGAACGCACGAAACCGGAGCGAAGAATGCCTTTACCAAGGTGTTTAACGAATACGCAAGGAAAAACGGCTTACTGAAGGAAAAGGATAAAAACTTTGAGGGAAGCGATGTCCGGGAAGGGCTGACGATCATCCTGTCACTGGGGGTGCCGGAAAATCTCTTGCAGTTTGAAGGACAGACCAAGGGCAAGCTGGGAACGGCAGAGGCGAAGGCAGCGGTGGACAGTATCGTTAGTGAAAAGCTGAGCTTTTTCCTGGAGGAAAACAAGGAGCTTGCCATCACACTAATCAAGAAGATGCAGCGTGCTTCGACGGCACGCGAGGCTGCCCGCAAGGCGCGTGAGGATGCCCGTAAGGGGAAAACCAGAGGAAAAACCGAGAAGATCCTATCCGGAAAGCTGGCGAGCGCACAGAGCAAGGATGCCAGAAAAAAAGAGCTGTATCTGGTCGAGGGGGATTCTGCCGGAGGCAGTGCCAAGCAGGGAAGAGACAGCAAATACCAGGCGATTCTTCCACTGCGCGGTAAGGTGCTGAATACCGAAAAGGCAAGCATCACCAATATCGAAAAAAATGAAGAGCTGAATACCATCATTCATGCGCTGGGAGCCGGTGTGGGTGCGAATTTTCACGCAGAGGATTCCAATTACCATAAGGTCATCATCATGACCGATGCCGATACGGATGGTGCACATATTCAGATTCTGCTGCTGACGTTCTTCTACCGTTACATGCGGGAGCTGATTGAACAGGGCATGGTGTATATCGCACTGCCGCCGCTGTACAAGCTGCAAAAGGGCAAGGAAATCCAGTATGCATGGACCGATGAGGAGCTGGATGAGCTGCGCAAAACCTTCCCGAAGGGCTTCAGTCTGCAGCGCTACAAGGGACTTGGTGAAATGAATGCGGATCAGCTGTGGGATACGACCATGTGTCCGGAAACCCGTACACTGATTCAGGTAACGATTGACGATGCGGTTGTGGCTGAGAAGCGCGTATCTGTTTTAATGGGGGATAAGGCCAATCTGCGCCGTGACTGGATCGAGGAAAACGTATCCTTTACACTGGAAGATGATTATGAAGTGGAGGCAAGACGATGAAGAAAAAAGAACTGCCTGCTGTTGAGCATCACAGCAGTGTCATTTCCTCTCCGCTGGAAGATATCATGGGGGATCGCTTCGGGCGATACTCAAAATATATTATTCAGGATCGTGCGCTGCCGGATGCAAGAGATGGTCTGAAGCCGGTGCAGCGAAGAATTTTGTATGCGATGTATGAGGATGGCAACACCTGGGACAAGGGGTATCGGAAATCTGCGAAGACGGTCGGTCTTGTCATCGGTAACTATCACCCGCACGGGGATTCCTCAGTCTATGATGCAATGGTGCGTATGTCACAGGAATGGAAGATTCGCACACCGCAGATCGACATGCAGGGAAATAACGGATCGATTGATGATGATCCCGCCGCAGCCATGCGTTACACAGAGGCAAGACTAGGGAGGATCAGTGAGCATCTGTTAAAGGATATTGAAAAGGAAACCGTGCTGTGGGCACCGAACTTCGATGATACGGCAATGGAGCCGACCGTGCTTCCTGCCCGTTATCCCAACCTGCTGGTTAACGGCATTACGGGTATTGCTGCCGGATATGCGACCAATATTCCGCCGCATAATCTGAGCGAGGCAATCGATGCGGCTGTGTATCGTATCCAGCATGCGGACTGCAGTCTGGATGAGCTGATGGAATACATACAGGGACCGGATTTTCCAACCGGAGGAATCGTACAGGGAATTGAAGGAATCCGGGAAGCCTTTGAAACCGGAAAGGGCCGCATCATCATCCGCGGTAAGGCAAGCATCGAACAGAAGAAAACTGTACAGCAGATCGTCATTACAGAAATTCCGTATGAAGTGATCAAGAGCAACATGGTCAAAAAAATTGATGATATCCGTCTGAACAAAAAAATCGAGGGGATTCTCGATGTGCGGGATGAGAGTGACCGCAACGGGTTGCGTGTCGTTGTGGATATGAAAAAGGATGCCAATGCCCAGGTGATTCTGAATTATCTGTATAAAAATACCGATCTGCAGGTTTCCTATAATTATAATGTTGTGGCGATCGTTGACAAGCGTCCGGTTCAAATGGGTCTGGCTCCGATGCTGGATGCCTTTATTGAGCATCGCCGTGAGGTGATCGAGCGCAGAAGCCGCTTCGATTTGAAAAAGAAGGAAGACCGCTGCCATATTCTGGAGGGTCTGATCAAGGCGGTATCCGTTCTGGATGAAATCATTGCATTGATTCGTGCCAGCAAAGACAAGGCGGATTCCAAGCGCTGCATCATGGATGCCTTTGCCTTCAGCGATGCACAGGCAGAGGCAATCGTTACCATGCGGCTGTATCGTCTGTCTTCCACGGATATTACGCAGCTGCGTGAGGAATATGCCGCACTGCTGAATGAAATAGAGGAGCTGCACGATATTCTGGAGAATCCAAAAATGCTGAAAAAGGTCATGATTCGTGAGTTGAATGAGGTGAAAAAGGCCTTTAAGACACCGCGTTTGACAAGTATTGAGCATGAAATTGAAGAAATCGTTATCGACAAGCTTGCGATGATCAACAGTGAACAGGTGATGTTCACCATTTCCCGTGACGGCTATTTCAAGCGGGTATCCATGCGCAGCTACGGTGCCAGCAGAGACGATATGACCGGCTTAAAGGAAGGCGATCATCTGGTCGGCTATGGGGAAGTGAATACGCTGGATCATGTATTGTTTTTTACAACACAGGGTACCTATGGCTATACGCCGGTATATGAGGTCGAGGAATCCCGCTGGAAGGAAATCGGAAGTCATATCAACTCCACGATTCGCATCAGCGGAGAAGAAAAAATCACGGATGCCTTTGTCCTGCGCAGCTTTGCGACGAATGCCTACATGATTTCCGTAACGAAAAACGGTCTTGTGAAAAAGACGGCAGTACGGGAATATGAAGTATCACGGAACAACAAAACCATGAGCAATATGAAGCTGCTGGATGGGGACGCGGTCGTGAAAACGATGATCGCCTATGCTTATGATGAAATTCTGATTGCATCGAAAAACGGCTTTGTGAGCCGGTATCCGGTATCCCTCATTCCGGAAACCTCTCCACGCTCCAAGGGTGTGAAGGCAATGAATCTGGTCCTGGATGAAATTGTCAGTGCCTGCATTTCTCACGGGGATGCTTCCCAGCTGATCGTCTTTACGGATCAGTGTCAAATGAAGCGCATCAAGCTGAGCGATGTTGATGTGACCGGACGTCCGACCAAGGGCAGCATGATCTGTAAAAAGGTGAAATCCAAGCCTTATCAGATTGCGCATATTGCACTTCATGACCTGAATGATGAGCTTGTCATCATCAATGAGGAAACGCAGAAGATTCTTGCGAAGGATATCAGTCTGATGAGCAAAGACGCCACCTTCTCCTCGCCGTTGCATACCACACAGGATTACTATTTCCTGCGGACACTTGCAGCTGTCGAGCAGCGTGAGCTGCCTGCAATACAGGGGGAAAAACAGGAGTTTGAAGAAATCGAACTGTTTGAAGACTAATTCATAGAAAAAGCCGGGGCGCTATGCTTCGGCTTTTGTCTGTTTTTAGAAGCTTCAACACGCTTCCTTTCAAAGGGCTTGTCTGTTTGAAGTCATTATGTGGTTTATGTTTGTATCAATAAAGAACCATAGCATCATTGGTATGCGAAAAAGCAGATAAAAAAGCAACCATTTTCATACAGATGATTGCTTTTTCACACTGTTTCTTTATGTAATCAGAACTGTTTGCGCTTTGATGCTGCAGGAATTTTCAGCTGATCCCGGTATTTGGCAATGGTTCTCCGAGATATTTCCAGGCCATCCTCCTTCAACAGATCACACAGCTTCTGGTCACTGTACGGCTTCTTTTTATCCTCCTGATCAATCAGCGAGCGCAGGCGCAGATGAACCTCGTTTGCACTCGTGTCCTCATTCACTCTGGCAGGAAAGAAAAACTTCAGGGGAATGATCTGCTGTTCAAATAAGATGGATTTGCCGGATACAGCACGGGATATGGTGGATTCGTGCAGGCTCAGCTTAGCCGCGATATCCTTCATGTTCAAGGGCTTCAGCTGTCCATGCTGCAAAAAGAAATCCTGCTGGACAACGGCAATGACCTCCATGATGCGCTCGATGGTGGAATTGCGCTTTTCAATACTGCTCAGCAGAGCCTCCGCCTGCTTTTGCTGCTGGCTCAGATATTTTGCTGTGTCCGCATCTGCATCCTTTACAGGAGCTTGCAAGCGCAGTCCATAGGTTTTGCGAAACATCTGTATGTGGATTTCATTCTCCTCCACAACGATCTGCATGTCCGGATTTACATAGGCGCTGCTCGTTGCATAGCGTGCCCCCGGCTTTGGGTCAAGTGAGCGGATCAGGGAAATCGCCTGCAGCACATCCTCCAGAGGTATCTGCAGCGCCTCTGCTATCGCAGGAAGCTTGTTCTCGCTAACCTCCTTCAAATAGAAGTTTACAATCATGATGGCAATCTGGGAGTAGGGAATGTCCTCAAAGCACAGCTGAATCAGCAGGCATTCCTGAAGGCTTCTGGCACAGACTCCGGCCGGCTCAAAGGTCTGTATCTCATTGATCGTATCCTCGATGTCATCCAGGCTGTACTGTGGAAGCATTCGCTGGATATCTTCATCCTTCAGCTGCAGATAGCCGTTTCCATCCAGTGAATTGATGATAAACTCTGCAAGCTCCTTATGAAGCGGATGCAGGCATGTGGCAATCTGCTCCTGCAGTACATCCGCAAGGGTCTGCTCATTTGTCACAAAATTCAAAAGCAGGTCAAAATCCTGCTGGGAATGGGATGCGGCCCCGGTTTCATAGGCATCATCAAATTCCAGCAGCGGATTTTTCTCCAGCTCCTCTTCAATCCAGGATTCCAGCTCCTGATTGTTCATTTCCAGTATTTTCAGATCCTGCTGCTGCCGAATGGATAGCTTCTGCTGCTGTGTAAGATTTTGCAGGACACGTGTTTCCAGTTTCATTTTACATCACCATTTTTATTATACATGAAATTGAAAGAGTTTTCATCTGGAAAATTTAGGTTTCTCACACAGGAATCACGAAAAGGTATGGTATAATGAACAGCATGTAAGGAGGGAAGATATGCAGATTGATACTTTACAAAGGAAAATCGATGAAACACAGGCTGTATGCAGAAGCTTAAAGCAGCGCTCCTCTTCCTATGCAATGCAGCGAGGTGTTCTGATTCTGATTGCTCTGTTTGCCCTGTTTCGCGGATATTATTATGAGCAGCTGTTTTATGCGCTCTGTGTGCTTTCACTGGGACTGTTTCTATATATCGCCGCAAAGCACAGGGCGTTGAAACAGAGGGTAGAAGATCATGAGGTTATGATGGAGGTACTGCAGGATGTACTGCGGCGCAAGAACAATGGGTGGAAAGCATTTCAGGATACCGGTTCTGAATTTCTGCATGAGGAGAATACGCAGGCATATGATCTGGATCTGTTTGGGGACGCGAGCCTGTATCAGTATCTCTGTGTGGCAAAAACCGTATACGGAAGAGAACGACTGGCAGAGCTTCTCAGTGCACAGCAGCAGTCCCGCAAAGCGATGCAAAGCCGCAGTGCTGCCGTACAGGAATGCGCCCGAAAGACGACATTCACCTTTACCCTGACACAGCTTTTAAAGCTGTATGAGCGTCATGGACAGCGAAAAAAACGTTCAACCATGGAACATATCCTAAGCTACATGGAAGAAGAACAGGTACAATATCCACGCATTGTGCGTATGCTGTGTGCTCTTGTATCCGCACTCACACTTATGACACTGCTTCTTTTTCTGTCAGGTATCATCCACTATGGCCCCGTTCTCATACTGGCTACCGTTTCTCTGTGTCTTTCGCTTTTGTTTTTTATGAAGCATGCCCAACAGCTGTCCGGCGTAGCACCACTGGCATATCTGATTGAAGATTATGAGCGAATCTTTCATCTGATTGAGGAGACTGCCTTTCAAAGTGATGCTCTTTGCAGGATTCGTTCGGATGTGGAGGAAGCTTGCGCCGCCATAAAAAAACTGCGCCGCATACTGATGCTGGTACAGCTGCGCTCCAACAGTATCCTGTTTTTCCTCGTCAACGCCTTTGGTTTGCTTGATTTCCAATGTGTGATTGCTCTGCAGGACTGGAGACAGCGCTATGGCAGAACCCTGCGCATCTGGCTGCAGGATATCGGAGAGCTGGAAAGCTACCTATCTCTTGCACAGCTGAATCTGGCGAAGGAAGCAGTCTGTATTGCGGACAGTACACCCAAACCTCCTTATCTGCATGCGGTAAATATTGTGCATCCGCTGCTGGAGGAAGGAAGTGCTGTTGCAAATTCTATAACAATCGATAACGGCACCTATATCATAACCGGCTCCAATATGTCAGGAAAAACCACCTTTTTACGAACGCTGGGCATCAATCTTGTGCTGATGCATGCAGGCGCCGGAGTCTGTGCCGATTCCTTTTGTGCAGGCAGCATGAACCTGTTTACCTCGATGCGTGTGCATGATAATGTAAGCGAAGGAATATCGACCTTTTATGCGGAAATTCTGCGCATTCAGCAAATGAATGAGGCAAGCAGAAAGCAGGAGCCGATGCTGGTTTTGATCGATGAGATTTTTAAGGGTACAAACAGCGCGGATCGCATTTACTGTGCAACAAGTGCCATCCGTCATCTGCATCAGCCGTGGATCATCACCCTGATCTCCACACATGATTTTGAATTGTGCGAGCTGAGCGGCGACCCGGCCATACAGGCAGTGAATTATCATTTCTCGGAATATTATGAGAAGGATCGAATCTGCTTTGATTATCGGCTGAAAGAAGGAAAATGCACAACAACGAATGCCAGAGAGCTGATGCGTCTGGCCGGATTCAAGGAGGAAGTATGAGCAAAACATTTGTACTGGCTGAAAAGCCGAGTGTAGGAAGAGAGCTGGGAAGAGTTCTCGGCTGTCCGATAAAAAAGGACGGTTATATGGAGGGAAACAAGTATGTGGTTTCCTGGGCACTGGGACATCTGGTAGAGCTGGCAGACCCGCAGGATTATGATAAACGTCTGGAAACCTGGGATATGCAGGACCTTCCGATGCTGCCGGACAAAATGCAGCTGAAGGTGATCTCACAGACCGCAAGACAATACAAGCTGGTAAAGAGCCTGCTGCACCGCGGAGATATCCGTGATATTGTAATCGCTACGGATGCCGGAAGAGAAGGGGAGCTGGTGGCCCGCTGGATTCTTGAAAAGGCGGGGGTACGCAAGCCGATGAAGCGTCTGTGGATTTCGTCACAGACAGATAAGGCGATCAAGGAGGGCTTTACGCATCTGAAGGATGCCAGAGAATATGAACCCCTGTACCGCAGTGCGGTATGTCGGGCTGAGGCAGACTGGCTCGTCGGGTTGAACACCACCCGCGCGCTGACCTGTAAATTCAATGCACAGCTTTCTGCCGGTCGTGTGCAGACGCCGACACTGGCTATGATTGTCGACAGGGAAGCGGAAATCCGCAAATTCGTACCAAAGGAATATTTTACACTGCGTGTGGATGCCGGTGCCTTTGTGCTGGATTATCGCAAGAACAACAATGCGTCCATAATGGACCGTAAGCAGGCAGAGACGCTCATGAAGCAGCTGAAGCACAAGCAGATTACGATTCAGGACGTGGAGCGCAAGCGTCACAAGGAACAACCGCCGCAGCTCTATGATCTTACCGAGCTGCAAAGGGATGCCAATCAGCGCTTCGGCTTCAGTGCCAAGGAGACACTGAATTATATGCAGAGCTTATATGAAACACATAAGCTGCTGACCTATCCCCGTACAGATTCCCGCTATCTGAGTCAGGATATCGTTGGGACACTGAAGGAACGGCTGCAGGCGATTTGTATTGATGTGTATGAGCCATTTGCAAGTGACTTGCTGAAAAACGGCTATAAGGTAAGCCGCCGCTTTGTCGATGATACAAAGGTATCCGACCACCATGCCATTATCCCAACCGAGGAATATGTGGAGCTGAACAGACTTTCACCAAATGAAAAGAAAATCTATGATCTGGTGGTTCGCAGGTTTCTGGCCGTACTGGGCAAACCGAGTGAATATGAGAAGACCAGAATTCATGCGGTGTGTGAGCATATGGACTTTTATGCCAGCGGAAGGATTATGATCAGTGACGGCTGGCGCGCACTCTATCAGAAAAACGAACGCTTTGATGAGGATGAAGAGCAGGATGATGATCAGAATCTGCCTTCTCTTGCGAAGGGACAGCAATATCCAATTAGGGATGTGCGCATCACCTCGCATTTTACCAAGGCACCGGCACGCTATACGGAGGCAACCCTGTTATCGGCTATGGAGCATCCATCGAAATTTATCAGCAACAGCCGTATGAAGGCTGTATTAGAGGATGCGAATGGAATCGGTACCGTGGCAACACGTGCGGATATCATTGAAAAGCTGTTCAAAACCAACTATATTGAAAAACGCGGAAACTCCATCTATCCGCTAAGCAAGGGAATCCAGCTGGTATCGCTGGTACCGGAGGAGCTACGCTCTCCGCTGTTGACGGCAACCTGGGAGGAAAAGCTTACCGCAATCAGCAAGGGGAAGCTGAAGGATAAAAGCTTTATGAAGGAAATGCGCAGCTATGCCAGTGACCTAGTTGAAAAGGTGAAAAACAGTGAGGCAAGCTACCGCCATGACAATATGACGCAGAAGAAATGTCCTGAATGCGGCAGCAACCTGCTGGAAATCAACGGAAAGCGCGGAAAGCTCTTAGCCTGCAGCAGTCCTTCCTGCAAATACAAGCAGAATCTTTCGTTCACCAGCAATGCCCGTTGTCCGAAATGCCATAAGAAGCTGAATGTAGTCGGAGAAAAGGAAAAGCGTCTGTATACCTGTGTGTGCGGCTTTCGTGAGAAATTCGACCGCTTCAACGAGCAGCTGAAGGAAAAGCGCAATGTTGCCGGACGTGCAGAGCTGCAGGATTTCAATAAAAAGCAGGAGGCTGAAAAAAAGCAGGAAAAGAGTGCCTTCCAGATCGCCTGGGAAGCTGCACAAAAAGCAAAGGAGTGAGACTGTAAAACAGGCAATCGTTCACATTGCGCTTGTCGTACGTGATTATGATGAAGCCATCGAGTTTTATACGAACAAGCTGCATTTCACCCTTGTAGAGGATACCTATCAGCCGCAGCAGGATAAGCGCTGGGTTGTTGTGTTACCGCCGGGAGGTAACGCTACGACGATTCTGCTCGCAAAGGCTTCCAAACCACGACAGGAGGCTTTTATCGGTGATCAGGCAGGTGGCCGTGTCTTCCTGTTTCTTGCGACGGATGATTTCAAAAGAGACTATTGGGATATGAAGAAAAACGGCATTCACTTTGTACGGGAACCCAAAGAGGCGGATTACGGCACTGTTGCCGTATTTAAAGACCTGTATGGAAACCTCTGGGATCTGGTACAGTTTCAAGAGGAACATCCGATGTGTAAACGTCTGTAACGTGAATCGCCAGTACTGCAGCTGCACGTATACGCGCGGCTGCATTTTCTTATTGTATGCTGTGTTTGCGGATGAAATAGGATATCGTTAAGAAAAGGAAAACGCCTGCGCAGAAAAGCTTCACGGTGATGTCTATACCGGTGTTTGTTATGCTTATGATCATAATCACTGGCTTTATTCTAACAACGGGAAAAGGAATCAGGCAGTGCAAATCAATCTGCAGAGTGCCTGAAGGCATAGTTACAGTAACGCTAGCGTTAACATAAGAAAAGAAATGGAGAATACGATGAAGGAAATACAATTTTTAAAGGGAGAACGGGTGTATCTGCGCCCGTTTACAGAAGAGGATACGGATTTTTTTGATGTCTGGTACAACGATGCGCTGACAAGGGCGAAGATTGCCGCACCGTATCCGACAACGGCTGCACAGTCTTTACAATGTGTGCAGCGCAGCGGACATGACTGTATATGGCTGGCGATCGTTACCTGTGAGAAACATGAAGTAATTGGAGAAATCGGACTGCTGCGGATGTATCCTGCCTGGGGGACAAGTGATCTGACGATTATCATTCCCCATGAGGCACATCAGGGGAAAGGCTATGGCACAGAGGCAATCCGCCTGCTGATGGATTATGCCTTTGGCGATCTCGGCTTTCACAGGCTGGCCATCGGTGTTGTGGGATTCAATACAGATGCTTTACGATTTTACAAGAAAAACGGATTTAAGAAAGAGGGAATTCAGGAAGACGGCTATTACTACCATTATGAATACCACGATTTCATCATGATGCGGATTTTAAAGGAAGAATTTCTGCAGCTTATAAGACAAAAATAAATAAAACAGTGGCAAAATCCTGATTTCAAACAGGTCACTTTTATTGAGATACGTACGCTGTTATCAAATAGCATAATATGTCTTTTTCAAGTATGCGTATGGATATCCATTCTCGGTTTCTCTTTAAAAAATTTTGGAAACTATCGGGATACAGAGAAAATCTGTGAGAATGGCTAGGGTGGTGGAATCTTAGCGGATAAGGGCTAAATTTGCTTATTTCATTCAGGATGATTCACTATCTCACATGTAGATATGTATAACGGAAAGTAGATCAGAAAAGTGAGCAGTAGATGCATGATTGACATAATACTGACGAAGCGGTTGCAGGAGCTATCGTAGGTTATAATATACAAAAACGATGGAGAGGATAATTGGATTTTTATCTTAACCATCGCTTTTTCTATATTGTATTTTTCTTTTGGAATTCAGTTATTGCTCAAAAAATTGAAGCGATAAGATAAATGCTATACCTATCCAAAAAGATACGGAACAGGCCAGGAACAGTTTCTTATCTTTCTTTGCAATGAAACTAAATAGTATTTCAAACACTATGATTCCCATCAGGACACTGAGCATACAGATTTCCTTCCTTTACCGAAAAAATTCGATTGACCTGTCCTTTGGCAGGCAGAACCGTCACAGACTGTTTTATTGCTTGGCACCTTTCCCTCAGACAAGGTACAGGTTTGCATACTGTATGGCAATGATCGTTTTGGCATCTTTAATCGTCCCATCGTTCACCATAGCGGCAGCCTTGCGGATATCCACCCATAGCGTTTCGATTTCCTCATCCTCATCCATGGCGCGGGGATGCTCCACCGGAATCAGCTTTTTTGTCCAGTACAGATAGATTTTCTCACTGCAGAAGCCGGGTGTCGAGTACATGGCACAAAGCGTTTCCAGCCGTTCGCTCGTATAGCCGCTTTCCTCCTCCAGCTCCCGTAAACCGCACAGATACGGATCCTCTCCCTTTTCCAGCTTTCCTGCAGGAATCTCCAGAGTTTCCTTCTGAATTGCATAGCGGTACTGTTTGACCAGTAAAATTTTTCCATCCCTGATAGCGAGGACACCGACACCGCCGTCATGATGAATCACATCTCTGGGATATGTTTTTCCCTTGATTTCAACCTCATCCCGGCTCATGTGAAAGATCGTTCCCTCATATACCGGTGTAGAAGATATTTTTTTCTGCATTGTATTCACCTCGTGTTCTAATTATAACCTAGAAAAGGTGCGAAAGCTAGAGCTGTTCCAGGATTCCCTGTGCAATGCTTTGAGCGAGTGCATTCTGTCCTTCCTCGCTGCACATATAGGCTGCATCCGCACTGTCGGTGATGAAGCCAAGCTCCAGCAGCATGGCAGGCACAGGGTTGCTGTCAATCACATACAACGAGCTATCCTGTGTGCTTTTCAAGCCGCGATTCTGCGTGTATCCCAGCTGCATCAGCTTCTGCTCAATGGACTGCGCCATGGCTGTAATCGTATCATTTTCATAATCGATATAGGCTTCAAAGCCGCTGGCACCATCCCCGTATTCACTGGCATTGGTATGTATGGAAATATAATAATCCGCTCCTGCTTCCTCTCCAATGGCAACGCGGGTGCGAAGATCGTCCCTGTTATCATTTGACCATATGACCTCATCACTGGTGCGTGTATATACCACCGTATAGCCTGCCTTCTCCAGCTGCTCTCCGATTTTCTGCGTGATCGCAAGGGTAATATCCTTTTCATAAACCCCGTCATAGGAAATGCTGCCGGTATCATATCCGCCATGTCCTGCGTCCAGTACAATCACGTTACCCGTAGTGTAGGATGCTGCTTCCACCTGCAACGGGCTGCCTGTTGATGTGTCAGTAAGCCATGCATAGGTCTTTTGTGCTGCCGCACTCAGAGAACCAATCGCCAGACACAGCATAAGAAGGCGACCCCATCTTCGTATATTTCTCATGTAATCACTTCCTTTTTACAGCTACATTATCAGGGAAATGGCTGTTCGGCACTTGTTTGTTTCGTGATGTTTTTCTGAACTCGTTTTATAACTCCATAAAACATGTGCATACTAGCCATGAAGGAGTGATTATGATGGATAAGAAAACATTGCAGGATACTGCAAAAAAGCATGTACCTGCTCAGCACAAGGGCAGAAATGCACTGATTGCATTCATCAGCGGAGGAGCTCTTGCTGTTGTGGCACAGCTGTTTATGATGCTGTGTATGAATATGTTCGATTTGGATAAGGATACCGCGGGTTCGGTGACCGTCGTTACGGTGATACTGATTACAGCAGTGCTGACCGGCTTCGGTGTCTATGATAAGGCAGCACAGAAATGCGGTGCGGGATTGTTTATTCCCATCAGCGGCTTTGCGAACTGTCTGACCTCCTGTGCGATAGAGGGGCGTACAGAGGGACCGATTTTCGGTATCGGCAGCAATATGTTTAAGCTGGCAGGCTCGGTTCTGACTTATGGAATCACAGCGGCATTCGTCTTTGGTACGATTCGCTACCTGCTTTTTGGTGCCTGATATGCATACAGTTACATTTAAAAACGTCTATGTACAGGCGCGCTCTACTGTTGTAGGGCCATTGGAAAAAGAGGGGCCGCTGGGAAGCCTTTTTGATAAGAGCTATGCGGATGCTTACTGCGGGGAGTCCAGCTTTGAAAAGGCGGAACGTGTCCTGCTGGCTGATGCCGTTGACCTGACCCTGCGTAAAGCAGGCAAGGGCGTAAGTGATATTGATCTGCTGGTCGGCGGTGATCTCATCAATCAATTGACCAGCTCGCATTATTTCGCCAAGGATCTGGAGGTTCCCTTTCTTGGAATGTATGGTGCCTGCTCCACTTCCTCTCTGGTTATCGGTAACGGCTCCGTATGGGTAGAGCATGAGCTGGCGAAGCAGGTTTTGGCCTTTACCAGCTCACATGTGGCAACTGCCGAGCGGCAGTTTCGCTTCCCCAACGAATATGGAATTCAGAAAAAGGAAACGACGACCTCGACAGTGACAGGCGCCGGTGCTGTATTGCTGTCAAATCAGAAAAGCAACATCCGGGTAACTGCCTTCACCCCGGGCAGAATCGTCGACTGGGATCATAAGGACGCCAATGATATGGGGCTGGCAATGGCACCGGCTGCCTATGATACGATTACCCGTCATCTGAAGGATATGCATCGTGAGCTGAAGGATTATGACATGATTGTTACCGGGGATTTATCAAAAATCGGATTCTCCTTTCTGGTTGATCTTATGAATCAGGAGGGCTATAACATTGATAACCGCCTGCATGACTGCGGCTTGATGATTTATGATTTTGAGCATCAGGATATCTTCTGCGGCGGCAGCGGATGTGCCTGCAGTATGTGCGTATCCATGGCAAAGCTGCTGAAGAAGCTTGAGGACGGGGAGTGTTCCCGCATTATGGTGGTTGCGACAGGTGCACTGCTTTCACCGGTGGCGGTTGCACAGAAGGGAACCATACCATGTATTGCACATGCCATCGTATACGAAAGGAGTGATGTGAAATGATGACTTTTATCAGCGCGTTTGTCGTCTGCGGCGGAATCTGCCTTGCAGGACAGCTGATCTATGATAATACCAAGCTTACAGCGGGGCATATCACTTCTTTATTTGTGGTGATCGGTGCGGCACTGGATACCTTTGGATGGTATGACAAGCTGTTGGAGTTTGCCGGTATGGGTGCCTCCTTGCCGATTACCAGCTTTGGACATTCTCTGATTCACGGTGCTCTGGCAAAAGCACAGAGTGATGGCATCATGGGGATTCTGCTAGGTATGTTTGATTTGACGGCGGCCGGAATCACCAGTGCCATTCTGTTTGCCTTTCTGGCAGCACTTGTGTTTCGCGCCAAATCCTAATGATGAAGCTGACACAGCGCCTGGAGGAAGTCCGCACTGCATTGTCGCCGTCCTTTGACATTGTCTACCGCCATGTCACGATTCAGAATACACAGGCATGGCTGATATTCCTTTCCTCCCTTTCTGACAGTGAGCTGATTGCATCTCTTGTGGAGGGCTTTGTAATCACAGCAGGAAATGATTTGCACATCACCTTTTATCCCGGTGCAGTTGATAAGGTGACCGATCTAAAAAAAGCAATCACCAATATGCTGAGCGGACAGTGTCTGGTGCTGATGGATAACAGCGAGGTCTACTATTGCATAGAAACCCGGCATTATCCGGCAAGATCCACAGCAGAGCCGAATGTGGAGAAAAGCGTACGCGGAGCCCATGACGGCTTCGTGGAAAATGTTATCCTCAATGTCGGCCTGATCCGCCGCAGAATCCGCGATCCGCGCCTGGTTGTCACGATGAACAAGGAAGGTGTTAAGACGCGAACGGACGTTGCCTATCTGTATATTGACGGTCTGGTGGATGTGGATGTGCTGCATGATTTTGAAAGCCGTATGCATACACTGCCGGAGGCGGAAATCCTCAGCGAGCGAAATCTGGTGGAGCTGCTGTATGGGAAAACATGGAATCCCTATCCGCATGTCCGCTATTGTGAGCGTCCGGATATCTGTGCAATTCACCTGCTACAGGGGTATCTGATTGCACTTGTCGATAATTCTCCTACCGGTGTAATCCTTCCGACAACGTTTTTTGAACAGACCAAGCAGATTGAGGAATACACACAGACAACGCTGGTGGCAACCTTTACCCGTGTCCTGCGTCTGATCGGCATTGTGTTTTCTCTATATCTATTGCCGCTGTGGATTGCACTGGTCATCGACCAGAATCCGACACTGCTCAATATACCGATTCAGCATGTTAATGTGTATCAGTTTGGGTTTCAGGTGATTCTGGCGGATATCATTGTGGAATGGATCCGACAGTCTCTGATACATACACCGACCATCCTTTCCAGCATCATGAGCTTTGTGGCTGTGTTTCTGCTGGGGGATATGGCAATTGAACTGGGAGCCTATACAAAAGAGGTTCTCATCATGGTGGCCCTGGTCAATATCGGCAATCTGCTGACACCGAGCTATGAGCTGTCTCTGGCCAATAAGGTATTTCGAATCTTTATCGGCTTTCTGGCACTCATGTTCGGCATCAGCGGCTTCTGCGTCGGTGTCCTGCTGCACATTGTGATACTGCTGTCAACAAAGACCATCAAATTTCCATACCTGTATCCGCTCATTCCGTTTTCCTATAAGGAATGCGGCCGAATTTTATTCGGTGCACCTATCAAGGTCAACCGAGATACATCCTCTAAATCAACCAAGGGTTAACGAAGAACAGATGCGCATTTCTGTTCTTTTCCAGTATCAGGCTTCTGTTTGGTGTCTTCTGTTAGGAAAGCTTGTGCGCATGGGAGCCTTTGCGGCTGTCTGTCGCAGGCAGCCTGTACCTTTTCCATACATGGGATGCATGTATCCTACATACAAAAAAGACTTGAAGAAGCTGTCATTCGTTTGTAAACAAGGCGATTCTGCATAAAAAAGATGAAAAATAAGGACTGTGTGAAAATTTATCTACATTTTCATGCGGTTTTTTGCTATAATAAAAAAATGCGAGGTGATTTCTATGGCGTTTACGGTGACAATCGATCAGTTTGAGGGTCCGCTTGACCTGATGCTGCATCTGATCAAGGATAATAAGCTGGATTTGTTCGAGCTGGATATGGACCTGCTGACGGATCAGTATCTGCATTATCTAAATGCCATGGAATCAATGCATCTGGAAATTGCAAGTGAATATCTGGCAGAGCTGGCTGGTCTAATTGAATATAAAAGCAAGAAGCTGCTGCCACGGGAAAAGGTTGTCATTGAAGAAGAGTATGAGGAGGATCAGCGGGAGAAGCTGGTTCGCCGATTGCTGGAATATCAGCGCTATAAGGAAATCAGCGAGCAGTTTGAACAGAAATATGAGGAACGCCAGCTGATGATGAGTAAGCCGATGAGTGAGGAAACACAGAAATGGCTGCATACAACGGTGGAAGGGGAATTTGTGGGGAATCCCTATGATCTCATTAAGGCGATGAACCGTGTGCTGCGCAGAGCGGCGCTGACACATCCTTATGAAACCAGAATGACGGTCAAGGAGTTATCTCTGGATGAGCGTGTTATACAAATTAAGAGCCGGCTAAAGAACTGGGTAGGAAAGATGAGCTTTGAGGAGCTGTGCAGTGACTGCACGGATCTGCACATGATTATCGTTACGTTTCTGTCCGTTCTGGATTTAATCAAGCATAAGGAAATGACCTTCCACATAGATGAAGAAGAAAACATATGGATCATTCGAGGTGAACAAGTATATGCATGAGCATGAAAAACGGGTTCTTGAGGGACTGCTTTTTCTGAGCGGTGATGAGGGACTGAGCATCGAGCAGCTGAACGGCTGTGTCGAGGAGCTGGATAAAAAGGAAATTGAAGTAGTACTGGATGAGCTGATGCAGGATTATCTTGCGGATGTGCACGGAATCGAGCTGGTTCGCTTTGGAGGAATTTATAAATTCGTATCCAAGGAGGCAATCCATCCGTATGCGCAAAAGCTGTTCAGCTCTACCAAGGTGGCAACGCTATCCAATGCCGCATTGGAAACTTTGGCAATCATTGCCTATAAGCAGCCAATCACCCGTGCAGAAATCGAGGAAATACGCGGTGTGAGCTGTGATATGATGGTGCGTAAGCTGCTGGCGAGAAATCTCATCAAGGAATGCGGCAGAAGCGATGCACCGGGCAGACCGTTTTTATATGAGGTAACGGAGGAATTTATGGATACCTTTAAGCTAGTCAGTCTGAAGGAGCTCCCGGAGCTTCCGGATTTCAAGGACACCATGGAGGAAGAGCTGTTTGAGGAATAGCTCTTTTTTAATGAGTTCTTCCTCGATTTTTGAAGAAAGCTGTAAAAAACGTTGAGAAGATAAACGCTGCGTTGGCGGATACTTCTTCTTTTTCAGCTTTATGTGCGTAAGAACAGAAACAGATAAGTTTTGTTTTGTCACGTTTGTGGAAAAGTCACAACTTTTCCACTGTATAAAGGCAGGGTATTGTGGAAAACTGCAATCTTTTCCATATTTTCGCATATTATTCCACAATACTTTACACATGTATCATTGCAGACTATACTGTAAGTGTACCAAGGAAAGGTACTTAAAAAAGCTTATATACAGGCTGGTACTGCAGAAAACTGGATAGATACGGAAACGATATAATAAAAGAACGGATTCCGTGCACTGGTCAGCGAGTAGGTGGACACCTGTAAAGGCTGTGAGAATCCCGGAAGAAGAAACTGATGAGACTTATAAATACGAAGAACGTATGAGAATTAAGGAAGTCAGGAAACAGGTATTTGGAAGGGAAGCTCGGACATGGGGACGAAAGCAGGCAGAAATTGAAAAGAGCGAATACGCCAGAACAACGAATGCTGTGAATGTAGGAAGCATGGAAGAGTAGCTCATAGCTGTGGATTACGGATATCGAAACTGGTGAGACTTATAAGTGCGGGAAACGTACGAGAGTTAAGGAAATCAGGAAACGGGTAGAGTCCGTAATGCACGTATATAGAAAAAGGAGAACGCAAAGGAAAAGGCGTTCTCTTTTTTTGCGTGCGCACATATACTTTCGTAGGTGATGTGAATGAAACGAAGTCTTTGTATCCTGCTGTGTCTGCTGCTGCAGCTGATGAGTGTCCATGCGGAGAGCTATGTGGTGTTGAGTGGTGCGGACAATACGATTGTAGAAGAAAAAAACAAGGATGAAAAGCAGAGTGTGGCATCTATTTCCAAAATCATGACCGCTGTGATCGCGATTGAGCATGGGCAATTGGATGAATCCTTTGCAGTTGATGATGAAATCAATAAGGCCTATGGAAGCAGTGTCTATCTGAAGCAGGGACAGCAGGTAACCATGCGGGATCTGCTGTATGGACTGATGCTGAGAAGCGGAAACGATGCAGCGGTGGAAATCGCAAAGCATGTTGCCGGCTCTCAGGAAGCCTTTGTTGAGCTGATGAATCGAAAGGCGGCAGAAATCGGCATGAGCAATACGACGTTTTCCAATCCCAGCGGTCTGGATGAGGAGGATGGCGGCAATATATCTACAGCCAATGATATGGCGGTATTGATGAGCTATGCGATGAAAAACAAAGAATTTCGTACCATTACCGGAAGCAAATATTATACGACTGACTGGAATATGCGCTGGAAAAATAAAAACCGTCTGCTGTTTGACTACCCCTTTACCGTCGGCGGAAAAACCGGCTTCACCAAAAAGGCCGGGCGGACACTGGTGAGTGCTGCTGAGCATGACGGGGTGGAAAGCATTGTGGTGACGCTGCAGGAGGGGGATGATTTCGCCTTCCATGAACAAAAGCATACCGAGGTGTTTCAGAAGATGGATGTGGTAACGATCATGCGCAAGGGTGACTATACGGTAAACGGCAGGAAATTCCATGTCCCGGAAACGCTGAAGGTAACACTGCATAAGGACGGCAGTGACAAGCTGCGCGTTAAGACACACTTTGACCATAAGGATTTTGTTGTTGAGGTACAGAAAAATGATGACGTGAATGTATACAGCTTCGCAAGTAAAAGGGCAAGGGGAGGAGGTCTGTTTTCGTGAATATCATCTGGCTGCTCATCGTGCTTGTCACGGTTCTCTACTGTCTGATGACCGGGAATGTGAGCATCATCAATGATGTTTTTCTCAATGTGGGCAAGGAAACCCTCGACTTTGTGATTCCGCTGCTGTGTGTGACCTGCTTCTGGAACGGAATTCTTTACATCGCACGGGATGCCGGAATCATTCATGGCTTGGAACGGCTGTTTCATCCTCTGCTGAAGCGGCTATTTCCGGATTTGAAGGACGATGAGGAAACACTGGGCTATGTGGCAACCAACGTGGTCGTCAACATGGTGGGGCTGGGCTCTGCGGCAACACCGGTCGGCCTGCAGGCGATGAAGGGCATGCAGCGGCACAATCCGGATAAGGATACGGCCTCTCGCTCCATGATCACCTTTCTCGTTTTGAATACGGCTGGTGTTACCCTGCTGTCCACGACACTGATTGCCATGCGGGCCTCCTTCCACTCCCTGAATGTGACCGGCTTTATGCCCTATGCCATTGTATCGACGCTGTTTGCCTCTGTTGTCGGTCTGAGTATTGACCGCTGGTGGAATTACCGTGATTAACACAGATTATATATTGCCGGTCCTTGTGCTGGTCATCGTCGCCGTCGCCCTGCTTCGCCGCATCAATGCCTACCATTCCTTTACCGAGGGTGTCAAGGACGGGATGAAGCTGTTTCTGGATATTTATCCCGCGCTGCTTGCCATGATGTGTGCAATCGCACTTTTGCGCCAGAGCGGACTGATGGATATGCTGTGCAGCGCACTGGCTGCTCATATTGCGAATATCCCCAAGGAAATCTGGCCAATGGTAATCTTTCGCCCGATTTCCGGAAGCGCCTCTTTGGCAGTGCTGGTCGATATCTTTCAGGTTTGCGGTGTTGATTCGCTGGCCGGCAATATGGCCAGCATCATTCAGGGCTCTACCGATACGACCGTCTATGTGATCACCCTGTATTTTTCCAGTGTGGGAATCCGTAGAATCAAGAATGCGCTGGCGATCGGACTGCTGGCGGATGTGGCCGGGATTTCCATGGCCATTCTGCTGGCACTGTATGTGTTTGCGTAATAAAGATATAAATAACAGGAGGAATGAAAATGGCAGATATGAACGATGTAAAAAACAGATTAAAGAATATGCTGGCAGTGAATGAGGAAAAGGCTGCTGTGGCTGCGGAAAAAAGCGACCATGTTGTCTGTGTGTTTCGTCTGGACAGCTTTGATGATGTAGAGGCTGTGGGTGAGGCTTTGAAAAAGAATTTTCTGGTGTTGCTGGATATCACGGCATGCGATGAGGAGTGTGCACGCAGAATTCGTGACTTCATGAAGGGCGTTGCCTATCCGATGCAGGTATGGATTCAGGAGATGAGCGAGAACATTCTGGTATATCTGCCGGATGGCTATCAGATTCAGGAATTCCAGAATTAGTCGATTTTGCTTTTCAAAGCGCAGCATTTCATGTACAATACCCATGTGAGGTGTATAGTATATGGAACGATTACAGAAAGTGATTGCGGCAGCCGGAATCACATCAAGAAGAAAAGCTGAGGTTCTGATCAGCGAGGGAAGAGTCGCTGTGAATGGAGAAACCATAACAGAACTTGGATATAAGGTAAAGCGCGGTGATCTCATTGAGGTGGACGGCAAGGCGATTGAAAAGGAAGATAAGGTCTATTTTCTGATGAACAAGCCGAAGCGCACCATGTGTACTAGCGATGATGAATTCGGAAGACAGACCGTGGTGGATCTGGTGGATTGCAGGCAGCGTATTTTTACCGTGGGACGTCTGGATTATGATACCAGCGGGGTGATTATTCTAACCAATGACGGGGATTTCGCAAATGAGATCATTCATCCGCGATATCACATTCCCAAGGTGTACAATCTGACGATCAACGGCATTTTGACGCCGGAGGATATGAAGAAAATAAAAGCAGGTATCGTGCTGGATGACGGTATCAAGACCCTGCCTGCAAAGTATCGCATGACGGAAAAGGATACAGAGAAAAATCAGTGCAGCTTTGATTTGACGATTGTCGAGGGAAGAAACCGGCAGATCAAGCGCATGATGGAGGCACTGGGCTATGAGGTGCGCCGTCTGCACCGCAGCAGGCTTGCTTTCCTGCACTGCAGTGATTTGCGGCAGGGAGAATACCGTGTGCTGAAGCCCTTTGAGGTGAAGCAGCTGCGCAGTCTTGCTCAAAAGGGAGAAATGAAGCAGCGCTAGCAATCGCTGTTGGCTTTTTTGACAGGTGCAGCAATAACAGAAGCCATAAGGATATGCAGGCAGATATGAAAAGCCTGAACGTGAGCATGAGAAAAGAGAAACGAATCAGGCAAAGGATGTCGGATTCGTTTTTTGTGCTGTTTCCACATGTGTGCTTACGTTTCTGAAATGTTTTTTTTGTTGAAGAAACACAGAAAATGATGTATGATTAACGCGGTGATTTTATGCAGCAATATTTTGTAAATACACTGGCGATGCCAGGAGAATTGATACCGATGACAAAGGAACAGACACATCACATCCGCCGCGTTATGCGTATGCAGCAGGGGGATGTGATTCGTGTTGCCGACAACAGCGGCCGCGTACTGCTGGCGGAAGTGGAATATCATCAGGAGGAAGCAGCGGCACGAGTGGTAAGGGAAGTGCGTGATCGCTCCCGAACAAGTGTAGAGCTGATTCTTGCACAGGGGATGATCAAGGGGGAGAAATGGGACTATCTGCTGCAGAAAAGTGCAGAGCTGGGGGTGGCGGAAATCATTCCGTTTGTATCCAGCCGCTGTGTTGTAAAAATCAAGGATGAGAAATCGGAAAAGAAAATTGTACGATGGAATAAAATTTTATGTGAGGCCTGTGAGCAGTGCAAGCGATCGACGCTGGTGCGTTTGCAGCCGCCCTGCACATTCTCACAGCTGTCGCAGATCGATGCCGACCTGCGGCTGATAGCCTATGAGGATGCCGATTGTAAAAGCGAGCGCCTGTGTGAGGTGCTGCGTGCACATCCATCCCCAAAGCGTGTTTTGATGGTGGTCGGCAGTGAGGGCGGCTTTTCGGCGGATGAGGTTGAAGCGCTGACTGCATCCGGCTTTCACCGCGTATCTTTAGGCGGACGGATACTGCGTGCGGAAACAGCGGCAATCTCGCTGCTGAATTCCATTGAGTTTTACTACGATATGGCAGGTGAAAAAGATGAAGACGATATATGATCGGCTGAATAAGGTGTATGATAAGACACTTCTGGATCAAAAGGATATCCGGAAGCATTACCGTACCATCTGCGACCTGCTGGAGGAATATCAAATTCCCCACGACGAGAAAAGCGATGATGCTGTGATACAGAATGAAATCGTCTATGAATCCCTGCTCGTAAAACGGCAGTTCGAGGATGTTTTTTTTGATACCTATGTAAAAATGTTCGATTACTGGTATGATCTGAATTATCTGGAGCGTAAGGCACAGATGAATGTGGATGTGGAACGCTTCGTGAAAGAGCTCCGGCATTTTGAGGCGGATGGTGAAACGATTTATATGCCTGCCTTTGCGCCGGGCTTTAATCATCTTTATCATACGGAAATCGTGCTGCTGGATTTGAAGCAGTATCATAAATTCATCCGGGAGTGCGCAAAGGAAGTGCAGTACAGGCGCTATGGTGCCAAGCCGTTTCAGTATGGCTTTTCCAGCTGTGAGCTGCTGGCGGAGGCGGATGAGGGCTATGTCGTCTTCCATCCGGTCCTGCATCGCTGGTATCTGTATGATGCAGGCGGATTAAAGCGCAGCGTATCCGTGGATATGAAGCAGGAGCTGCAGGAGGACTGGAAGCAGGAAATCGCACTACTTCTGTTAAAGGAGCAGCACGAAGCACTCGTTGCGTTTTTGAACGAGCATGCACTAATCAAAAAACGATTGGGCAGAAAGCTGGAAAAGCTGCTGGAGAAGCAAAAGAAAAAGCAGGAAAAGAAGGCAGACAAGGAGTGACGACATGACGACATTTGCAATAGCCACACTGGGCTGCAAGGTAAATACATATGAATCACAGGGCTATGAGAGTGCCCTGGTGGATAAGGGCTATGAACAGGTATCCTTTAAAGAAAAAGCGGATGTCTATATCATCAACACCTGTGCCGTGACCAATACGGCCGGCAGTAAATCCCGTCAGAAAATTCATGCGGCCATCGCTTTGAATCCGGAGGCGCTGATTGCCGTTGTCGGCTGCTATGCACAGACGGCAAGCGAACAGCTGGAGCAGGATGCCAATATTGATATTCTGCTGGGAAGTGATGGAAAAAGCAGACTGGCGGATATGATTGAGGAGGGTCTTCGAAAGAAGCGTCCGCAGAAGCTCATTCATGATGTCCGCAAGGTCAATGTGTTTGAGGCGCTTCCGATTCATCGCTTCGAGCATCAGACACGGGCTTTTTTGAAAATACAGGACGGCTGCAATCAGTTTTGCAGCTATTGTATCATACCGTTTGCACGCGGAGCGGAGCGCTCGTTGCCGGAGGATGAGGTACTTGCCATCGCACGAAGTCTGAGCGAAAGCGGCCATCGGGAAATCGTGCTGAGCGGCATCCATACCGGACGCTACGGCAATGGCATCAACAGCAGTCTGTGCCAGCTGATGAAGCGCATGGTGAAGGAAATTCCCAAGCTGCAAAGAATTCGTATCTCCTCGATTGAAATGAATGAAATCACGGATGAGCTGCTGGAATTTATAAAGGGGGAAGAAAAAATCGCCCGGCATCTGCATATTCCCGTGCAGTCTGCCAATACTACGGTATTGAAGAATATGAATCGTCCCTATACGATAGCATGGTTTATGGAACGGGTGGACTATATCCGCTCCCTTATTCCGGATATTTCCATATCCAGCGATGTCATTACCGGGTTTCCGCAGGAAAGTGAAGAGCAGTTTCAGGATACCCTGGATAATATCGCTCGCATGCGCCTAAGCTTTCTGCATGTGTTCCCGTATTCCCGCCGCGATCATACAGCGGCTGCGCAGATGAGCGGTCATCTGGAAAATAAAATAAAGAAAGAACGCGCATCAAGACTTGCGAATCTTTCCAAACAGTTATATACTGCTTATAAACAGAATTTCGTTGGAAAGGAAGTTTCTGTCATTTTTGAGAAGGAAAAAGATGGAAAACTGATCGGACACAGCAGTGAATACCTGGAGGTCGCAGCAGCGGCTCCGCTTGCCTGGCTGCATACGATGCATACCGTACGCATCACGGCACTGGACGGGGATTTGCTGGTTGGCTGTCCGCTAAAGGAGGAGTCTTATGAAGCTGTCTCAAATGTTTGAAAATGCCCCGGAGATTGAAATTGCAGGGCTGTGCATCGATTCCCGCTGCGCCAAGGCGAATGATATGTATTTCTGCATGGAGGGCATGGTGCATGACGGGCATGAATTTATTGATGATGTCATTGAAAAGGGTGTAAAATGCATCGTGCATTCCAAGCCGGTGGACGATATGAAAAAAGGGGTAGCCTATATTCAGGTGGAAAATGTCAATCGCACACTGAATCGGGTGGCGTCCATGTTTTATGGGCATCCAAGCCGTAAAATGAAGGTGTTCGGTGTTACCGGAACAAACGGGAAGAGCACCATCACCAGCATTATTCGGGATGTATATTCCCATTTTGCGCCCTGTGGCTATATTGGAACGATATCCATCAGCTATGGAGAGGTGACTCTGCCGCCGTCTTTGACAACGCCGGATGCTGTACTGATTCATAAAACGATGAAGGATATGGTGGAGCATGGCATGCAGGCGGTTGCTTTGGAGGTCAGCTCGCACGGTCTGGAGCTGGGACGTGTGCAGAGCGTGGATTTTGATGTCGCTGTGTTCAGTAACCTGACCTATGACCATCTGGATTTTCACGGTACGATCGAGCATTACTTCGAAGCGAAGAAAAAGCTGTTCACCAATCTGAAAAAAGAGGGCGTTGCTGTGTTGAATGCGGATGATGCCTATGTGGATCAGCTGGCGGATGCTACCGAGGCCAGTGTTGTTACCTATGGCATTGACAATCACGCGACCTATCAGGCGGAAAATATCCGGATTGAGAAAACGGGATCACGGTTTACCCTGGTTCATGGAACAGAGCGCTATGAGGTTTCAACCAATCTGGTTGCCCTGTATAACATATACAACCTGCTGGGTGCTGTGGCCGCCATGGCGGAAAGCGGTATTCCGATTGAACAGCAGCTGCCCTATCTCAATGATATCCGGCAGATTGAAGGGCGTATGGAACGTATTGACGAGGGACAGCTGTTTAATGTCATCGTCGATTTTGCCCATACTCCGGACGGTATGGAAAAGGTTTTTGAATATGCGAAGGATATCACAGAGGACGGACACAGCATTATTGCCGTGTTTGGCTCTGCCGGCAAGCGGGATACAAAGAAGCGCAGGGTCTTCGGCGAAATCGCGAGCCGTTATTGCGACAGCATCATTCTGACGGAGGATGATCCCCGGGATGAGGATCCGCGGGAAATCGCAAATGAAATCAAAAGCGGTATCAGCGATACGAATAATATTTTCATCGCGGATCGTTATGCCGCCATACGGCAGGCCATCGAGAGTGCCAATGTGAAGGATACCGTCCTGATTCTCGGCAAGGGGGATGAGGTATTCATGTATCGGGAGTTCGGACGTGAGCCGTGGATGGGGGATCACAATGTCGCTCGTCACTGCATCCGCAAATACAGTCTCGGACTGGAGGATGATGAAAAATAAGGTTGTAAAATAAGTATAAAAAAATTTTCTGTATGAATTTATAGAAAATGAACATATTTATGTTGCATTTTCATATGTTTTTCAGTATAATAATATTGCTTGCATCAGAAGGGAGGGTAAATCATGCCGAAAGTAGTACTTAAAGAAAACGAAGTTCTTGATGATGCTTTACGTAGATTCAAACGTCAAGTATCAAGAAATGGAACCCTTGCTGAAGCTCGCAAAAGAGAGTTTTACGTAAAACCTGGCGTTCGTCGTAAATTAAAGTCAGAAGCTGCGCGTAAAGCACGTCGTGGAAAATAGAAGAGGCCGATAGGCTTCTTTTTTTATACTTCCGCTTGTGCATGGTGAATAGGCTTACCAAGGGAGCTGCTTTGTATAGGGTCTGTGGTGCGTGTATAGAGCCGGCCAAAAGCTGGCGTGGTAAAAAAAGAAATTGAAAAAAGCTGCTGTGCAGGGGGTTGTGCAAACGAGTCAATCTGCTATAATCAGCATGAAGATGAGATACACCATGAACATGGGGAGGTATACTATGCAAATCATCGAAATAGAGCGTCTCAGCCGCGATTATGGAGAGGGGAGGGGAATCTTCGATATTTCCTTTTCCATCGCTGAGGGAGAGGTTTTCGGCTTCCTGGGGCCGAATGGGGCAGGAAAGACAACGACCATCCGTCATCTGCTTGGATTCCTGAAGGCAAAACAGGGTTCAGCGAAAATTCTCGGGATGGACTGCTGGAAGCAATCCGATGCCATTACCAGACAGCTTGGCTATATACCGGGAGAAATCAATCTCCTGAATGAAATGAGCGGTGAGGAATTTCTGCGCTTTATGGCACGTTACCGGAACATGCAGGACAGCGGACGGACACAGGAGCTGCTGGAGCGCTTTGAGCTGCGGCCAACCGGGGCCATACGTCGCATGTCCAAGGGAATGAAGCAGAAGCTGGGAATCGTAGCGGCTTTTATGCATGATCCCAAGGTGCTGATTCTGGATGAGCCGACCAGCGGACTGGATCCGCTGATGCAAAATGCCTTTGTCGAGCTGATTCAGGAGGAAAAGCAGAGAGGAAAGACAATCCTGATGTCTTCCCATATGTTTGAGGAAGTGGAAAAAACCTGTGATCGCATCGGCATCATCCGGAAGGGACATATGGCGGCAATCGAGGATACCGTCATCTTGCAGAAGAATAAAACGAAGACATACATTCTCACCTTTGCCGATTCCTCGCAGACACAGCGTTTTTTGCAGGAGCGACTGCAGATGAAGCAAATGAGTGAGCTGTGTGTGCATGTATATGTCCGGGAGGATCTCAAGGAGCTTCTGCAGCTGCTGCCGGCCTATGAGCTGCGCGATCTCAATGTCGCAACACAGAGTCTGGAGGATATCTTTTTGCAGTATTACGGAGAGAAGGGAGAAGCACATGAATAAGACACTGTTTCGTATGGAGTGGAAATCGGCATGGAAGCTGCTGCTGATTTTCATTTTGATTCTAGCGATGTATTTCAGCATTATGCTGACGATGTTTGATCCGGAGCTGGGCTCTGCGCTGGCGCAGTTTGAGAAGCTTATGCCGGAAATGATGGCAGCGGTTGGCATGAGCGGCACAGCAGCTACTCTGGTGGATTTCTTCTCAACCTATCTGTATGGCATGATCATGATTATGTTCCCGTTTTTGTTTTCTGTTATTCTCTCCCTGCGACTGCTTGTCAAAAAGGTGGATAACGGAAGTATGACCTATCTGCTGAGCTGTGGTGAAAAGCGAAGCCGTGTCTGGATGACTCAGCTGGCTGTGCTGCTGAGTGCGCTGTTTCTTCTAATTGCCTTCTGTACGCTTATGGGTATTGTTTGTAGTATACTCATGTTTCCGGGCGATTTGGATATTGCAGCCTTTCTGCGGCTGAATCTGGGATGCCTGCTGCTACAGACAGCATTGGCGTCCATCAGCTTTCTCGCTTCTTCCGCCTTGAATGAATATCGGCATGCCGCTTTGATAGGTGCCGGAACTGGTGTTGTATTCATCATGATACAGATGCTCGCCAATATGAAGGGAAATCTTGAAAAGCTGCAGTATGCGACGATTATGACGCTGTTTGACACACAGGGGCTGATTGCCAATGAAGCACAGGCATGGGCACGTCTGGGTGTGCTGCTTCTGATCGCTGGCAGCTGTCTGCTCATCGCCCGGCGAAGCTTTATGCAAAGAGATCTTTCCTTATAGTTGTCTGCGGCTGCTTTGAGGCATTTCCTGTATGTGCAGGACTGCCTCTTTTTTGTCTGCACTGTACATGCTTTATACATGAGCAGAAGCCCCTCTCAAAACAGCTTGTGTTCATAAAATAGAACTCCGTGATAATGAAAGCTTTACATGAAAGTGCATTCATGCGGGTGAAAAACAACATTTAATTTACTTTTAACAAAATTATAACATTTCCTGTTTATCTTTTCTTTATAATGGAAACGAAGGAGGATAGCATTCACAGGCATAAAACCTCACGCACAAACGTATTTTGTATAGAGGTGAGAGTATGCTTTCCATAGATAAGAATCAGGTCATGATTGAACATTACCGGGAACTGACCCTGGTGAGCGAAACGAGAATACAGGTGACGATGAAATCCTACCGTATCACGATAGACGGGGAGCAGCTGCATGTGCTGGCACTGGGAAAGGATGAGATCCTGCTGGAGGGCAGTGTGCAGAATCTGGCGTTCGCATATGAAAAATAGAAAGGGTTTCGGTCTTGATCAATGGAAAGTGCAGGCCTCTTGCGATGAGTTTTTATGGATTACAAAGAAAAATCAGCTGGAACTATACGATATTACTCTACATCGAAACTATATTCAGTTCTACGCATCCATTCTGCAGCGCCCGAAAATCTACCGCTGCTTTGAAACATGTGATCTGATCACAACCACCGGTATGCTGGGATATGCACTGCGCAGCCTGAAAAAGCCCTATCGCATTGCGGCAATTCTGCTTTCTATCCTGCTGTGGTACGGTCTTTCGTCCATGGTATTTGAAATACAAATCAAGGGAGAAAAGGATGAAAGCCGGAAGCTGATTGCGGATACCCTGAAAAAGATGGAGGTTGTACCACCTTTTAAAAGCAGGGATGTCTCACAGCTGAAGACACAGCTGAAAAAGAATCTGGAAAATGATATCGCCTGGCTGGAAATTGAGAAACAGGGCAGCCGGTATCTGATTACCTATACGCCAAAGGAATTTGCCTCCTTATCCCAGCTGGGACATGAGGAGCTGATTGCACAGGAGGACGGTATGATTGAGCGCTTTGATATACAGCATGGAAACAAGCTGCACAAGGTCAATGAATTTGTGCATAAGGGTGATGTGCTGGTCAGCAATGTGCTGGAGGATTCCAAGGGCGGCAAGCAGGAGGTATATGTCAAGGGACGTGTCTTTGCCTATGTCTGGAAGGATATCACCGTGACGATGGACAAGACAAGGGAACCGAAGGCCTTTCAGTATTTTCAGCTGCTGTTTGATGCCAGACGCAAGGTGAGCGAGGACTTTCACAAGGACGATCGCATTTACAAGGAAAATATTTTGCAATTCTCTACAGATATGGGTAAAATAAAGATGGTGATTCATTACACACTGATCAAGGACATCACCACACCATAACGATAAGGAGCGCCTATGAGTGAACAATTTCGTATTGCATTAGAAGAATACCCGATGGAATGGATCGTAAAATTATGCGGAGCACAGGATAAGCATCTGGAGCTGCTGCGAAACGCCTTTTCCTGTGATATCATCATGCGGGACAATGAGCTGCGCATTCTCAGTGAGGATGCAGTTACCTTTCACAGCATTGAATCTGTGGTAAAGGCCCTGTTTGATATGATGGAGGCACATATTGATGTGAGTGGACGCGATATTGAATATGCCTGCCGTCTGGCCAAGCTGAATCGGCTGCAGGAGCTTTCCACGACATATCAGAAGGCGATCGGTAAAACGGTCAACGGGAAGCTGATTTATCCCAAAACGATCGGACAGCGGCATCTGTTTAAATGCATGTGCAACAGTGAAATCGTCTTTGCGACCGGAGTGGCCGGTACCGGAAAAACCTACCTCGCTGTTGTGTATGCGGCCGATCTGCTGAAAAAGGGAGAAATCCGCAAGATTATTTTGACCAGACCCGCCGTGGAGGCCGGAGAGAACCTGGGCTTTCTGCCGGGCGATCTAAAGGAAAAGGTGGATCCGTATCTGCGCCCACTCTATGATGCCCTGTATGATACGCTGGGACAGGAGCAGGTGGAGAAGCTGCTGGAAAAGGAAGTCATTGAAATCGCGCCGCTTGCTTATATGCGCGGACGGACGCTGGACAATGCCTTCATTATACTGGATGAGGCGCAGAATACAACTCGTGCACAGATGAAGATGTTTCTGACGAGGATGGGATTTCATTCACGCATCGTCATTACCGGGGATGTAACACAGATTGATTTGATTAAAAAACGTGATTCCGGCCTGCTGAATGCCAAGCATCTGCTGTCCGGGATAGAGGGCATCTCCTTTGTGGAGCTAACCAGCCTCGATGTAGTTCGTAATCCGTTGGTTCAGAAAATCATTGAACGATATGAGCAGGAGGAAGAACGATATGGCAAGGATTTTATTGATTGAAGACGAAGATAACATCCGCAAGATCATTGCATATGATTTGAAAAAAGCGGATTTTGATATCGTGGAATGCGGTGATGGTAGAACGGCTGTCGATCTGGCGATGAAAGAGGATTTTGATGTGCTGATCATCGACTGGATGCTGCCTCATGTCAGCGGAATCGATATCGTGAAAAAACTGCGCAGTGAGCACATTGACGCTATCTTTATCATGCTGACGGCAAGGGATGATGAAACGGATATCCTGTATGCCTTTGAGCAGGGCGTGGATGATTATATCACAAAGCCGTTTTCTCCAAGAGAGCTGCTGGCCAGGGTGAATGCCCATCTGAAGCGGCAGAACCGCAAGCAGGAGAAGCGGCTCAGTGTGGGGGATCTGTCCATGGATATGAAGCGGCGTGAGGCATATATCGGAGAGCGGATGATGACGCTGACAAAGAAGGAATTTGACCTGCTGGAGTATTTTATCCAGAACAAGGATATCGTATTGTCCCGTGACAGCATCCTGAACGATATCTGGGGCTTTGATTATGACGGAGATACACGGATTGTGGATGTGCATGTATTCAAGCTAAGAAACAAGCTGAATGCGTCGCATGTACATATCAGGTCATCCCGTGGAGTCGGTTATCTGCTGGAGGAAGTGCATGAAACGCAATAAATACGGGTATCTGGGATTGATTCTGGCCTGCATTGCGGTTGTGCAGTACAATTATCATTTGAATGAATATGTACTGCTGCTGCTCGTGGTAGTTTCGATTGCTTTGCTCTGGGAGTTTCTGGATCAGAAAAACCTGAACGTGCATCGCCGGGAGAATATCGAGCTGCAGGAGGAAATCAAATCGACTGCCAAGGATGCGCATTTGAAGAATAAGCAGCTGCTGACGGTCGTGACCAGTATACCGTTTCCGATGCTGCTGGTTGATCAGTTTGGTAATATCGTCATGCATAACAATGTCAGTGAGCTGTGTGAGGATGGCTTGATCGCTGAGCATATGACATATATGAGCAATGCTTATCTGCATCCGGTGCGTGAGTTTATCAAGGATGCCTTTATTCTGGAAAAGCCGATGGACAAAATCATCGATATCAATGGCGTGGAGTATCAGTCCATCAGTGTACCGGTAACCGCCAAGAAGAAATACAGCGGCTGTCTGGTGTTGTTTCAGGATATTTCGAAAACGCTGGAGGGGGAAAAGATGCAGAAGCGCTTTATCGCAGATGCATCGCATGAATTAAAAACACCGATTGCCGTCATTAAGGGTATGGTGGAAATACTCAACCGCGAGGATTTTGATGATGAGGAAACACGTCGTGAATTCATGGACCAGATTGAGCAGGAAATCAATCGGCTGGATATTCTGGTAAAGGACTTGCTGCAGCTGTCACGTCTCAGCCTGTCCACGGTTTTGCTGGAACGAGAGAAAACCGATCTTTGTCAGGTGATCGATAAGGCAGTAAAGTCACTGCAGAAAAAGGCGGAGAAAAAGGGACTGCGCATCGTGAAGGAGTATCAGAATCATGATCTGGTATTCTGCGATCCTTTGAAAATGAGTCAGGTTGTGTTGAATCTGTTGTCGAATGCCATCAAGTACAGCGATCGAGGCACGATTACCCTAAAAACGAGGGAAGAAGGCTCCTGGTATGTTTTGCAGGTAAGGGATGAGGGCCATGGTATTACCGCAGAGGATTTGGAGAAAATATTTGACCGCTTTTATCGGGTGGATGATGATCGCTCCCGAAGCAGCGGCGGCTCAGGACTGGGACTTTCCATTGTGAAATCCATTGTCGAGGCTCACCATGGGGAAATAAAGGTAGAGAGTGAATTTGATAAGGGAACGACATTTACGGTCAGATTGAAGAACTGATTTTCCAATGCTGATCGTGAATGTCATTTCTTTACTGAAAAAATTTATATTTTATATAAATTCGCTACGGTATTCCTCATAGGCGATCGTAGGTTTATAGAGGTATTTATCAAAGCGGCAGCTTTTCAGTTTCTCACAGCCATTACAAGCTCCCGGAGTACGATCTCTGCGTTTACAGTGGAACTTAGAATAATCAGGGCAGTTGACAGTACAATTCTTTCTCTCAAACTTACAGTGAGCATAGTTCTCGCATTCTAGAGAAAGTGTAGATTTATGAGAGAGATAACGGTGAGCACGGATTTCCTTATCTATCGTAGATTTATCTTTGCCTAGATTATCAGCAATAGCTTTTTTAGAAGAACCATTAACGATGCCGATCGCGATGACATTGCGATCGTCCTGAGTCAGATGTTTGTTTTTGTTCGTTGCCATATTCATCACCCTTTGTAATGTGTATGATAATAACCAGCGGTTACCTTCATCATAGATATAAAAAAGGATATATGAAAGACTAAATGCAATTGTAAGTGTAAATTCAACTAGATTGTTGTGTAAGAGTCTTTTCTACTTGGCTACTTTGAAAGTGGAATTTAACTTTTCACTTCAGCAAATTGTATGAAATGTAAATTTGCTCTTGCGTTTGAAAAAGAATAATGCTATAATAGTCAAGCAAACAAAGATGTCGCGTTCGGCAAGCGGTCAAGCCACAGCCCTCTCAAGGCTGTATCACGGGTTCGAATCCCGTACGCGATACCATATGAAAATCGTGGACACTGTGATCAGTGTCTTTTTTATATTTGAAAGCAACATACTGTATCTGTGCAATAAGGATATTGTGAGAAGAAAACACCGCATGTTAAAAGTTTAAGGCTTACTATCCGCAATTTGTTAAGTTTCTCGCGCAATTGCTGAAATATATGCTATGATTTCTTTGTGGGTGACATAAAAAAAGGCGATACCTTTGTTAATTGTTGAAATGTAAACTATAAAGCTGAGCGATATGTATTGCTAAAATGATAACACTATATGACAAATTTTGTTAAATTTCTCATATATCAAGGCGTGTTCGACAAAATATCACAAAATTTGCATTCTATACATAGTAAGATACAGGTGGGAAGAAAAAATGGGGAAATCGTAAGGAGGTAGTAGTATGGAATTGACACACAGCACAAGGCGATTTCTCAAAACAGCTGCTCCGGTGATTGGTAGTGCCGGGATGCTTTTTGCCTTTTACCAGTGGATGGTAAGCCGGAAGGGGCAGGCAGTTGAAGAGATGGAGTATGTACAAATACAGGAGCGGGAGCTTCTCAAAGACCTGTGGAATCGCTACGATATGTATCGGTCGGTATATCAAATCTGTGATGATTATCTGGATAATGACATGATGATGACCTCGCAGATGATCGATACGCTTAAAGAACGTCTAACGGATTGTCAGTCGTTATTGAGATTGAACAAGCCGTTCATAAGAAAGAGTGTGTGGGATGCATATGATGGACTGTTAAAGGCGCATAACCATTTTGTTGAAGTGGTCATGTGGGAGATGTGCGAACCAGAGGGGATGAATGCCTTTCTGCGTGACAGTCGCAGCGATATCTATGAAAGTGAAGCACTGCTGATTGAGCTATTGCGGGGATAACATACATAAAAAGCATTGTTTCAAACCGGTGGGGTGAATGAAACAATGCTTCTCTTAATTGAAATCTATGGTTGCCTGTGGATCGTGTTCCTTTAAAAGCTGGATCATTTCCTTACGTTTATCCTCAAAGCATTCATTCTGCGTGCGAAAGCAGGTACAGTGATGCTCGAAGATATCCAGCAGCTGCTCTACGGTGATCGTTTTATTCTTGCAGCCGGTGTTCTGTGAATTGATATTGATATTCCAGGTGCCGATATCATTAAGATAGGCAAAGCCAAGCTCTGTTATGGATAACGGATCGGCGCCGGCAATCACTGCTTTCTTAAAAATTTCCTTTACTGTCATAGCTCTACTCCAATCTTGCTGTGCTTACAGCCAACTGTTTAATATCATAGCGCGATATACTGTAAAATGCAAATGGAGAATAGTGTATTCTGACGCTTTTTTACGAGTCACTATACTGCATGACAGAAAAGGGCTGCGCTCCTGAAGCAGGCGGTTGTATTCTCGGGCTTTGATGTTCGATGTTCGTTTTAATAGGAAGCTGTTAGATGGAGATTGAAATTTCGGATATCACCGCTTGGAAAAGAAGAAGTGAACGGCTGATGCAGCAGTTCAAGGCTGTATTGCGGAAGATCTGAAAAGGCAGGCGGTAAATCAATATCATAGAAATGAAATGAAAACAGATACTGTAGGTGTAATTCCGGCAGTATCTGTTTTTACGTATTTGTTTAGCGGCTGCTATTCGTGGGCATGATATTTTTGAAGCGGGTCATAATATCCAGATTGACAAGTGCTGTGTCCTGATTGTTTTTCAGGTAGCTGCGCCCGTAGGAGAAGGTATCCTGCGGTGTAATGCCATATGCAGCCAGCCGCTTTCGTACTTCTGCCTCATAGGTCCTTGCCTCCTGCAGGGCAGCTCCTGTGCAAATTTTCTTAGAATCAAAGGCATGGATGGCATCATCCATCATAACATCACAATCTCCGTTTTTAAATTTCTTCAGCGTGTTATTTTGATAGGCAGCTGCCTGTACCCACTGAAAGCTCATGGCATCCGTTTTCTTTGTGGTGATTTCCATTGTATAATAGCTTCCGCCTTCTTTGTTTTTGTCGGTTTCCATAAGATAATCGAATATCAGATCCTGATTCTCCAGGCTTAGATAGAAGCATTTGTCATCCAGTGCAACAATACTGTATGTTACATCCCTGTCCTGCAACGCCTTACTCATGGCCTCGTTTTCCGGAGGTATCCCCTTGCAGCCGCTGCAAAGAAAAACGGCTGCCGAAGCTGTGATAAAGCCTCTTAACAATTTATTCATAATCGCCATCCCTTTTTATCTCTTGTCATAAGTATAGCACATTATACTACCGGTTTGGATGGCACCGGATATAAAACATTTTTACATTTTAACGATTGCTTAACAATCTCTTCATTATCCGTTAACATAGGTGTCGTATGATAGAACCGTATTCAAGGAGGAATATGAAAAATGAACATGTGGAAAAAAACTATGACGGCTACCGTAGCCTGCCTGATGACATTCTCACTGGCAGCCTGCGGATCCAGCGATGAAGGAAAAACAGCAGGTGTCAGCGGTGATATCAAAGTATATACGCGAGATTCATCAAGCGGAACCAGAGAGGCATTCGAAAAGGGAGTGGACTTTGAAGGAAGTCTGACAAAGAATGCTATCGAGGTATCCAGCAATGACGATATGGCAGCCAAGGTAGGAGCCGATAAAAACGGTATCGGCTATACATCCCTGTCCACCGATTTCGAGAAAAACGGTGTCAGCGCTCTGCAGTATGAAGGGGTCACAGCGAGCAGTGAAAGCGTACTGGATGGAAGCTACAAGCTGCAGCGCCCGTTTATGTATGTAACAAGGGCAGCAGGTGATTATGGAAGTGATGACAAGGAACAGCTGGTGCAGGCATTCCTGGACTTCATGCAGAACTCTACAGAAGGTATGGCGATCGTTAAGAAAAACGGCGGGGAAGTTGATGAAAGCAAGGCAAAGCCTTGGGATGAGCTTTCCAAAAAATATGAAGCTGTATTAGGGAAGGATAATTCCGCAATCACCATTACGACCTGCGGCTCAACATCCGTAGAAAAAACGGTGAAGGCTTCTCTGGAGGCGTTCTCTCCAATGGCAGGAAACTTCAAATTCACTATGAATCAGTCCGGAAGCGGAGATGCAGTACCAAGAGTGCTTGGAAAAGAAAAAGACGGTCCGAACAAAGGGGATATCGGCTTTGCTTCCCGTGCATTCAAGGAGGATGGCTCAGAGGATATTTCCAAAGCTATGGAAAGCGGACAGTACTGCATCGATGCGGTAGTCGCAGTTGTAAATAAGGAAAATACAGATGTTACATCCTTGACGCAGGCACAGCTGAAGAGCATCTTTACAGGTGAAACGCTGAAATGGGAAGACATCAAATAAAGAAAAGAAGCTAAAAACGTGACTTGCAAGACAGCCTGGATTTCCAGGCTGTCTTATGATGATAAGGATTGGTGAAGAATGAAAAGTTATGTACGAGATAGCATCAGTACAGAGAAAAATCGTAAAAAGCTGAAAAAGGATCAAAGGATGAAGGCAATCTTTCTTCTGGCGGCATTGCTGTCGTCCAGTGCGATTGCCATCATCATTATCTTCATCAGTGTCAAGGGGATTTCTCCCTTTTTGAGCGGCTATTCCTATGGGCAGCAGGATATTGTCTCCTTTCTGACCGGAATGATGTGGCGTAAGGATCAGGGAATCTATGGTGTTGGCTTTATTGTTATCAATACGCTGGTTTCGGCATTCGGCGCACTGGTGATCTCCTTTCCTCTGTCTGTACTGACGGCATTGTTTATTGCAAAAATAGCACCCAAGCATGTCGCAGAGGTCATGACGACGGTAGTGGAGCTGCTTGCCAGTATACCTTCTGTTGTATATGGTGTATTTGCATCCGGTACGATTACCGTGCTGGTCAGCTCGCTTGCATCCTCCCTTGGCTTTGTGACGGCTGGAGGAAGCTCTTTGCTGGCAGTGATTCTGTTGCTGGCGATTATGATATTTCCAACAATTACATCCCTGTCAATCACGGCAATCCGCTCTGTAGACAGAGAAGTGGAGCTTGGCAGTCTTGCACTTGGCGCCACGCGGACACAGACGAATTTCAAGGTTATTCTGACAAGTGCCAAATCCGGAATCTTTGCCGGAGCGATATTGGGCATCGGCAGAGCCTTCGGAGAAGCTACAGCTGTTGCCATGGTAGCGGGAAACAAAATGTTTGGACCGACCGTTAATGTGTTTGATACGACAAGGACACTGACAACAACCATGCTGGCCGGCTTAAAGGAAACGACCGGACTGGATTATGACATACGATTCTCGGCAGGTCTGGTGCTGATGGCAGTCATTCTGCTGTCCAATCTGCTCTTGAATCTGATGAAGAAGAAAGTGGGGAATATGAAATGATACAGACACCCTCCCATCAGAAAAGGAAGCGCCGGTTGTTTGATGGCTTGTGCAACGGGGTAACCTACCTTTCCAGCGGACTAAGTGTATTCGTGCTGATTGCAATTTTTGTCTTCATCTTTTCCAAGGGCTTTTCATCTCTGGGCATTGATCTTCTGAAGGGAAATTACTGGTCTAAGAATTATCTGACCAGTGTGGAAACAACGAAAAATCATCCCGGCAGCTTTGAACGGCCGTCATCCTTGAGTGAGGAAGCGTCCTTCTCCTCGAAATGGGGAATCGGCTTTGTGGATACCAAGGATCAAAACGGCGATGCTATCGTTCTGGTCGAATACATTGATGAGGCATCTCCCTTCCATTATATGAAGGATGAAAGCATTAAGGATAAGGATGTTTCCCTATCTACGGAGGTTGGCTTTCAGGTGGAAAACCTCGGCTATCGGACCAAAAGCGGAGCGACGATGATTGCGGGCAACATCATGTCGCAGAATGCAGCTGAGGTGGCACAGGCACTGGACAGCTCCGCACAAAGCATTACCAAGGTGTATTACAAAACACCGGGCGGCGGTATTCGCGGCTCGATTATATCCACCCTGTATCTGATATTGATTTCGCTGCTGATTTCACTTCCACTGGGAATTGCATCTGCCATTTATCTGCATGAATATGCAAAGCCGAACAGGCTGACATCATTGATTCGCAGCGCCATTGAAATGCTGACGGGCGTACCAAGCATCATCTTCGGTTTGATGGGGGTTGCTGTACTGTTTCCGATTACGCAGCTGTTTGGGGCAACGACGACCAATATCCTGCTGGGCAGCTTCACCATGTCCATCATTCTGCTTCCCACCATCATCCGTTCCACCGAGGAAGCGCTGATCGTTGTACCGCAGTCTTTGCGGGATGCATCATTATCTGTAGGTGCCAATCAGTCACAGACGATTTTCAAGGTTGTGCTGCCCTGTGCGGTCCCGGGAATTTTAACCGGCGTATTGCTGAGCATCGGACGTGTGATTGGAGAAAGCGCGGCATTGATCTATACTATGGGAACCTATGTCAATGACACGCCGACCCTTATGTCGCAGGGAACCAGCCTTGCCGTGCATATTTATAACATCATGAGCAGTGAGCAGCCCAATTTTGAACTGGCCAGTGCAATCTCCATTGTGATTCTGGTGTTCGTACTGATTTTAAATATCTGTGTGAAGCTGCTGAGTAAAAAGCTCAATAAATCCTGGTATTAGAGGAGGAATTCGTATATGAAGAAGGAACCTGTGTTCCATGTGGAGCACCTGAATCTGTTTTATGGAGAAAAGCATGCCCTGAAGGATATCGGCATGGATATCGAACAGAATAAAATAACCGCACTCATTGGACCGAGCGGCTGCGGGAAGTCTACCTTTCTGCGCTGCCTGAACCGCATGAATGATCTGATTGAGGGCTGCCGTATCGATGGAACGATCGAGCTGAATGGGGTGGATGCCTATGGCTCTGAAATGAATGTTGTGGATTTGCGCACGCAGGTGGGGATGGTGTTTCAAAAGCCGAATCCGTTTCCGATGTCAATCTATGACAATATCACCTACGGACCGAAGTGTCAGGGAATCAAGAACCGCAAGACACTGGATGCCATCGTTGAGCAGTCCTTAAGGAAAGCGGCCCTGTGGGAGGAGGTCAAGGATCGGCTGAATGATTCTGCATTCGGTTTATCAGGCGGGCAGCAGCAGCGCTTGTGTATCGCGCGTGCAATCGCCATGGAGCCGGAGGTAATCCTGATGGATGAGCCGACCAGTGCCTTGGATCCGATTGCGACGAATAAGATAGAGGATCTGATGGAGGAATTGAAAAAGGATTATACGATTGTTATCGTTACGCATTCCATGCAGCAGGCATCACGTGTAAGTGACTACACCGCCTTCTTTCTGCTTGGTGAGGTTGTGGAATTCAATAAGACGAGCAGGATATTCCAGCAGCCATGTGACAAGCGTACCGAGGATTATATTACAGGAAGATTTGGATAGAAGGAGGAACCTATGATCAAAATTGATAAAGAGCTGGATACCATGGAGGAAAACGTGCTGAAAATGGGACAGAAGGTTGTCCGTATGCATGAAAAGGTTGTACAGGCCTTAAATTCCCCTAATAAGGAAATCGAGCTGGAAATCGTACAGTCGGATGATATTATCAATCATCTGGAGGAGGAAATCAACGATCAGGCAGTACGCTCTTTGGCGCTGCTGTCCCCGGTTGCCAGTGATCTTCGCAAGGTGGTGGCTGACATCAAAATCGCTTCCGAGCTGGAGCGTATCGGTGATTATGCAAAAAACATTTCCATTTTTCTAATCAAGCACGATGATATGGATGCCTCTATTCTCGATTATGCACAGGCCATGGAAAAGGGCTTTATCGCCATGCTGCAGGAAACGATGACCTGTTATGAGAGCCGGGATATCGATACAGCCTTTGAAATCCCGGAAAAGGATAAGGAAATCAATGTTCTGTATAAGGAGCTGAAAGAGAAAATCCGTCATGATGATTCCAGCTATCTGGTGGAGCACATCTTTGAAATATCCTCCATGCTGCGTAACATTGAGCGGGCAGGGGATCATACAAAGAATATCTGCGAGCATATCATTTATATGATAAAGGGACAGCATTACGACTTTGGATAGATGCTTCGGTTTGCGTAAAAAAGCTGTTTCAACAACTTAGGGCAAGCTAGGCATTTGCGTTCTTTGGTGCGGCCCTTTGTGATTTCTGGAAAGGATAATGTGGGTGGTGAGGGATCAAACGCTTTGGTAAAAAAGTGTCCCATCACCCAATGTGCTGTGTTCACAAAAAAGCATCTTCACCATGTTTCCATGATTCGACAACTGCACAAAAAAAGCTCTGCACACCGGCAGGGCTTTTGCATGTTAATCATCCGTTTCGTTTGGACGAAGGTCCAGTGTCATAGCTTCCTCATTTCCTTCCTTCACGATATTCCAGATATGGTCACCAATACGCTCCAGCGTACCGAGAATATCCACAAAGATACTGGCAGCAACACCGCTTCCGCAGACCTCTCCGGCCATACGCTTGAAATGACGCTGTCTGGCTTTTTCTTCCACCAGGTCCAGATAATTCTCTTTATCATTGATCATCTGAATATAATGTTCTTCGCGGGTAGAGAAATAATTCAATGCAATCTCATTCATTTCCAGAACGGTTTCATACATTTCATTGACATCCCCAACAGCCTCGTCTGTGAAGGCTCCCTTGTCTTCATAGGTCAGCTCATAAAATTCATTCAGATTCATCGTTAAATCGCCAACCCGTTCGATATTCTTGATAATCTGCAGATTGTTGATGAATTCATCTGTATCGTGCTCGCTCAGACTGTTGTGGGCAATCGTCATCAGGTATTCGGTAATCTTGGAATCCAGAGAATTGATAGCATCCTCGTACTGACTGGACATACCCCGGTATTTACCGCTTTTCTTATTGAAATACTCCTGACTCGCCCGGATACAATCGGAAGCAAGCTCTCCCATTTTTACCGTTACCTGCTTGGATACGCCAAGGGCTCCGGCAGGAAGTGATGCGGCTAGCTTTGGATCCAGACCCTCCAGATCGACTTCGATGCGCTCCTCCTCACCCGGTATGATCTTCTTGATGACACTGACCATCAGATTGATACAAGGATAAGCGAGGATGGATATGACAATGGTTCGCAAAATGTGGGCAATGGCAATCTGCATCATCGGTGAGATGCTGTATTTGTATAAAGAAAAATTTTGATTATCCCGAAAAACCCTTGAAATACAAGCACATTCGCAGGATTTCAGATTGATTTTACTACCAATTTACTACTTTTAACGGATTGCGCCTTGATATGCCGGAACATCTTGCGAGCATGAAACAACCCAATACAAACGCGACGCACTGGCGGCGCGGCACGTCGGCAATCACACAATTTCATATAGCACCGCACTGGCGGCGTTACCTTATCCCAACCGGGAAACAAGGAACGCCGCTATTTTTTTACCCTCATGTTACGCAGTAGGGGCAAAAAGAGTCTTGCTACACAAGGCTTTGCGGGTACGGTTTTCACAGGGTAAGGGATTGATACCTAAACCCTTAAAATCGCTGTTCTACCGCGTAACAAATATGCAGCAAAGGAGTTGATGAAGCTATGGCAGTTTTCCGCGTGGAGAGAAACACAGGATATACGGTTATGAGCAACCACCATTTACGCAACAAAGAACTTTCCCTAAAGGCAAAAGGGCTGTTATCGCAAATGCTGTCCTTGCCGGAGGATTGGGACTATACCCTTGCGGGACTGTCCTATATCAACCGGGAAAAAATCGACGCTATCCGCGAAGCTGTCCGGGAGCTTGAAAGAGCCGGATATATTCAGCGTTCAAGGGAGCGCGACGAGAAAGGACGCTTGCGGGGAACTGATTACATCATCTATGAGCAGCCGCCTAACTTGGATTTACCTACATTGGAAAATCCTACGCAGGAAAAACCTACGTTGGAAAATCCAATGCAATTAAATAAAGATATACAAAAGACTGACTTACCAAAAAAAGAAAAATCAAATACGGATTTATCAAGTAACCATTCCATTCCTATCCTTTCCCCTAACCCCTCTCCTTTGAGGGAAGAAACGGCAGAGCCGGAACGGAAAGGAACGGAAGCGGCAGACGCATACAGCGTGTATGAGGAAATCATCAAGGACAATATCGAGTATGAGCATTTTATCAAGCATACCAACATTGACAGGGAACGCTTGGACGAGATTGTGTCCCTTATCCTTGAAACTGTCTGCACCAAACGAAAGACAATTCGTATCGCCGGGGACGATTATCCGGCAGAGCTTGTCAAAGCAAAGTTTATGAAGCTGAACAGCAGCCACATTGAATTTGTCTTTGACTGCATGAAAGAGAACACCACGAAAATCCGTAACATCAAGCAATATCTGAAAGCGGTACTTTTCAACGCGCCCAACACCATTGACAGCTATTACACCGCCCTTGTCAACCACGATATGTACGGCGGCTATTAAAAAACAGGAGGATTTTAATATGACACAGAAAACAGGAGCTTTGATTTTTGATGAAACGGCAGACCGTTACGACATTCGCTTTGACCTTAACGACTACTACGGAGGATTGCATTGTGGGGATTGCCTTGAAGTGTTTGTACGCGGCAAATGGAAGCCGACCCGCATGGAGTACGGGGACAACTGGTATCTTGTCGGTGTGAGGGCTTCGGATTTGAACGGGCTGCGGGTGCGTATCTAAAGGCGGCATGAAAAATGTACGCCTTATTTTTATGCCCCGAAGCGGCACACCACCCTAACCAAACTATGAAAGGAGGGATTTCATGCAAGATGAAGTCAATGAAAAAGTCGTGTCTTTAGCAATCAAAACATCTAAGCTGACCGCCGAAGTGCTGCAAAAGGCTATGAAAGCCCTGCTTGCCAAAGGCAAAGGGCAGCTAACCAAAGCCCCGCATGGGAAAATCACTATGCGGCAGCTTATGAAGCAGGGAGAAAAGGTTTCCAACATTGAGATTACCGACCAAAATATCAAAGCCTTTGACCCTATCGCAAGGAAAAGCGGGCTTGATTACAACGTCAAGAAGATTGAGAACGGCAAGCCGCCGACCTATCTTGTGTCTTTTAAGGGCAAGGATATTGACGTTATGACCGAAGCGTTCCGGGAATTTACCGCAAAGAAATTAGGCAGGGATAAAAAGCCCTCTATCCGCAAGCTGCTTTCCACTCTGAAAGACAAGGCGGCAGCTCTGAACGCACAGAAGGACAAAGTGAAGAAAAAGGACAGGGAGGTATCGCTATGAAGCCGGAACTTAAAAAGCTGCTTATCCTAAATGCCCCCTATCTGCTCTTTGTCTATCTCTTTGACAAAATCGGACAAGCGGTACGCCTTGCGCCGGGGGCTGACCTTTCCGGCAAGGTGCTTTCCCTTGCAGACGGCTTTTCCGCTGCCTTTGCAACCCCGCTTCCGAGCCTTGCCCCTATGGATTTGCTTATCGGTATTGTGGGGGCTGTCCTTATCCGGCTTATGGTGTACTTCAAAGGCAAGAACGCGAAGAAATACCGAAAAGGTATCGAATACGGTTCAGCCCGTTGGGGCAACGCCGAAGATATAAAGCCCTATACCGACCCGGTATTTCAAAATAACGTGCTTCTGACACAGACGGAACGGCTTACCATGAACAGCCGCCCGAAGCAGCCGAAGTATGCAAGGAATAAAAATATCCTTGTTATCGGGGGAAGCGGCAGCGGCAAGACGAGATTTTTTGTGAAGCCCAACTTAATGCAAATGCACTCAAGCTACGTTGTAACTGACCCGAAAGGTACGGTTTTAGTCGAGTGTGGGAAGCTCTTACAGCGCGGCGGGTATCGGATAAAGGTGCTGAACACGATAAATTTTAAGAAATCCATGCGTTATAATCCCTTTGCCTATATCCGCAGCGAAAAAGACATTTTGAAACTGGTAAATACCTTGATTGCCAACACCAAAGGGGACGGGGAAAAAGCCGGGGAGGATTTTTGGGTAAAATCGGAACGGCTCTTTTACTGCGCCCTTATCGGCTACATTTGGTACGAAGCCCCGGAGGAAGAAAAGAACTTCACGACGCTGCTTGAAATGATAAATGCCAGTGAAGCCCGCGAGGACGACCCGGAATTTCAGTCCCCCGTTGACCTCATGTTTGAACGGTTGGAGGAAAAAGACCCGGAACACTTTGCCGTCCGGCAGTACAAGAAATTCCTGTTATCTGCGGGAAAGACACGAAGCTCTATTCTCATTTCCTGCGGTGCGCGGCTTGCCCCTTTTGACATTAAGGAGCTGCGCGACCTTATGGAAACCGACGAAATGGAGCTTGACACCATAGGCGACCGCAAGACCGCCCTGTTTGTTATCATCAGCGACACCGACGATACTTTTAACTTTGTCGTGAGTATTCTTTACACGCAGCTTTTCAATCTGCTTTGCGACAAGGCAGATGATGAATACGGCGGCAGGCTGCCCGTCCATGTGCGCTGTCTGTTAGACGAGTTTGCAAATATCGGGCAGATACCGAAGTTTGAAAAGCTCATAGCCACCATACGAAGCCGGGAAATCTCCGCGTCGATTATCTTACAGTCGCAAAGCCAGTTAAAGGCAATCTATAAGGACAACGCCGATACCATAGTCGGCAACTGCGACACCACCCTTTTCTTGGGCGGCAAGGAGAAAACCACCCTCAAAGAAATGTCGGAAATCTTGGGGAAAGAAACCATTGACAGCTTCAACACTTCCGAGAACCGGGGGCGCGAGGTATCGCATGGGCTGAACTATCAGAAGTTAGGCAAGCAGCTTATGACGGAAGATGAAATAGCGGTTATGGACGGCGGGAAATGTATTTTACAGCTACGAGGGGTGCGCCCGTTCTTCTCTGATAAGTACGACATTACAAAGCACCCCAACTATAAATATCTTTCCGACTATGACAAGAAAAATACTTTTGATATGGAAAAGCATTTAAGGCGCAGACCCGCCCTTGTGAAGCCGGACGAAGTATTTGACTACTACGAAATCAGCGAAAGCGATTTGCAGGAGGACACCGACCATGAATAGACGTATCAGAAAGAAAAAGGACAAGAAAATCACAGAAGCCATAAACGGGCTTGTTTCGATTGCTGAACGACGGGAACAGCAGCGGCAGGCTGCTATCCGGCAGTTTGTGAAACGGTGTGAAGCCCTGTATGAGCAGCAGCGAAAAGAAAGGAGGAATTGACGCAGTAACAAAGAAAAAGACAACTTGCATGATACGCGCCCCTACAAAAATTCCTATCGCCCACACTGACAACTGAATACCGCCGCGCAGCAGACATTTAGGCAGCGCGGGGACTTATGACCGCGGCAGTTTGAAAACTGACCGCCGTTTTTTATGCCCTTTTACGGGCAAGCCGCATTTGCGGCAGAAAGGAGTTTTATGGAATTTTTCAACAGCGCAATCGGCGTATTACAGACTTTGGTTATCGCTCTTGGAGCAGGACTTGGCATTTGGGGCGTTATCAATCTCTTGGAGGGCTACGGAAATGATAATCCGGGCGCAAAATCACAGGGCATTAAGCAGCTCATGGCGGGCGGCGGCGTTGCCCTTATCGGCACTATCCTTGTACCTCTGCTTTCCGGCTTGTTCGGTTAAGCGCGGGTAGCTGCCTATGCAGAGCATACTTGACGCGATTAACGAATGGATAAAGGAAATCCTTATCGGAGCGATAAACGGTAATCTGTCAACTATGTTCGGGGACGTAAACGAAAAAGTCGGGACTATCGCAAACGAGGTAGGACAGACCCCGCAGGGTTGGAACGCAAATATTTTCAGCATGATACAGACCCTTTCTGAAAATGTAATCGTTCCGATTGCGGGGCTTGTCATTACCTATGTCCTATGCTACGAGCTAATCAGCATGGTAACGGAAAAGAACAATATGCACGACATAGACACATTCATGTTCTTTAAGTGGATATTCAAAGCCTTTGTCGCGGTGTTTATCGTAACCAACACGTTCAACATCACAATGGCGGTCTTTGATATGGCGCAGCATATCGTTTCCGGCGCAGCGGGGGTTATCGGCGGCGATACGAATATCGACGTTGCCGAAGCCCTTGCCGCCATGCAGGAGGGGCTTGAAGATATGGAAATCCCCGAACTGCTCTTACTTGTGCTTGAAACAAGCCTTGTAAGCCTTTGCATGAAAATCATGTCCGTACTGATAACCGTTATCCTCTACGGCAGAATGATAGAGATTTACCTTTACTGTTCGGTATCGCCTATTCCATTTGCGACCATGACCAACAGAGAATGGGGACAGATTGGAAACAACTACCTAAAAGGGCTGTTCGCTCTTGGTTTTCAAGGCTTCCTCATTATGATATGTGTCGGTATTTACGCCGTACTGGTAAACGATATGATAATCGCAGACAATCTGCACAGCGCGGTATTTTCCCTTGCCGCCTATACGGTTATCCTCTGTTTTTCCCTGTTCAAATCCGGCACACTGGCAAAATCCATATTCAACGCCCACTAAGGGCAGAAAGGAGGTATTTTCTTGGCGTATGTACCTGTACCCAAAGACCTTTCCAAAGTCAAAACAAAAGTCGCTTTCAATCTGACAAAGCGGCAAATCGTTTGTTTTGCGGCGGCTCTCTTAATCGGACTGCCGCTGTTTTTTTTGCTCAAAGGCAGCGCAGGGACAAACCTTGCGGCTATGGCGATGATTGTCGTCATGCTCCCCTGTTTCCTGCTTGCCATGTATGAAAAACATGGGCAGCCCCTTGAAGTGGTGGTAAGAAATGTCGTTCAGACAAAGTTTACCCGCCCAAAGGAGCGACCTTACAGAACCGAAAACCTATACGCTGTCTTGGAAAAGCAGCGAAAACTTGAAAAGGAGGTATCAGCGATTGTCAAAAGGACAAACAAAAAAGACGCGGGAAGCCGCAGGAAACAGGCGTAAGCTGACCCGCGCCGAAAAGAAACAGATTGCCGAAGCTATCCGAAAGGCAAAGGGGGACGGCAAAGCCCGCACCGCACAGCAGACCATTCCTTACCTTGCCATGTACCCGGACGGTATCTGCAAGGTTACGGAAAAGAGATATTCAAAGTGCGTCGTGTTCGAGGACATCAATTATCAGCTTGCACAGGCAGACGATAAGACCGCCATTTTTGAAAACTGGTGCGATTTCCTCAACTACTTTGACGCGAGCGTGAGCGTGCAGCTTTCTTTCATCAATCAAGGGACGCAGCGGGAACAGGCAGAAAAAGCTATCACTATCCCGGCACAGGAGGACGCTTTTAACTCTATCCGCACCGAGTATTCGGATATGCTGAAAAATCAGCTTAGTAAAGGCAACAACGGGCTTGTGAAGCACAAATACATTACCTTTACCGTTGAAGCCGATAACAAGGCGGCTGCAAAATCAAGACTTTCCCGTATCGAAACCGACGTGTTTAACAATTTCAAGGTGCTTGGCGTAACCGCCCGCCCCTTATCCGGCTATGAACGCTTAAAGGTGCTGCATGGGGTATTCCACCCGGAGGGCGAGCCGTTCTCCTTTTCCTTTGACTGGCTTACCCCGTCGGGGCTGTCTACAAAGGATTTTATCGCCCCGTCCTCTTTCCGTTTTGGCGAGGGCAGATATTTCCGCATGGGGAAGAAAATCGGCGCGGCGAGCTTCCTTGAAATCCTTGCGCCGGAGCTTAACGACCGTATGCTTGCCGACATACTGGACTTGGAAACAGGGGTAATCGTCAATTTACATATCCGCAGTATCGACCAGTCGGAAGCAATCAAGACCATTAAGCGCAAAATCACAGACCTTGACAAGATGAAGATTGAGGAACAGAAAAAAGCGGTTAGAAGCGGCTATGACATGGATATAATCCCGTCCGACCTTGCCACCTTTGGCAGCGAAGCAAAGAACTTGTTGCAGGACTTACAGAGCCGCAACGAGCGAATGTTTCTCCTTACGTTCCTTGTGGTAAACATGGCAGACACGAAGCGGAAACTGGAAAATGATATTTTCGCTGCGGCGGGTATCGCACAGAAATACAACTGCCGCCTGACACGCCTTGACTATCAGCAGGAAGCAGGGCTTTTATCCAGTGTGCCGATTGGGGAAAACCTTATCCCGATACAACGGGGGCTTACCACATCAAGCACCGCTATTTTCATTCCCTTTATCACGCAGGAGCTTTTTCAGACGGGGCAAGCCCTGTACTATGGCTTGAACGCCCTTTCTAACAACATGATACTCTGCGACAGAAAGCAGCTCAAAAATCCCAACGGGCTTATATTGGGAACGCCGGGAAGCGGAAAATCTTTTGCGGCAAAAAGGGAAATGACAAATGCTTTCCTCATTACCGACGACGACATTATCATCTGCGACCCGGAAGCCGAGTATTTTTCCCTTGTGCAGCGTCTTAATGGGCAAGTGATACGTCTTTCCCCTACGGGCAGGGGCATTGACGGCAAGCCCCAGTATGTAAACCCTATGGACATAAACCTTAATTACAGCGAGGACGACAACCCCCTTGCGCTGAAAAGTGATTTTATCCTTTCCCTTTGCGAGCTTGTTATCGGAGGCAAGGAGGGTTTGCAGCCTGTCGATAAGACCGTCATTGACAGGGCTGTAAGAAATGTGTACCGCCCGTTCCTTGCAGACCCCGACCCGGCAAAAATGCCTATCTTGGGCGACCTTTACGACGAGCTGTTAAGACAGCCGGAGCCGGAAGCTGCCCGTATCGCGGCGGCATTGGAGCTGTATGTTTCCGGCAGCCTTAACGTATTCAACCACAGAACCAACGTGGAACTTTCTAACCGCCTTGTCTGCTTTGATATAAAGCAGCTTGGAAAGCAGCTTAAAAAGTTAGGTATGCTCATTGTGCAAGACCAGACATGGAACAGGGTAACGATAAACCGGGCAGAGAAAAAGGCGACCCGCTACTATATGGACGAATTTCACTTGCTCTTAAAAGAGGAACAGACCGCCGCTTACAGCGTGGAGATTTGGAAGCGTTTCCGTAAATGGGGCGGTATCCCAACAGCCATTACGCAGAACGTCAAAGACCTTTTGGCAAGCCGCGAGGTGGAAAATATCTTTGAGAACAGCGATTTTGTCCTCATGCTCAATCAAGCGCAGGGCGACCGTACTATCCTTGCAAAGCAGCTTAATATTTCCCCGCAGCAGATGAAGTATGTTACCCACACCGAAGCGGGCGAGGGGCTTATCTTCTATGGAAATGTGGTGCTGCCTTTTGTAGACCGCTTCCCGAAAGATACCGAGCTTTACAGGGTAATGACAACGAAGCCGGAGGAAGTTTCCGAAAGCGGAAAGTGAGGTGCAGACCATGAAGCAATATAAATCCCGCGATAAAATCACACAGAAAATGACCCGCGACGGGCTTATTGAGGTAAACGAAACACAGCAGACCGCCGAGCGTATCAGTAAACGGGAACAGGACGCGGATTTTCAAAAGTCCCCGGAGCAGCAAGCGGCGCAGGACGGGACGCAGCTTCAAGGTGTAGCGTCCCAAACTTCCCCGTTACCCCACGCACCGGGAGCTTCCCCCGCAAGGGACACCGCCACAGCAGAGCGCGTTATGGAGCATATCGAAGCAGCACAGACCCGCAGAGCCAGTAAAAAAGCGGTACATAAAGCACAGGAGGAAGTTACCGTACAAACAACATCTTCCCGCTTGCAGTTTACCGAGGAAGAACTTGCCGTCCCGGAACTGGAATGCTATATTGAGAAATCAAACAAAGCCGCTGACCGACTGGACGCAGCAAAGGCAGCTATCCCGAAGCAAAAGAAACTGGTTAAGGAGCGCACCTTTGACGAAGCCGCAGGAAAGGCAAAGACCCGACTTCACTTTGAAGAACAGGAAAAACCGATACCCGGCGGCAAAAAAGGAAACCCGCTGTCCCGCCCCGCACAGGAAGCAGGGATTTTCGTCCACAACAAGATACATTCCGTTGAAAAGGACAATTCCGGCGTTGAGGGGGCGCATAAATCGGAGGAACTTGCCGAGCGCGGCGCGAAATACGGGGCGCGGAAGTTAAAACAGGGCTACCGCAGCCATAAGCTGAAACCTTACCGGGAAGCGGCAAAGGCAGAAAAGGCAGCATTTAAGGCAAACGTCAACTTCCAGTATCACAAAACCCTGCACGACAACCCGCAGCTTACTTCTAACCCGCTTTCCCGTTTCATGCAGAAACAGCAGATAAAACGCCAGTATGCAAAGGCGGCAAAGAAAGGAGGGGCAAAAGCCGCAGCGGAAGCCACAAGAAAGACGGCGAAGAAAACCGCCGAGGAAACGAGGAAAGCCGCCGCATTTGCGGCAAGACACCCGGCGGGCATTTTGATTGCAGTTGCCGCGCTGCTTCTCTTTATTATGATTTCCGCAGGGCTGTCCTCTTGCGGGGCTATGTTTTCGGGCTTGACAAACGGGGTGCTTGGCACTTCCTACACATCCGAGGACAGCGACCTTGTGGCAGTTGAAAACAACTATGCCGCATTGGAAAACGGGCTGCAAAGTGAGATTGACAATATCGAAAGCACCCACCCCGGCTATGATGAATACCGCTACGACCTTGACAGTATCGGGCATAACCCCCACGAACTTGCGTCTTATTTGACCGCCCTCTTGCAGAGCTACACCCCGCAGAGCGCACAGGCAGAGCTTGAACGTATCTTTTCCATGCAGTACACCTTGACGCTGACCGAGGAAGTGGAAATACGCTACCGCACCGAAACAAGTACCGACCCGGAAACCGGGGAAACCACCACCGAGGAAGTCCCTTATGAGTATTACATCTTGAATGTGAAACTGACAAATAAGCTGATTTCCGAGCTTGCGGAGGAACTTCTTACGCCACAGCAGCTTGAAATGTTTCATGTGTACTTGGAAACAAGCGGCAACAAACCGCTGATTTTTGGCGGCGGTTCTCCCGACGGAAGCCCGTCTGAGGATTTAAGCGGCGTGGAGTTTGTAAACGGTACGCGCCCCGGAAATCAAGAGCTTATGGAACTTGCAAAACAGCAAGTCGGAAACGTGGGCGGCTACCCTTACTGGTCTTGGTACGGCTTTAACAGCCGCGTGGAATGGTGCGCCTGTTTTGTATCATGGTGCTACAATCAAGCCGGAAAAAGCGAACCCCGATTTGCGGGCTGCGAATGGCAGGGTGTCCCTTGGTTTCAGTCAAGGGGACAATGGGGCGCACGCGGCTATGAGAATATCGCACCGGGCGACGCAATCTTTTTCGATTGGGATTTAGACGGTGTTGCCGACCATGTGGGGCTTGTGCTTGGCAGGGACGGCAGCCGCGTCTATACCGTTGAGGGCAATTCCGGCGACGCTTGCAAGATAAAGAGCTATGACCTTAACTATCAATGTATCAAAGGCTACGGGCTGATGAACTGGTAAAGCAGCCCAAAAAAAGAAAGGAGAAATGACCTATGGCAAACAATAAAATCGACCGTATCAATAAGGAAATCGCAAAGACCCGCGAGAAAATCACAGAGTATCAGAACAAGTTAAAAGGACTGGAAGCGCAGAAAACCGAAGCGGAAAACCTTGAAATCGTGCAGCTTGTACGAGCTATGCGTCTGACCCCGCAGGAACTGAACGCTATGCTGTCCGGCGGCGGTATTCCCGGCATGACTGCCGCACCCGCAGAAGAAAACGAACAGGAGGAAAATGCAGATGAAGAATAAACTGAAAAAGACCATGACTGCCCTTTGTGCCGCCCTTATCCTTATGGGCGGTTTTTCTGTCCCTGCCTATGCACAGGGCGCAGCCACAGAGCCGCCCGCCGGGGACGCGACCAACGACAGTAATGTAGTTGTGGAGGAAAAAGAGGAAACGCCGCCCCTTACCCCAAAGGGAAACGCTACACTGGTTGACGATTACGGCGGCAATAAGCAACTTATCACTGTTACCACCAAAGGCGGCAACTATTTCTATATCCTCATTGACCGCGCCGCCGAGGGCGAACAGACCGTACATTTCCTAAATCAAGTGGACGAAGCCGACCTTATGGCACTGACCGAAAACGGCGAAGCTGCCAAAAAGCCGGAAATCTGTAACTGTACGGAAAAATGCGAAGTCGGAAAGGTAAACACGTCCTGCCCGGTATGTGTTACCAGTATGACAGGCTGCACAGGCAAAGAACCTACCCCAACACCAACGGAGCAGCCGGAAGAACTGAAAGAAAAAGGCGGCAATCCCGGTGTGGTGCTTGCCTTAGTCCTCTTTGCCCTGCTTGGTGGCGGCGCAGCGTTCTACTACTTTAAGTTTCTAAAGCCGAAGCAGAATGTAAAGGGCGATACCGACCTTGAAGATTTTGAATTTGAGGACTACGACGAGGACGAGCCGGAAGCAGATACCGGGGAAACTCCCGAAGATGAAGAAACGGAGGAAGAAACCCTATGACCCTGTTTACCAACAATCCCTTTGAAAAGATGATGATACAGAAACCGAACGGGCGGCGTGATAATGCGCCGCCTGTTCCTTATCCCCCTGCTTGTGCTTCCTGCCCTTACAAGGGACAGTCCCCTTGTGTGGGGTACTGTCTGAAACAGGTACAGGAGAAAAAGAAAACCGAGCCGGAACGCTGAAAGGAGGAACTTATATTTGATTTTAGTTATCGCAGAAAAGCCCAGTGTGGCACAGACAATCGCTGCCGTACTGGGGGCAAAGGAAAAGAAAGACGGATTTCTCACAGGAAGCGGCTATATCGTTTCTTGGTGCGTGGGACATTTGGTAGGGCTTGCGGAAGCTGCCACCTACGGGGAACAATATAAAAAGTGGAGCTATGACAGCTTACCGATTTTGCCGCAGGAATGGAAGTACACCGTTGCTTCTGACAAGGAAAAGCAATTCAAAACCCTAAAAGAGCTTATGCACCGGGCAGACGTTTCCGAAGTCGTCAATGCCTGCGACGCGGGGCGCGAGGGCGAACTCATTTTCCGCTTTGTCTATGAAATGGCGGGCTGCAAGAAACCTATGCGCCGCCTTTGGATTTCTTCTATGGAGGACAGCGCAATCAAAGAGGGCTTTTCCCGTCTGAAGAACGGCGAGGAATACGACGCGCTCTTTGCTTCCGCATTGTGCAGGGCAAAGGCTGACTGGTTAATCGGTATCAATGCCACCCGCCTTTTCTCTGTCCTTTACAATCATACCTTGAACGTGGGACGCGTACAGACCCCGACCTTAAAAATGCTTGTTGACCGGGACGCAGCGATTACCACATTTAAGAAAGAAAAATACTACCATGTGCGCCTTGTCTTATCCGGCGCGGAAGCTGCAAGCGAAAAACTATCTGACCGTTCCGAAGCTGACAAGCTGAAAGCTGCTTGCGAAGTGTCAAAAGCAGTCTGTGCTTCCCTTGTGAAAGAGAAAAAGACCGCAGCCCCGCCGAAGCTCTTTGACCTTACTTCTTTACAGAGGGAAGCAAACCGCCTGTTCGGTTATACCGCAAAGCAGACCCTTGACCTTGCACAATCTCTGTATGAAAAAAGACTTCTTACTTATCCGAGAACAGACAGCGCATTTCTGACCGACGACATGAGCGACACAGCGGCGGGCATTATCAAGCTGCTTTGTGGGAAATTTTCTTTTATGGCGGGAAAAGACTTCACGCCGGAGCTTGGAAAGGTGCTGAACAGTAAAAAGGTATCAGACCACCATGCCATTATCCCGACTATGGAGCTTGCAAAGACCGACCTTGCCACGCTGCCGGAAAGCGAAAGGAATATCCTTACCCTTGCCGGGGCGCGTCTGCTCATGGCGACCGCTGCACCGCATACCTTTGAAGCGGTTACAGCAGTTTTTGAATGTGCCGGACAGTCTTTTATCGCAAGGGGAAAAACGGTGCTGTCCGACGGGTGGAAAGAGATTGACCGAAGATACAGGGCAGCCTTAAAGAACAAGCCCGAAACGGACGACGCAGACAGTGACACAGAAAAGACCCTGCCGCCATTTACCGAGGGACAGACCTTTGAAAATCCGACGGCAAAGGTAACGGAGCATGACACAACACCGCCAAAACCTCACAACGAAGCGTCGCTGCTCTCTGCTATGGAGCGCGCCGGAAGTGAGGACACCGACCCGGACGCAGAACGCAAAGGGCTTGGAACTCCCGCCACCCGCGCCGCCGTCATTGAAAAACTGGTAAAGGGCGGCTTTGTGGAGCGAAAAGGCAAGCAGCTACTTCCCACAAAGGACGGTATCAATCTTGTGTGTGTCCTGCCGGACACCTTGACAAGCCCGCAGCTTACCGCAGAATGGGAAAACAATCTGACGCAGATTGCCAAAGGCAAGGCAGACCCCGCCGCATTTATGGAGGGTATCGAGGATATGGCGCGGGAACTGGTAAAGACCTATCCGTTTCTTTCTGATGATAAAGCGCAGATGTTCAAGCCGGAACGGGAAGCGTTGGGAAGCTGCCCCCGCTGCGGTTCTCCTGTCTATGAGGGAAAGAAAAACTACTATTGCAGCAATAAGGAATGTAGCTTTACCATGTGGAAAAATGACCGTTTCTTTGAAGAACGAAAAGTAACCTTTACCCCCAAAATTGCCGCTGCACTCTTACAATCCGGCAAAGTAAATGTGAAAAAGCTCTATTCCCCAAAGACGGGCAAAACCTACGACGGAACTATCGTATTGGCTGATACAGGCGGGAAATATGTCAACTACCGCATTGAACTGTCGAAGAAGAAATAACTGAATAGCAAGCATAGGAAAAGAGTACCCTTTTCCGTAAAATCCCTGCTTTCTCTACCGAGAACGGCGGGGATTTTTGCTTGTTGGGAAGTTTCCCAAACCCTCTGTTTTATGGAGGGTTTTACCCTCTGAAACCGAAGAAAGGAGGTTACACATGGCAAGTTTACGGGACACCGTAAAGGACTATCAAGAAGAATTAAGGGACGGTATCGCTTGGGTGGCGTTTTGGAAAACGGGACGTTCTTGGAACGCCGAATATTTCCACCTTGAAATGAGCGACTACATTTACCCGGAGGACAGAAGCCGCATGGAAGAAATCAAACAGGCTGACCCTGCCGCCGTTGTGGTAAACGGCTATTATTCCGGCTATCTTGGCGAGGATATGAACCTTGACGAGCTGACCGCCGGGGTGCGCCGCCACTACGAAAACGGATATAGCAATATCGGGGAATTTATCGAAGCCCACGACGACAGGCTGCCGCCGGAGCTTATCGAGGAAGCAAGAGCCGCCGCCCACGCTGCGGGGCTTCCTTTCTCTGAAAAAGCCTACCGGGACGGCGAAGAACCCGACCCCTATATTTTTGACGGGAGCATGAGCATGGAGGACTACGAACTTATGCACCGTATGATTGAAAACGAAAGGAGCGAACGCATGGTAGAAACGATTTTAAGCGGGTATCTTTCTAATCTTGGAAAGTACACCGAGGGCAGACCTGCGGGCGAATGGGTATCATTCCCCACGACTGCCGAGCATTTGAAAGAAGTCTTTGACCGTATCGGGATAGACGGCAAAAACTACGGGGAGCTGCATATCACAGAATACCAGTCCTCTATTGCAGGACTGGCAGGAAAATTGACCGAGCTTGAAAGCCTTGACGAACTGAACTATTTGAGCGAACTTTTGAAAATGCAGTTTGACGACGACCGGGAAAAATTTGTTGCAGCTATGGAATACGGCGACCATACAAGGGACTTGCAGGATATTATCAACCTTGCACAAAACCTTGATTGTTACTGGCTTTACCCGTCCGTACAGAGTGAGGAAGATTACGGGCATTATCTGATTGAAGAACTGGACGAGTTGGAGCTGCCCGAAGAAGCAAAAAAATATTTCATGTATGAGGAATACGGGCGGGACGCTGCTATCAATGACGGGGGCAGCTTTACCGAGCAGGGCTATATCTACAATAACCGCAACACCTTTACACAGTGGTACGACGGGCGCGACGTGCCGGAGGAATACCGGGTAACGCCGCAGCCGCCAGTACAGGAAAAGGAACAGGCAGACCTTGACGCTTCCGCAGCCATACAAACCGCCGCCACAGAGCAGCCCCCGGTTCTCCCGATTATCCTATCTTCTGAAAAGCCCGCCGATAAAATGAAAGAGATTACCGACCGACTGGAACAGGGAATTTTAGGACTGTATGAAAGCGACCGTTACGCCGATTATCTGCGTACCATGTCAAAATTCCATGATTACAGCCTTAACAATACAATCCTTATCGCCATGCAGGGCGGCAATCTTGTGAAAGGCTATAAACAATGGGAAAAGGAATTTGACCGCCATGTAAAGCCCGGAGAAAAAGCTATCAAGATACTTGCACCGTCCCCGTTTACCGTCAAGAAGCAGGTGGAAAAAATCGACCCGGACACCCAAAAGCCTGTTTTCGATAAGGACGGAAAACCTGTTACCGAAGAAAAAGAAATCAAGATACCCGCTTTTCGTGTAGTATCTGTCTTTGATATTTCACAGACCGAGGGAAAAGAACTTCCTGCCCTTACCTATGAGCTTACGGGCAACGTGGAACAATACAAGGATTTTTTCGCTGCCCTTGAAAAGACTTCCCCGTTTGCTATGGGATTTGAAGCACTAAGCGGCGGCGTAAAAGGACGCTGCAATTATGAGGAAAAGCGTATCTTCATCAACGAGGGCATGGACGAATTGCAGAATATCAAGACCGCAATCCATGAAATCGCCCACGCCACGCTGCATGATACCGCCCTTGCCATGCCGGAACGCCCCGACCGCCGCACCCGCGAGGTACAGGCGGAAAGCGTCGCCTATGCGGTCTGCCAACATTACGGGCTTGATACGTCGGACTATTCTTTTGGGTATATCGCCGGGTGGAGCAGCGGAAAAGAACTTGCAGAACTGAAAGGCTCTCTTGAAACAATCCGCAGCACCGCCGCAAATCTGATTGATACCATAGACGGACATTTTGCAGAAATCCAAAAGGCACAGGATAAGGAACAGACCACCGAACAGGCACAGCCCGCACAGGAAGCCGCCAAACAGCCCGAAACAAAAGCAGCCGCGCCGGAGCTTCCCGAAGAAACAGCCCCGGTACAGGAAAAAGAAGCACAGCCGGAACAGGCTGCACCCGCCGCCCCTTATTATACTATCAATGAAGCTGCCGCCAAACGTGCAAAGGATATGAACAGTTTTTCCGATTATAAGCAAGGCAGCGCGACGGCTGAATACAGGCACTATGTAGATGAAGCCGTACAACTTGCAGAAAGGCAGAAACAGCGGGTAGACCCGATGTACCATGAGAAAATCGACAGCCTGCTTGACACCTATGCCCGGAAACTGGCGGCGAACATGAATAAAGGCTATGAGATTGACGCGCGTGTTCCCTCTATCCTGATTGCGGGCGGCTCTAACTTCCCCACAAGGAAGAAAGAAAAGCAGAACGCAGCCCGCGACAGCAATTACCGGGAATGGCAGGACATACAAGGGCTTCTTGATAAAATCCGCAGTACCGGCATGGGCGGTATCAGCGCAGACGACCCGCAGGCAGTACAGAAGTTAGAAAAGAAACTGGAAAGCCTTGAAAAATCACAGGAAACCATGAAAGCCGTAAACGCCTACTACCGCAAGCATAAGACCCTTGACGGCTGCCCGCATTTACCGCCGGAGGAACTGGAAAAATTGAAAGCAGACATGGCGAGCAGTTGGCATTTGGAGGACAAGCCCTTTGCGACTTGGGCGTTATCCAACAACAGCGCAGAAATCCGGCGCGTGAAAGACCGTATCAAATCCCTTTCACAGCAAAAAGAAATCGGTTTTGTAGGTTGGGAATTTGACGGCGGCAAGGTGGAAGCAAACACCGAAGCGAACCGACTGCAAATCTTCTTTGAGGATAAGCCGGACGAAGCCACGCGGGAAGCCTTAAAAAGTAATGGCTTCCGTTGGTCGCCAAAAGCCGGGGCATGGCAGCGGCAGCTTACCAGTAACGCCTACTATGCGGCTGATTATGTGAAAGCGATTGCTCCCCTTACCGGGGAAAAGCCTACCGAGTTACAGCGGGCGCATATCCGGCAGCAAAAGGTAGCTGCACAGGAACAACCCGCACAGGAGCAGCCGGAGCAGGAAGCCCCACAGGACAAAGACACCTTTTCCATTTATCAGATAAAAGGCGGGGACGAAACAAGGGACTTGCGTTTTGAGCCTTACGACCGTCTGATTGCCGCCGGACACCGGGTAGACCCGAAAAACTATGCCCTTGTCTATTCCGCACCTCTTACGCCGGGGACTTCCCTTGAAGATATTTACACCCGCTTTAATATCGACCACCCGAAAGATTTTAAGGGACACAGCCTTTCTGTTTCCGACGTAGTGGTGCTTCATCAGAACGGGCAGGACACCGCCCACTATGTAGACAGCTTCGGTTATAAGAAAGTGCCGGAATTTTTGCAGCCGGAAAACTATCTGAAAACTGCCGAGCAGACCACCGAGCAAAACTACAACATGATTGACGGGCAGATAAACAACACCCCGACCGTCGCAGAATTGGAAGCAAAGGTAAAGACAGGAGAAACCATTTCCCTTGTTGACCTTGCGGAAACTGTCAAGGCTGACAAGGAACGTGGCAAGGCAGCAAAAACGGAAAAGAAGCCCTCTATCCGGGCGCAGCTTAAAGCAGCGAAAGAACAGACACCGAAGAAACAGGCAAAACAGAAAACACAGGATTTGGAAAGGAGCTGACGCATGAATAAGTTTGAAAACGTGGATATTTTCGCTTCTCTTGACGCTATCATGCGGCAGAATACAGGATTTTTCCAAAGTGATTTTGACATTGACAAGGAGATTATCGCAAAAGCAGCGGCAAGCCCTAACAGAGAGGATAAGACGCTGCTATGGTTTTGCCGCCCGTCCGGGACGCATTGTTTTAAGGAGCGCGACGTGTTCCTAAAGGATACCGCCGCCCACAATACATGGTGTTTTTACAAAGAGCAGACCTGCGACTGCGTTCTTGCCTATGCCGTCGAGCTGACGGGCAGGGAGCGCGGGAAAATCAAAGGCAATCTTTATGAGCTTGACTATGCAAGGCAGTATGAGCGCGTTAAGGACAATGCGCTTGCCGCCGACACAGTCAAGTTGATTTATGAGCATGGGACAAGGGAGATACCCGCCGGACAGCATTTTAACGGAAATCCCGATACTTCTTTAGGGAAGTTTGAACACTTTGAAGCAGTACCCAACGACCCGGACGCGCTACAATTCCTTTTACGGGAAGAAAAGCAAAAACGGGATAAACTGACACCGGGCGACTTCAAGGAACATACCGCCGCCCTGCGTGCTGGGCTGATTGAAGCCGAAGCGCGGCGCATTGTGCAGGAAATGAAGCGCAGGGACACGCCCAATAGCCCTAATAGGACACATTTCATGGTGGAGCTGTCCCCGACATTTATGCAGCTTGCGTCCTCTAAGGACACCGACCGTCTGTTTTCCATGTTGCCCTATAAGACACTTTCCTTTTCCAAAATCGAGGGCAGACATGGAACATACGCCTTGATTGATAAAAATGAAAACCGGGGCACAGATATTCGCAGGGTGCGCCCCTCAATCCGGGCGCAGCTTGCCGCTGACAAAAGAAAAGCCGCCCCGAAAAAGGCGGCTGTAAAATCAAAAAATCACGAATTGGAGGTATGAGCATGATTAGACTGACAGTTGAAGAAACAAACCTGTTGAGCATTTACAATGAGGACGGCAAACGTGGGCTTACAGAAAACATCAACGCTGCGCTGCCGTTCATGGACGAGGATATGCGGGAACTGGCGAAACGCACCCTTGCGAAAATCGCACCTCTGACAGAAAATGAGTATGCGGAGCTTGCTATTTTCGCCGCTGATGAGGTATGACCGGGATAAAGCGGCTTACACCACCCCAAAGCCGGAAAGTCAACAGCCTTATAAAAAAGGAGTGCTGCAACTGCGATAACGGACACTGTATTTTACTGGACGACGGGGAGGAATGTGTCTGCCCGCAGCTTATTTCCTATTCGCTTCTTTGCAAATGGTTTCAGACCGCCGTATTGCCCCTTGATAAGCTGCTGTATGCAGAGCTTTTCAAGACCGAGGATAAAAAGCGTTGTACCGAGTGCGGAACTTCTTTTGCGTCCACCTCTAACAGCGTCAAATACTGCCCGGACTGCCGGAAGCGTATTACCCGCAGACAGGCAGCGGAGCGCATGAGAAAACGGCGCGCCCTTGTTACGTAGTAGGGGCAAAAAAAGCCTTGATTTACGGGGCTTTCAGTGCTTGAAAATGACGCGGCAAGGGTTTTATACCTTATCCCCTAAAAATGACGTTCTATTGCGTAACAGATACCAAAAACGCACCTACATAAAACAGGGCGCGGACAGTCTTTTGTTGGCTGTCTGCGCCCTGTTCTTTTACTTTATTCGTGCAGTTCTTCTATATCCTTTATTCGGTTTTCCAATAGGATATACAGCTCTCCATTCTCTCCCCTTATAACCAGAGTATCATTTTCATCGGAATAAGTTCCATATTCCACACATTCTATATATCCGATAAGTGTATTTCCGTCCTCAAAAGTAATTTGGATTTTACTGTCTGCGTTAATATAAGTTTCTACGCCATAACTGCCATTTTCTAATGTTATTCTGTAACATGGTGTAATACCAACCATTTTCATAATTATTCCCGTTCCTTTCCTTTCTTCCGTTCCGGCTCTTTGCCTTGCCGCAAAATATTGTCTATGTTCTGTTTGATAACGTCGTATTCCTTGACCTGTTTTTTCAGCTTGCCATAATCAGCGTAAAGGGCTTCTTTTTGCGCTTGTAGTTTCCCGTATTCTTCCTGCATGGCGGCAAGATTGGGGAGTTTAGTAACGCCCGCCGCTTTCAGTGTCTTTACTGCCGCTTCATGGAGTATCAGACTGCTTTCCTGCTTTGCCCGGTATGCGTCCTTATCCTTTGCCCTGCGGTATGCTTCATAGACAGGTTTTGTCTTTTGGTAGGTAGTAACGTGCTTCATCAGCACCGCCATATCTGCAAGACGCTTTTCCACGCTCTTTAATGCGTCTGCTGTCTTTTCATTTTCCGCATTTACTTCCTCAATCCGGCTGACTAAATCTGCGTACTGCTCAATCTTATGTTCTGTCAAGAAATTCATAGTCTTTGCAGCCAGTTTCAGATTATGGATTTTCGCCCACTGTTCATAGCCCCGGCTCTCTTGTGCCTTGATACTGTTTTCAATGTCAATAAGCAGCGATACGCCGCGCTGCTCTTTGGGAGCTTTCGCTGCCTTTGTGCGTTTGCCCTCTATCCGTTCTCTTATGGCTTCCTCTGTATAATCTGTACCGAGAGTTTTCAGACGGGTAAAGCGTTCCTGTCCGGGAGCGCGGCAGGAGATATATTTTCCCGGCTTTATCTCATAACCCGCTGCCTGTAACCGCTGCAACAATTCTTCAAAACTTGCTACTTGGGGGATAAGCGTATCAACGGCAATTTTCAGCTTGCCTTTCCAACTTGTACCGACCTTTTCCGCTTGATATTCTGCATAGCTTTTTCCCTTGCTGCCTTTGCCCGGAACGACAACAGACAGCCCGTTTTCCCGGCACAGCTTATCGCTCATGTTCCGTATGCCGTAGTAACTGCGCTTATTGGAATTGTACTTATGGTAGTCAACAAAATTGACCGCACAAAAAATGATATGGTTATGGATATGCCCTTTGTCTATGTGGGTAGTTAAGACGTATTCATGCTGTCCCTTTGTTACCGCGTCGGCAAGCTGCTTTCCGATTTCGTGGGCTTTCTCATAATCTACTTCTCCCGGCTCAAAGGACTGTATCAAATGGTGGGCGAGATTGTTTCCCTTATCTATGGCTTGTGCAAGCGTAAATCCAAACTCAATATCTGCCGTTTCATAGCTGCACCCAAAGGAGGACACAAGCATTTTCCCGTCTGTTTTATCCGGGTTTTGGATATAGTCAAGGGCTTTGCTCAACGTGCTTTTAATAGGCTTAATCTTTGTAACCGCCATATCTCCGCAAGCACCCCCTTTATTTCCTCTATGTCCTCTTGGTAAACGCTGCCTGTCGCATTGACACGCTTTGCAATCTGATTGATGTTGACCCCGATTTTCTGTATCTCTGCTGTCATGCCTTTTATATCGCTATGGTCTGTCTGAATGATATACCCGTCAATGGCAATCTTGCGAAGATACGCCGCCATGTTCCGGGTAGGGACAAGCTTCATTTTCTGTTCAATCAATGCCCTTTCTTCCTCTGTTACATAGAATTTGATTTGTATTTTTCTTTTGCGTCCGTTCATGCAATCGCTCCTTTCCATTCCGAGGGTTTGGGACACTTCCCAACAAGCAATTTTCAACCGACGCACCGCAGGACGGGAGGGCGAAAATACGGAAAAGGGTACTCTTTTCCTATGCTTGCTACGAAACTTTATCCCTTACTACCTACAACACCGGGAACGGCAAATTTGACGAACTTTCCCAAAAGAAAAACGCCGCAATCTGCGACGTTTCAATCACTCTATATAAACAAAAACGAGAGAACTTTATTCCCCCGTTTCGTCGTTGTTGGCTTCCTCTATTCCTTTTGCAGTAGCAGACAGGATTTTCAAATCTTTTTCGCTCATACCGTCAAGCATAGTATCGAGCTGACGGCGGCGCGTGGATTTCTCCTGTTCCCGTTCCGGGAAAAAGAACTGGTCTACTGATACATCAAGCAGGGTTACAAGCTCATATAAAATCTGTAAACTTGGGTGCTGCCCGCTGTTCTCAATGGACGCGATATATCGGGGCGCAATATTCAGCGTATCGGCTAACTGATTGCGTGATATTCCCTTTGCTTTTCTTGCTGCTTTAATGGCTTGCCCGAAAGCCTTAAAATCAAATTTTTCTTTGTTCTGCTTCATAGTCATTTCACCCAACTACATTGTATATTTCATCTTCCTTTCGAGATATGATTACACACAGCACATTATTGACTGAAATAGAGCATATCATATACTTGATATTATTCGGCTATCCGAGTATAATTATACTGGTAAAATTTGAGGAAAGGGCGTTTTGATTATGGAATATATGTCTTGTCCCGAAGCGGCAAAGAAATGGGGAATTTCTGAAAGACGAGTACAGATACTTTGTAGCGAAAATCGCATACCGGGCGTTTCAAAACTGGGGTATATGTGGCTGATACCAAAAAACGCGGAAAAACCTTTTGATATGAGAAAGAAACAACATAAAATGCAGATACAATAAACAAACAAATAAACCTTACAACAACTGTAAGTGGTGTGGTTGCTTCTTATGCAGTAAAATTATATTCGTAAGATAAGCGTAAGCAAAAAATGTGAGGTGTGAGATATGAATGATACAAAAAAACTATTAGAAGTACGCGACTTGCACAAAGCATATTCCAAAGAGGGGGTTCCAACAAAAGCACTAAACGGAATTACCTTTGATGTTCTGAATGGCGAATATTTGGGAATTATGGGAGCCAGCGGTTCTGGAAAAACAACATTGTTGAATTGTATTGCTACGGTCATTAAACCAACCTCTGGACAAATTTTACTTTCAGGTGCCAATATAAGCTCTTTTGATGGCACGAAGTTGGCTGAATATCGTGGCAACAAGATTGGTTATCTATTTCAAGATTTTGCTTTACTTGATAATCTAACTGGTAAAGAAAATATTATATTGCCTTTATCAATTCATAATATTGACATTGTTACAGCGGAAAAAAAGCTAAAAGATATAGCAGATTTTCTTGGAATTACAGACGTTCTTTCTAAATTTCCGTCACAAATGTCGGGCGGTCAAAAACAACGCGTAGCTGCTGCACGTAGTTTGATTTCTGACCCCGATATTATTTTGGCTGATGAACCTACAGGTGCATTAGATACAAAATCAGCACGTTTACTCATGGAGAAGTTACAGGAAATCAATCTTAGGCGTGGACGCACAATCCTAATGGTCACGCATGACCCTAACGCCGCGAGTTTCTGTTCTCGTATTTTGTTCATTCAAGACGGTGTTATTTTCCATGAGTTACGTCGTAAAATTCCAAATGAAACACAGGAAGATTTTTATGCACGTATTTTACAAGTGATGGCTCAAATGGGGGGAGGAAGTGCAAATGTTCTTTAATCTCACATGGCGAAACGCCAAACGGAGCCGTAGCGAAAACCTAATTTATTTTCTGACAATGATAACAGCCGTAGCAATGTTTTATATAGTGCTTTCTCTTGGACAACAGGACGTAATACGTTTTTTAAGTGAAATTGAGAGCGACGCAGTAGAACGGTTGCTTACTAATCTTTTACCGACGGTTTATCTTTGTGCTTTATTATTTGTGTTCTTTCTCGTAGTATTTGCAAACAAATATCAACTTGAATGTCGTAGTCGAGAACTGGGGCTTTATTTGATGTTTGGAATGACAAAGATTAAATTATTTATTCAAATAATGACAGAGGGGCTAATCACGTCGTTTTTAGCTCTTTTAGGAGGGCTTGTATGCGGTGGCTTTTTATCCGAAGCTATAAGTCTTACAACCGCGCGTTTAGTAGGGCATGGTATCATTACACACCAATTAAGTTTTTCTGTAAGTGCCGCTATTTTCACATCGTTAGGCTTCTTGATTATTCAGTTTGTAGCATTGTTTGTTCTATGCGGAAAGCTGTTCCGTAAAGAGCTACATCAACTTGTTTATGGAGAGATGGCGAAAAAGCAACGCACAGGGAATCCATATGTAAGTTTCGTATCGTTTGCTATAGGCACCGTAATTTTGCTTGTCGCGTACTGGATTGTTGTAGAGCATTTTATGGCTGCGAGTGGGGCAATGCTGCTTATTGCCGTTTTACTTGGAATTATCGGAACAATTCTATTTATTCGAGGACTTGCAAGAATTTTGAGTATATGGGCAGCTTCTATAAAACACAAAGCCACAAGAGGACTTTATGTATTTACTTTACGGCAGTTGCATGAAAATGTCGTTAATAAATATATTTCAATCAGCGTAGCGTCCATTCTGATGATGCTTACTATTATGTTAATTACCGACGGCTCAGTGCGCATAATGTCATATGGAAGTGAATTGACACGAGGTACTTCTGTTTATGACTTTACTGTAATGGGCAACGACCAAATTGTTGAGAAGTATCTTTCCAACGAACAAATTCGTCCTTATGTATCAAATCTGAACCGTATGGAAATAGGAAATATAAAATCCACTGCTTCGGATGGGATAAGTTCTCCTGTTGATTGGTCGAAATTTAGGAAACAAATCGTGCAGCATTTACCTCAAGATGTAGTAGACCCTGCCACACAAGAAGATGGTATGTATAGTTTTGGCTCCGACCAACCTGCTGCCTTAAACCTTTTAGGTCTTATTGATACTGGTAGTTCTTCTCCTTATTTGCTTCCTGTATCTTCCTATAATCGGTTATTGGATGCCGCGGGAGAAAAACAGATTAGCCTTGGGAACAATGAAGTTGTCTATTATCTCAACCCAGATTTTTTAGGTAATGCTCAAGATGAAACGGTTACACTGTTAAATCAAATTGCAGCAGACGCACAGGCGAATAATGAAGCGTTGCTTTCTATCAACGAAAGACCATTTTATCTTGTTCCCTCTGTACCGATGAAAGGGTTGACCGCAGATGAAAATATCAAGATTATAACTGCATTGATTGTTTCAGATGAGATATATTCAGAATTTGTAAATTCAGACACTTGTATGGTTTATTGGAACTTTTGTATTCCTAATGAACTTGTTGAAACAAAAGGTTTAATGTTACCGATTATGGAAGCTCGTGATTTGTTAAAACCATCTGGTCTATATTACGAAAGCTATCTTAATAATTTTGGGCGACAATTATTTTATGTTATTTCCGGAAGTTATACAACACTATACATGGGATTTATGTTTTTGATTATTGCGTGTGCATTACTTGCCCTGCAATTCTTGACGCAAATGCAAACTACAAAATCAAGGTATCTAACACTCTCTATTTTAGGAGCACGACGTGAACAAATTAAGCGTTCTATCAACCAACAAGTATTATGGTATTTCCTGCTTCCTCTTATATTAGCGTGTATCAGCGGAGCAGTAGGGATATATGCCATGCAGCTATATTTATATTCAGGAGCGGCACACCTTGAACAGTCCTATCCTCTTTTAATTGCTATGGCTGTTATTGTTGTTCTTGTTATGGTAATTTACGGTGTGGCTGTTGCTCGAACAGCTAATCGTGAAATAGGAAAGCTCAATTACAAGCCCAATTCTTAACAGGCTTATAAATATTATGGGAAAGGAGGCGGACATATTGGCAAAGATAGTTGTGGTTGAAGATGATGTTTATATGCGAGAAGAACTGTTGAACTTATTAGAAAAATCGGGATATGATACGATTGGATTATCGGATTTTGAAAACGCAGTATCAGAAATAGCAGCATATTTTCCCGACTTAATTTTGCTTGACATCAATCTTCCCTTTCGTTCGGGTTTTGAAATATGTAAAGAGTTGAAAGCTAAACAGATTGGTACGGTACTCGTATTGACTGCAAGAGATAAATTGCAGGACGAACTGCACGCATTAGACTTGGGGGCTGATGACTATTTAACAAAACCTTGTAATATGTCACGTTTACTTGCCCGAATTAAAAATCTTCTTCGACGTAAAGAAGAACAGGTACAGCAAGGGTTACTTGATGGAGGTGGTTTTTTACTTGACCCGAATACCTTTACAATTTATGTAGGGAATAGCTCTTACCTTATGCCACCGAACGAAGGAAAAATATTACTTGCTCTCTTGAAAAATAGCCCTAAGATTGTTTCTAAAAAAGAATTATGCATTAGACTATGGGGAACAGAAGAATTTATAGACGAAAATGCATTACAAGTAAATTTTACTCGGCTGCGAAAAACGCTTCGTGAATTTGGTCTTGAAGAACGTATAGAAACAGTGCGCGGTCAAGGCTACCGCTTGAAAGAGCAGGTGCGCTTATGAATAAGTTGAAAATACTTTTAATCTATATTTCCTCTAACCGGGTATGGATTATTACACTTGCCTGTTTGGACTTGTTCTTTATATTTCTTGCTTGGTTGGCTAACCCTGATTATTTTATAAATTATGCTGCATTGATAATTTTTGTGTCATTTGCCGCACTTGCTATTCCTCTTGCTATATCAATCAGAAAACGTAACAAGGCAGACGCTATTTTTCGGCGTTTTCTATTAGAGCCGGACGATACCAACGAATACTTACTGTGTGAAGCTGTTCCCGCTGTAATACGCCCTCTTATCTGTGAATTGGGAAAACATTTGAGGACGCAGCAAGAATATATCAACGAACAGAAAATTACAGTTACAGACTATGAACACTATGTTGAAAATTGGGTGCATGAAATCAAAAAACCACTATCCCTTATGACCTTGCTACTGGATAATCGAAAAGATGAAATGTCCCCTTTGGTTCATACTCGTATGCTTTATGTACGCGACCATACCCGACAGGATATAGAACAAATTCTATACTTTTCAAGGCTTGGGGCTACACATAAGGATTACTCTTTTGAGTCGCTTTCAATTCTTGGAACTTGCCGTGAAGCAGTTGAAGATAATTTAACGCTTCTTGAAGAAGCCGGATTTTCTATTGAATATACCGAAAACGATTATCAAGTGATTTCTGACAAAAAAGGTCTGATGTTCATTTTAGGACAGATAATCAGTAATAGTGTGAAATATGTGGGAAACAACCTTGCCCCACGGCTCATATTTTCCATAGCTGATAGTATGAATAGTGAACAGATTTCTTTATCTATCAAAGACAACGGCACAAGCATACCATTGTCTGACTTACCCTTTGTTTTCGACAAGGGGTTTACCGGAGATACGGGCAGTTACCTTAGTCGTTCTACAGGTATGGGCTTATACCTTGTTCAGAAAATGGCAACTGACTTATTTATCACGGTGGAGCTTAAAAACAATTCATACGGTGGAACAACCGTAACCTTGACGTTTCCAAAAGTGTAACGTCTATTTGGGAGGTAGTGAAATGCAGTTACAGAATGAAATAGTAAAAAAGCACACGCCAATAAAAAGCTTGCTCATTGATTGGTTAATTATATTTGGAACGTATCTTTTTATCCGCATATTCTTTGCCCTCTTTGGGCTTCATCAGAATATTGTCCTCTTGGGCTGTTGCCTTGCGATATTGCCCTATCTTTTTGGGGCGTTATATTTACAGAAATCCCACAAGCAATGTCAATTATGGCTTGCTGCATTGGCTATTTTAATACCGTCGGTCGTTGAAAAAGCAGCAATATATTTATTTGGTGCGTACTTATACAATTTAAGACCGATAAATGTTGTAGGAGTTATGGAAGCGATTAAGAGTAACGCACCATATACAAACTTCATTAAAAATCAATCAGCACAGAATTTAATAAATCTATCATATTTTAATTGGACATATATTCTATGCAGTATAGCTATTTCTGTTTTGGTTATCCTGCTTTTACATAAGACAAAACAAAAAAGTAATAAAGGATAATGAGAAATTTTTGAAATTGACATAGTATAGAACATCTGCCGGACGACGGCAAAGAAAAAAAGCCGTCGCAACGCAGACAGGTTTTCACGCGCCTATTCTATTTCGGCGGCTTTGATTTTCAGAGCCGCCGTTTCTTTTTATCTATCTAAATTCTAACGATAACTCTCCTACTAGATAAAGACATGGCGGTATCAAGGAGGTATCGTCATGTCCTTTTTCCTATGCCCTAATAGACTGTTATCAAAAAAAGCCATTACCCGCCAACGGGTTATTCTGGCTACATAGATGAACTCACAAATCATACATATACTTTTGATAATTCCTTTGCGCCTGTCTGCAATTTGCAGACGGGCGCATTTTGTATTTTATCAAAAAACTTTTTCAAAAAATTTCTAAAACCAACGTCCATTTTGAAGTGCGTTGGTTTGAGGGTTTACGAAAGGGGACATTTCAAACTCCACCGCTTTCGCGGCAGCGAAAGGAGGTGAGAACATGAACGAGCCTATTCGTACCCAATGGCAAATCCGTTGTGCTTTTAACGGCTTTTGCAAACTGGCGTTGAAGCGAGAAGCTATGAATGCCCACAGGGACACAAAGCAGCGACAATTACGCGAGGTTACTTTTTCTGACCTGTCGCCACTGGAAGAAAAACAGCTCTACGTCTGCGACGAGTATTTTGCAGATGATGAAGCAGAACAGTCTTTCGTTGTCGGCGGCAAAGAAATTACTGCGAAGCTGCTTGCCGAAGCCCTGCACAGTTTGCCGGAAGAAAAGCGGGAAACCGTACTGCTGTATTATTTCTTTGACATGAGCGAACGCGAGATTGCAAAGTTTTGTAATCTGTCAAGGACAACGGTACAGTCCCGCCGGACAAGCTCAATGAAGCTGTTAAAACGCTATTTGGAGGAAAAAGCCTATGACTGCACAGATTAGTAAATCAGAACAGGACGAACGCGGCTTGTTGCCTTACCCGGTAATCATAGCCGCTACTAAGGGCGACCCGGAAGCTATGAACATTGTCGTACAGCATTACGAAAGCTACATAGCGTCCCTGTCTATGCGAAAGCTGCGTGATGAGCGCGGAAATATCTATTGGGGCATAGATGAGGATATACGCGACCGCTTGCGTTCGCGTCTTATGCGGGCTGTCCTTTCATTCAAGGTTTGAGATAACCACAAGCAGCGTCCCCCTTTCCGCTGCCTGTTGACTTGACCTTACTTGCTCTTTGACAAAGAAAGCGACGCAAGATAACGGCGACGCAGTATAGGGCAAATCGGATACGTCCTTTTTGCGTTGAGCCATACGGCAGGTGCGCCATGACGCTTTTCTTCTATTGGAGAAAGTCGAGCGACCACCACCACGCCGGGGAACAAGTGTAGCGGCTTGTGGGCGACGACACGCACTAAGGGTAGACAAGCCTTTATAGCCATAGTCCGAGCGTTAAAAGCGTCGCAGGCATTGGGTAGAGCTGCCTTAACGGGCAGGGGTGGAACTCCCGCGAGGTTGTGCTAACAGCCGTCCGATTAAAGCCCCTTTTACTATTCACTTTTCCTAATATTGAAAGGGGGACGATACTATGAGTAACGCCGACGTGCCTATTTGGGAAAAATACACGCTTACGATAGATGAAGCAGCTAAATACTTCCGTATCGGAGAAAACAAGCTGCGTAAATTAGCCGAGGAAAATCCTGCCGCCGGGTGGGTTATTATGAACGGCAACCGTATTCAAATCAAGCGCAAACAGTTTGAAAAAATGATTGATACCATAGACACAATCTGATAGTGAAATTGAGCCTTGAATGTGCTATAATGGGATAAGCATATCAAGGCTCTTTCCGTCTTGGAAAGGAGCATTGAAAAATGTCAAAGAAAAGACGTGACAGCAAAAATCGAGTTTTGCGGTCGGGAGAGAGCCAGAGAAAAGACGGAAGATATGCTTACAAATATATAGATACCTTTGGTAATCCGCAGTTTGTGTATGCGTGGAAGTTAGTACCTACGGACAAGACCCCTGCCGGAAAGCGTGAGGATATATCCCTACGAGAAAAGGTAAAAGAGATACAGAAAGACCTTGACGACGGGATAGACACCATAGGCAAGAAAATGACGGTCTGCCAACTTTATGCAAAGCAGATACGCCACCGGGGAAATGTAAGGTACAATACGAAAAACGGACGCAAGCGGCTGATGAAGCTACTGGAAGAAGATAAACTTGGGGGCTGCCCGATTGACAGCGTGAAGCTGTCCGACGCGAAAGAATGGGCAATCCGCATGAAAGAAAAAGGAATTTCCTATAAGACTATCAGTAATGACAAGCGTTCCTTGAAAGCTGCCTTTTACACAGCGATACAGGACGATTGCATAAGGAAAAATCCTTTTGACTTCCAGTTAAACACTGTCATTGAAGATGATACAGAACCAAAGGTTCCGCTAACACCAGCGCAGGAAGAAAGTTTTTTGTCCTTTGCTCAAAATGACAAAGTTTATCAGAAGTATTATGACGAGCTTATTATTTTGCTTGGGACAGGGCTTCGTATCTCTGAACTTTGCGGGCTGACCGATACTGACATTAACTTTGAGAATAGGATAATCAATGTAGACCACCAACTTTTAAGAAGTGCGGAAACAGGATATTACATTGAAACACCAAAAACGAAAAGCGGTATTCGTCAAATTCCAATGAGCGAAAAAGTATATGAAGCATTTAACCGAGTGCTGAAACGGCGCAGGGGTGCAAAAGCTGTTACTATTGACGGTTACAGCAACTTCCTTTTCCTCAACCGGGACGGCTACCCGAAAACAGCTACCAATTATGACGGTATGTTTAGGGGGCTTGCAAAGAAGTACAACAAGTACCATGAGGAAGCTCTACCGAAAGTAATGACACCGCACACCTTACGTCATACGTTCTGTACCAACATGGCAAATGCCGGAATGAACCCGAAAGCATTACAGTACATTATGGGACATTCCAACATTACTATGACGCTGAACTATTACGCACACGCTACTTTCGACAGCGCAAAAGCTGAAATGCTGCGGATAGCAGCTTAGTAGTAAATCAAGGTTTTACTACTTCTTTACTACTTTTGAAAGCAAAAACCTAAGCGGATATAAAAATATATGTGAGTTTCTTCCGATACGAAAAATGCCGGAAAAGCCTGTAAATACGGGCTATACCGGCATATAAGAACTTCTAAAAAGATAATCAAAATTCATATCTAATTTTCTGATAAAAAGGCGATGAAATCCACATACGGTGTCAACAGGAACATGAAAATCACAGAACCGATGGTGTTGAACAGAACATTGACAGCAGCGGCTCGTTTGGCCGAGGTGCTGCCGCCGATGGACGCAAACACGGCGGTTACTGTTGTCCCGATATTGGAGCCAAAGACAAACGGCAGGGCAGCTGTCAGCGTCATGGCTCCGGAATCGTAGATTTTCTGTATGATTCCTACAACCGCAGAGCTGGACTGCACGACGGCGGTCATCAGGGTACCGCTGATAAAGCCGAGAATCGGCTGATTCTGCATAGTCGTTGCCAGTGTCGTAAAGAAATCCATCTGTCCCAGCTTGCTCAGCTCGTCTCCCATCAGCCGCAGACCGAAGAACAGCAGACCGAAGCCCAGAACGATCTGTCCCATATAGGTCTGTTTCTTCCGCTTGGCAAACAGGGTGATCAAAACCCCCAGGAATACGAAATACAAGGCCAGTGCCTCTACCTTTAATCCGATTAGAAATGCGGTTACGGTCGTACCGATGTTCGCTCCGATGATGATGCCGATGGATTGCTCCAGACTCATCAATCCGGCACGTACAAAGCCGATGGCAATGGCACTGGTGGCACTGCTTGACTGAATAAATACGGTAATGATACTACCCACAAGGATTCCCTTCCAGGGCTTGTTGGTGTAACGGTCGATATACTCTCTTAATTTTTCTCCCGCGATGCTTTTCAGACCATCTCCCATGAACTGTATTCCGAACAAAAAGAGCGCCAGACCTCCAATGATGAAGTCCCAGCTGATATCTGCCGGTGTCATGGCGGAAGCTGCAATATGTAACATAAGATTCCTCCCAAAAAAACTCTAAAATTACATGGTAGCAAGGTAATTTTAACAGAATTTTTACATTCTGTATATAAATTGAAAGGCGTTTTTACAATTTCACGTCAGAAAAGCCCTTTTGATCGGATATGGCGTACAGCTCGTGCTGTGACAATCTTTTTCTGCTATTCATTTGCACGCCGCTCGTGTTATAATAGGGTATATGCCTGTATAGGATACAAAACCTAGAAAGCGACGACGCTATGTAAGGTGGCATATGGGGATATACGGTTAAGAATCGAGGTGGCTTATGGAAATCAGTGTATTTAATCAGAGCGGAGAACGGCGCTGGTCGCGCTATGCCTCCGATTTCAGAACGATCAGTGAAAAGACACAGCAGGTTTTAAAGCTGGAAGGGCTCAGGAGTGCCTCCGTAATCTTCGTGACACCCCAGATGATTCATGAAATGAACAGGGATTATCGCGGTATCGACCGGCCGACTGATGTCATCAGCTTTGCCATGAAGGACAGCGAGGATGCATATGAGGTCATGGAGGGGGAGGAAGAGCTCGGTGATATATTCATCAACATAGAAGCGATTACAGCGCAGGCGGCGGATTACGGTCACAGCTTGCGAAGAGAGGTCTGCTTTCTGTTTACGCATGGGCTTTTGCACCTGCTGGGATACGACCACATGACACCGGAGGATGAGGCTGTGATGTTTCAGCTGCAGAATGTGATACTGGATGATATCGTTCCTAAAAAAATACGGAAATAAATTCCGGTATGCATTTGCCGGTCTTATGCATGGGCTGCTGCATGACCGTAGCATTGTGCTGCAGACAGTTCTGGGAATGGTTGTGCTTGCGGTCTGTGCTTGTCTGGGGCTGGAGGCGATGGAATGGTGCGTCATTCTGATCGTCATTGGTGCTGTGATTGCACTGGAATATATCAATTCCGCTCTGGAAACGATTGTGGACATGGTGTCGCCGCAATACAGTGAGGGAGCGAAAAAAGCAAAGGATTACGCAGCTGCAGCTGTGCTGGTGATGTCGCTGGC